>QZJS01000112.1 GCA_003597945.1 Desulfobacteraceae bacterium | reverse complement strand
ACGTACGCTAAGTACGCTGCATTCTTCGATATTGCGCAAGCCTTGATCTTGAACTTTTTACAAGGCCGTCCGATGGCGACTTTTTACGAGACTATCATATTATCCGTTTAAAAAATTTCAGACAGTGGTTACCGAAACATCTCATGCATCGGCAATATATCAGCATACTCGAGGAAATTTTCCAGATCATCGCGGACTCCGGCAGCCCCGAGCATACCCTCAACCGGATCGTTGCTCTTGTCGCACAGCGGTTTTCCGTGGATGTCTGTTCCGTCTACGTCTACCATCCTGCGGAAAAACGGCTGGTTCTCGAGGCCAACGTGGGGTTTAAGACGGAACCGGTCGGCGCCATATCCATGCGCGTGGACCAGGGTTTGACCGGCCTGGCCATTGAAACCATGCATCCGGTGTTCGTTGTGGATCCGTCAACCCACCCGCGATACAAACATTACCCGGGCATCGGTGAAGAGGCGTACCGCACCTTTCTCGGTCTGCCACTCAAATACCACCAGCAGATTCTCGGCGTGCTGGTGATTCAGACGCTTTCCGAAGACGGGATCCCATCCGACCATATTCCGATTTTCGAGTACATCGCCAGCCAGATTTCCGCCACCGTGGCCTACACCGGCCTGCTGGCCAACCAGTCCCGTGAGCGCAACGGCGCCGCAATGCCGGGTCCAACGGATACACCGGGTGATCCGCAATCCTCGGGCCGGCGGCCCTATCACCGCAATTATCTCCGGGGAGATCCCGTATCCCCTGGTGTGGCAGACGGGTACGCGCATTATCTGCCGGAAAGTATCGATTTCGATCAGATACGCCATGGGGTATCTGAACAGCCGGCTTCGGAAAAAAGCCGCCTGGAAACAGCCATTGCGGCATCGGACGCGCAGATCAGGCGCGTTATGGAAATGGCCAGGGAACTCTCGCCGGAAGAGGCGGCCGTAATCGATGCCCACTTGATGTTTCTTTCTGATCCGTCCCTTAAGCAAAAAATTTTCAACCGTATTGCGTCGGGGAGCAGTGCCGAATATGCGCTTAAACAGGTTATTTTTGAATACGTCGATGTTTTCCGGGGATTTGCGGATTCCTATTTGAGCGAGCGCGCCGCGGATGTGCTCGATATCGGCAGGCGCGTGCTGGCCAATCTCATCGGCGCCGACAGTGATTTTCCGTCAACATTTGAAAGACCCACCGTCATTATCGCATCGGATATCTCTCCCGTGGATCTGCTCGCCATCCGTCAACCGGCACTCAAGGGCATGGTGCTTTCAAAAGGCGGCCGGACGTCTCACACGGTTATTTTGGCCAAATCTTTTGAAATTCCCGTTGTCATCGGCGTGGATGACGTCATCGAGACCGTGCGGCAGGGGGATCGGCTGATTGTCGACGGCATGTCGGGCTTTGTTTTTGCCAATCCGCCGCCTGAAATACGTGAGGAATACCAGCGTCGCCAGGATGAGGAAGAAAAGCTGAGCCGGCAGCGCCGATTAATCAAAGATCTGCCGGCCGTTACCAGAGACGGTCTCAGCGTGAGCCTGGGGGCCAATATCGGACTGTTGTCGGACATGGATCTGGTCAAGAAATACGGCGCTGAAAATATCGGACTCTACCGCACGGAATTTCAATTTTTGCTGCGCAAGGATTTTCCCACCGAGGAAGAGCAGTTCCAGCTTTACCGGAGCATGCTGCAAAGCGCCGAAGGGCGGTCGGTCACCATCCGGACATTTGACGCGGGCGGTGATAAATTCCTGCCGTATCTTGATGCCCCTAAAGAAGACAATCCTTTTCTGGGCTGGCGTTCCATCCGGCTAAGCCTGGATCTGGACGCGGTTTTCCGCACCCAGATCCGCGCCATGCTAAGGGCATCGGCCTTCGGCAGGGCCGATATCCTTTTTCCCATGATCACCTGCGTCACGGAAGTCCATCGGATCCGTGAAATCCTGGCATCAGAAAAAACCGGCCTGGACGGCCGCAAAGCAAAATATGATAAAAATCTCCGCGTCGGCATCATGGTGGAAGTGCCGGGGACCATCGGCATACTGGATCGGCTGCTCCAATACGTTGATTTTATTAGCATCGGCACCAATGACCTGGTGCAGTATCTTCTGGCCGTCGACCGGAACAACAAGAAGGTGGCCGCTCTTTATAATGTGCTGCATCCGTCGGTAATATCGGCTATCCAGGAAATCGTCACTATCTGCAATCGCAAAAACGTGCCGGTGAACATCTGCGGAGAGGCCGCGTCGCGACCAGAATGCCTGCTGCTCTTTATCGGCATGGGGGCGACCCGGTTCTCCATGAACGCATCAGCCATACCGGCGGCCAAAGACTTTATCCGTTCAATCCGCCAGGCCGATGCCCGCAATGCCCTTGATGCAGCGCTTTGTCTGGAGGATGCCGGCGCCGTGGGTCGAATGATTCAGGATGTTATGAAAAAAGCGATTTGAAGTTGTTTGCATAATCGTCTTTATTGCGCTATGATTTGCAGACCTGATTAACTTGGGGCATTATGCCCGAAAACCTCAAGGGGAGGGCGTCATGTCGGCCGGTTTCACGACATTTGCGGAAGTCATCAGCTTTGCGGTGATACGCGAAGAGGATGCGTTTGCTTTTTACAGCGATCTGGCGGCAAAAATGGATGATCCCTTCATGCGGCAGATTTTCAACGAGTTTGCCGAAGAAGAATCCAGACATAAACAGCTATTGGAAAGCCTGGACATCAAGGCGATGTCGCGCCTCTTCGACAATTTGACCAAGAAAATCGATGATATCGGAATTTTGGAAAATACACCCCCTGTATCATCGGGAACCGGCATGCCCATCAGGGACGCGCTGATTCTCGCCATGAAGCGGGAAGAAAAATCACAGAACCTTTATTCCCTTCTGGCGCAATCGACCGGCGATAATGATCTCAGCCTTCTTTTTGCCGGGCTTGCCCGGGAAGAGGCGGGGCACAGGCTCCGGATCGAAAAGACATACCAGAAACTTTTTGCCGGTAAGCCCCCGGCCGTAACCCGCTGACACACGGCCCGGCACACAGCACCCGAAAGGATAGACATCGAATTGATATGCAACGCGACAACAAACTTCTGATCGGAATTGACGGGTCTGAAAGCGCAAAGGGCGCGGTGGCATATGCCGCAAAATTCCATGACCCCCAAAACACACGGGTGACCCTGATGCATGTCATGGAAACCATGACTGATGATATGGGGATTGCGGGGGCCTCCCAGGGTCCGGACAGCCGGGCCATCGACCTCAATGCGGTGCGGACACGGATGATGGACGGCATTGAGCGGATCATGACGGAGGCGACCGACATCCTGACGTCTGTCGGCTTTGCCGAAGATGCCGTGAAAGTTATGGTCCAGCAGCGGGAAAAAGGCGTGGCCAGAGATCTGATGGCCGAAGCCGTCCGGGGCTATGACGCGGTTCTGGTAGGTCGCCGGGGAATGAACGAACCCACGGATATTATTGTGGGCAGCACGGCTTACCGACTGGTCAGCGGCATTGATTATCCACCGGTGGTTGTGGTGGGAGATCAACCCGATCCGGGCCATGTGCTGATCGGCTTTGACGGCTCCGAAGACGCGTTCAAGGGAATCGCCTGCGCGGCCCGGCTCATGGGACGGCCGGACCGTAAAATTGTTTTGTGCCATGTTGTCGGCTCCATGACATCGTCGCCGGATGGACAAAATATTTTAACCCCTGAAGAGCAGGGCAAATGGATTGACAACAGTCGGTCGCGCATGGAAGCCTTTCTCGGAGATGCCAGAAAGCAGTTGTTAGAAGCCGGCTTTGACTCAAACCATATTATCGTCGAAATGCCCGAAGGAAAGATCAGCAGGGCGGTTTCCATCACCAGAACCGCGGAGAATAATGGCTGCGGCACCATCGTGGTGGGGCGGCGGGGGCTGACGATGATCAAGGATTTTCTTATGGGCCGCGTAAGCCTGAAAATTCTGCACCGTGCCCATAAAATGGCGGTATGGATTGCATAAAACATCAGACAGGGGAGAAAAAATATGCCGGTCATTACCATTGCCCGCCAGTTCGGCGCCGGTGGGCGGACGCTGGGTCTTCGGATTGCGAAAGAACTGCAATACCGTTTTCTTGATGATGTGGTCATCGCGGAGGTTGCTAAAAAAGCCCGTGTGACCCAAAAAACGGTTCAGGCCATGGAGCGGGAGGCGGGCGGCATGATTTCCAGGTTCATTTCCGCCGCATTCAGCCGGGATTATATCGAGCGGATCACCGGGGCCGAGCGTGGTTATCTTGACGAAAAAATTTATGTGGACATGCTCGCCAGCGTGATCCCGGATCTCGCGGCCGCCGATAACGTGGTGCTTCTGGGGCGCGGGGGACAATATTTTCTCAAGGATGATCCCGGCGCCTGGCATTTTCTGCTGGTGGCCGATATGGATGCCCGTATTGAATTCATGCAGCAGTTTTATAATCTGTCGGACGCCTCGGCCCGTCAGGAAGTTTTAAACGGCGAAAAGCGGAGAGCCGCCCTTTACCGGCGGATTGGAAAGCAGGATTACGATAATCCGGGAATGTACCATATGGTGTTGAACATGAGCCGGATATCACTGGATCAGGCCTTGCATCAGATTTGCATGCTGGTGACGGGAAAGCCCGCGACAATGACCGAAACCGTTGAAAAAAGTTGACGGCCTTGTAAAAAGTCCAATATCTGCGTTACGCGCAATCTCTCAGAATTTCACGTACGCTAAGTACGCTGCATGCTTCGATATTGCGCAAGCCTTGATCTTGAACTTTTTACAAGGCCGTCCGATGGCGACTTTTTACGAGACTATCAAAATTGATTGCCATTGAAAAACGGATCAAGCGCCATATTCTGAGCCGGCCTGCTTCCTTTTTCGCGTCCACCGCGCCCGGCATCGAGACATTGTGCCATACCGAACTGCTAAACCTCGGGTTTCCGGCGGAAAGCCTCATCACGGAAACCGGCGGTGTGGTTTTTTCCGGCCGTGTCCATGACGGATATCTTGCCAATCTTTATTTGCGCACGGCCAATCGGATACTGATGCGCATGGCCGTTTTTTCCGCCACCCATTTCCGGGGGTTTGAGAAGCACGCGGCCGACCTGCCCTGGGAACTCTACCTGCCGTCTTATGCCGACTGCCGGATTAACGTTGCTTCCAAAAAATCCAGACTGTTTCATTCCGACGCATTGGCGGACCGCCTGAATGCCGCTATTGCACAACGACGGCAAACGGCGGGAATCATGCCATCACCGGACGTCTTTGACGCAAAACCGTTGCAGCGGATTTTTGTACGCGCCCAAGACGACCGCTTCACCATTTCCCTCGACAGCAGCGGCGAACTGCTGCACCGGCGGGGCATCAAGACGCATGCGGCTATAGCGCCTATCCGTGAAACCATTGCATCGGCCATTCTCATGCTTTCCGGTTACCGCCCCGGCGATCCTCTGGTTGATCCCATGTGCGGGGCAGGGACCTTTTCCCTTGAAGCGGCTATGATCACCAACCATATTCCCGCCGGCTGGTATCGCGGATTTGCCTTTATGGAATGGCCCTGTTTCAAAGAGACCCGATGGCGGCATCTCCGGCGGGAAGCCAACAAGAAAATGCGGGACAACGCGGATCACCCCCTTATTTTTACCTCAGACATTGATCCGAATGCCTGCCGGGATCTTAAAAACGCGGTCCGGCGCCCGGAACTGGAAGGGACCATGACCATATCGATTCGAAATTTTTTTGATCTGACGCCCGCGGATTTCCCGATTCCGGCATCACGGGTTATGGATGCGTTGATGGTCATCAATCCGCCGTATGGCCGACGATTAGCTGCCGCTTCATCGGAAAAGCAGGATTTTGCAGCCATATGCCGCAAACTGACAACTGATTTTAAAGGCTGGAAAGTGGCCCTGATCGCGCCGGAACAGCATCTGCTAAACCATGCTCCCCGGGGCCTGACGGCCCGTTCTTTTTTCCACGGCGGTCTCCGGCCGTATCTGCTGACCGGAAGGATCGCCTGACATGCCTGGTCTGCCCAATGATTCCATGCGGCGCCATTCGTCCATCCTCCTGGTGCATCCGCCGGTTTCCAAACCCTGTGAACCGCCGGCCGGCATTGCCCGGCTGGCCGTGGCTCTTGGCCGATCCGGTCTGGATTGCCGGGTGATGGATGTCAATCTGGAGGGGATGCTTTATCTGCTGAAACAGCCTTCACCGGCAACAGATACCTGGACCCGGCGGGCTGCTGCCGGCGCCGGACGTCATTTGCGCGCCATCCGCTCCATATCTGTATATAAGGATATGGACAAGTACCGGCGGGCGGTCCATGACATCAACCGGGTCCTTTCCATGGCGGGCCGGGCCGCCGGCGTTTTTCTTTCCTTGTCCAATTACAAGAATGAAACCCTTTCCCCGCTGCAAAGCCGGGATCTGTCAGCGGAGGCGGAAAGGTTTGAGAAAAATCCTTTTTATCCATATTTCAGGCAGCGGTTTGAGGCCTTGGCTCAAGACTGGTCTCCGGATATTATCGGTTTTTCCGTCAATTACCTGAGCCAGGCCCTGTGCGCCGCGGCCCTGGCAGCCGTGGCCCGACGGATTTTCCCCGCATCCCGCATCATTTTCGGAGGAGGGCTCATCACCTCCTGGATGGCGTTGCCGGGTTTTGTCAACCCCCTGCCGACCCTGGTGGACGAAATGGTGGCCGGACCGGGGGAAGGCCCGCTTTTGGCCCTGTGCAACAGGCCGTCGGTTCCGGAAAAGGAATATGGATTTGATTATTCCGGCTTTCCCATAGACGCTTACCTTTCGCCCGGCCCCATTCTGCCATATGCGGCCTCCCGGGGGTGCTACTGGCGCAAATGCCGGTTCTGTCCGGAAACATCCGAGCAAAGCGGATTCAGCCCGACCCCGGCGGAGGTGGTCACCAAAGAATTGGCGCAGCAGGCGGCTGTGATGCAACCGGGTCTGATTCACCTTGTGGACAATGCCCTGTCGCCGCGCCTCATGGATCATATGATAAAAAATCCGCCCGGCCCGCCCTGGTATGGATTTGCCAGGGTCACCCCGCATCTGGCGGATATGGATTTTGTGCAGGGACTTAAGGCCTCAGGTTGCTCAATGCTTAAACTGGGGATCGAATCCGGGGATCAGGCGGTCCTGGACGCCCTGGAAAAGGGAACCGATCTGAAGATGGTTTCTTCGGCTCTACGCGTGCTTAAAGCCGCCGGCATCTCCGTTTATGCCTATCTGCTGTTCGGCACCCCGGCCGAAACCCTCAAAAGCGCGCGCAAGACCCTTGATTTTGTCGTGGCCCACGCGGATTGCATTGATTTTTTGAATCCGGCGATCTTTAATCTTCCCGCCGGCAGTCCAGAATGCGATCAATTAAATACGTCTGAATTTTACCCCGGTGATTTGTCCTTTTACCGGGAATTTAAACATCCCCTGGGCTGGGACCGGGAACGGGTGCGGCGGTTTTTATCGGAAGAATTTTTCCGGCATGATGCGATCCGGTCCATCATCCATCGTGATCCGCCGTATTTCACATCCAACCATTCACCATTTATGACAAAATCCTAAACGCGCGCGCGTTTGTTTCACCCGATGAGATAAAAGACTTTTTCGGATGCATCCATGGCGGGTTGACAAGCATGGATGGAATCGATATGAGACCGGACAGGACAGACTTTTTTTTAACGCAGACGCAAGGAAGGAAAAGCAGCAATGATCAAGTTAGAAACCAGCATGGGCGATATTTTTATTGAACTGAACGCGGAAAAAGCCCCCAAATCGACCGCCAATTTTCTGGCATATGTCAACAGCGGCCATTATGACGGCACCATTTTTCACCGGGTTATTGACGGGTTCATGATCCAGGGCGGAGGGATGACCGCCGACATGAAGGAAAAACCGACCCAGCCGCCCATTGAGAACGAGGCGGACAACGGCCTGAAAAACGAGGCATACACAGTGGCCATGGCCCGGACCCCCAACCCCCACAGCGCCACGTCTCAGTTTTTTATCAACGTCAAAAACAATCATTTTCTGGACCATACCGCAAAAACTCCCGAGGGCTGGGGATATGCGGTTTGCGGCAAGGTGGTCAAAGGGCACGCCGTGGTCAACAAGATTAAAGGGGTCTCCACCGGCCGAAAGGGGATGCACGATGATGTTCCGGCGGAATCCGTTGTCATCAACCGGGCAACGGAAGTGGCCTCTCCGGAGTCGTCATAAACATTCGGGTATTTTTCCCATTTGCCGGTTGAAATCAGTTTCCATGCAGCATGGGCACGACACCGGCGCGTGAAAACGGCACCCGCTTTTCTCCCGTGCCGGGCGTGTTGAAAATCATGGCCCCGTTTATTTCATAAGGCGTTGATTTATTGTTTATAAGTTTGTGGACGGCCTGTCCCATCCGGAAGAAACTGACCCCCATTTCCACGTCCAGATCGGTTCTGCCGCTGGCGGCAATGGGTGTCGCGGTTTTGGCGACGCCCGTTGCAAAAGATGTTTCCGCCAAAGAAACGGCGTATTCAAGGCCGTCTAAGGCAATGGCGAAGGAATTGGGATTTTCCAGCGCGAAACGGAAAACCAGGGAAGCGCCCGACAGGTTCATATCCGACACCATGACCTGTTTGAGTGAAATATCCGGCAGTTTCGGGATGGGCACCCGGCCGCCGGCATGATAGGGGATATTGACGCCCATGACCGTGAACATGCCCGATAAATCATAGGCGACGGCCTCTTTTTTTGTCAGCTCCGTGATGGAATCCAACAAGTCCATGAAATTGACTTTGACCGGCAGCGAAACGGTTTCATCGGCATTGGCCCCGAGCCGGATCTTCTGGTCAACGATGCCATCCGCAAAAGGTTTTTCATCAATGGCGAGCTGATAGGTAAGCCGGTCTATGGTGGCGCTGAAACCGTTGGGGTTGTGGACCTTGAAATAGAAATTAAGGGTCCCGTCTAAAAGCGACATATCCGCAAGATCCATCCGTTCAAAACTCACGGTCGGTTTCCTGATGAACTGCTCAAGGGTTTGACATGATGCCAGGCAAAAGACCAGGCACCACAATATGGGTATGATCCATATTTTTCGCTTCATTTTTTCTCCCTTTCAAAACGGGTTTGTCAATGCGGAATGCCCGATAAAAAAATATTTATAACACATGCCCGCCAAGGCGCAAAGGCAATTTCCCATCAGATTTTGATCGGGCTTTTTGTGTTGCAAAAAGGGCCAATATCGGAAATATTGTTCATATTTAGACAGTTTGCATGACAATATCAGTTTTTTAAAACTACGGGGAGGTACGTTTATGGCAGCACGGGCGGGAAAGGTGCCGGGCAGGGCCTGGGTGGTTGTTTTTGCCGGAACCATTGTGAATCTTTGTCTGGGTATTCTTTATGCCTGGAGCGTATGGAAGCAGGCCCTTGTCTATCCAAATGAGAAAATGGTTCAGGAAATGGCCGGGCATGCCATGACCGGCATCAATGAAGGCTGGCATTACCTCAATAATGCCCAGGCGTCCACGCCCTTTTCCCTGGCCGTGATGATTTTTGCCCTTTCCATGATTCCCGGAGGACGCATTCACGACCGGTTCGGTCCCAAGTTCGGGGCCACGGTGGGAGGGCTCTTTCTGGCGGCGGGATGCATTATTGCCGGTTTGATGAAGAGCTATACGGGCCTGATCATCGGTTTCGGCATCTTCGGCGGGATCGGCATGGGCATCGGATATGCGGCGCCCACGCCGGCCGCGCTTAAATGGTTCGGCCCCCACAAGCGCGGCCTGATCGCCGGCCTGGTGGTGGGCGGTTACGGCGGCGCGGCCCTCTACATCAGTCCCCTGGGCAAATGGCTGATTACCGCATTCGGCATTTCGGGCAGTTTTATCGGTCTGGGGATTTTGTTTGCGGCCGTGATCATTGTCGCAGCCCAGTTTCTTTCATGGCCGCCCCAGGGATATGTGCCGCCCGGCGTCAATGCATCGGCCAAAAAAACGGCCGCCACCACCGGAAAAGACTGGACCGCCGGGGAAATGCTGAGGACCTGGCAGTTTTACGCCCTGGTGGTGCTCTTTATCGGTTCCACCCAGTCCGGTCTGTTGATTATTGCCAATGCCGCGGGAATACTAAATACGGCCGCGACCGGTATACCGTTTCTGGTGGCCAATGCATGGATACTGGCTTCCTTCGGGGGGCTGGTGAACGCCTCCGGCCGGGTGGGCACCGGCGTCTATAGCGACAAGATCGGCAGGGACAATGCCTATGCCATCAATTGCGGGGTGTCGGCCCTTTGTCTGGCTTCCATGCCATGGGTGATGGCGTCGGGTAATATCGTGCTGCTGTTTATCGTTGTGGGAATCGCTTACTGGCAGTATGGCGGCGGGTTGTCGCTGCTGCCCTCATATACGGCGGATTTCTATGGCTCCAAGCATCTGGGGGTGAATTACGGGCTCGTGTTTATCGGCTGGGGATTCGGTTTTTTCATGGCCCGGCTGGCGGGCACCATCGAAGACATCACCGGTAGTCTTGATTATGCGTTTTACCTGTCGGCCGGGATTCTGGTGGCCATGGTGCTGCTTAGCCGGGTGACAAAGAAACCCGTGCCCCGTTGAGAAAGCAGGCCGGATAACGGTCGGATAGCGGTCGGTTTGCGATAGAGGCAGATGTTTTATATTTACAATTAACCTTGTTAATCTTTTATGGAGAGAAATCCAATGAACGTCGCCATCAGTAAAAACGAGTACAAGACACTTCTTGAAATGCTGGAAATCGCGGGCTGGGTGCTCAGCGCCCACAAGACAGAAGATGACCCGAGGACAAAAAAATTCCGCGATATGGAACAGAAATTTTTCGCTCTGGGTGAAGGCATGGGCGTTGCGGATTTTTTCGAGTATGATCCGGATACAAAGGCCTACATGCCCACCGTGATATATGATGAAACCATCGATGTGTTCGATTATATTGACGAATATGATGATGATACCTTCTGGGATGAGCTTGGCGACCGTCTGGCGTACCGGGACCTGGTCCGGCAGGTGGGAGAAGACGCCTTTGAGAATATGGACCCCTCTGAGCGTTTTTCGAAAATCGAAGAGATCCGATCCGCCTATTTTGAAGAATTTCTTGAAAATGGTCTGGAGAGGATCGTAATGCAAAACCGATGAACAGGTAAAAGTTGTTACATGGCGTCCGGCGGCGTATGCTCCGGTATGCAAGATTCAGAGGAGATCCGTTTTGAAAAAAGCCCTTGTGTTTTTGATTGTAATGATCTTTTCGGGCTTGTTCGGCTGGCGGATTTATCATCATCTGTCGGATGCGCCGCCGGCAGCCCCGCGCGGAGGAAAGCCCGCCGTGGCGGTTCTGGCGGAAAAGGTTCATCGAAAAACCATGCACCGGGAGGCCCAATTCACCGGATCACTGGTGCCAGCATCCCGTTTCGAAGTGGCGCCCAAGGTGGCCGGCCGGCTGGAAACATTGCGGGTCAATATCGGGGATGTCCTGCGCCGCGGCGATCTGGTGGCGGTTCTCGATAATGAAGAATATGCCCTTGGCGTGACCCAGGCCAGGGCGGAACTGGAAGTCAGCCGTGCCAATCTGGCTGAAACCCGAAGCGCTCTGGACGTGGCCGCCAGGGAATATGATCGTATCCGGGAGTTGCGGGATCAGAAAGTCGTATCTGAAGCGGAACTCGATGGTATCGAGGCGCAATACCGGGCTGCTGAAGCCAGGCAACAGGTGGCCATGGCCCAGATCCGCCAGCGGGAAGCCGCCCTGCAAAGCGCCGAGGTTCGGCTGGCATATACCCGCATCCACGCGGCCTGGCAGGATGGAGCGGACGAGCGCCGCGTGGCCGAGCGATATGTCGATGAAGGCGCCATGCTGCGGATTAATGATCCCCTGGTGTCCGTGGTGGATATCCGGACGGTGATCGCGGTTGTATACGTGATCGAACGCGATTTTCCGGAAATCAGCGTCGGGCAGACCGCCGTGATCACCACCGACGCCTATCCGGATGTGTCATTTGAGGGCCGGATTATTCGCAAAGCCCCTGTGCTAAGGGAGGAATCCCGTCAGGCCCGGGTGGAGATTGAAATCGCCAATCCCGAGGAGTTGCTGGCGCCGGGAATGTTTGTCCGGGCGAGCCTTCTGCTTGCCGTGCATGAAAACGCGGTGGTGGTGCCGGCAGCAGCCCTGGTCAGCCGTAACGGGGTCCAGGGTGTTTTCCTGGCCGATACCCGTGACATGACGGCCCGCTTCTTGCCGGTCCAGCCGGGCATTACCACCGGGGAAGAAGTGGAAATCATCGCGCCGGAATTTGACGGGCTGGTCATCACCCTCGGCCATCACCTGCTCGATGATCAGTCGCGCATCCTGCTTCCGGAAATAACATCTGAAACCTTGAAGAAGACCTTACCGGAAGGCGCCTGTATTGAGCCCGGTCCGTCCGCGGTTCAAAGGAAGCCGGCATGAACGTGGCCCGGTTCTCCGTCCGTCGGCCGATTTTCACGGTCATGGCGGCCCTGATCGTCATTCTTTTAGGCAGCGTCTCATTGTCCCGCCTTCCCGTGGATCTGATGCCCGATGTCACCTATCCCACCCTTAGCATCAGCACCAGTTACGGGAACGCCAGCCCGGAAGAGATGGAAACCCTGGTGACCCGGCCCATTGAAGAGGCCATGAGCGCGGTGCCCGGCGTGGAGGAGGTGACCTCGATATCATCGGAGGGAACCAGCAGCGTCCGGGTCACCTTTGTCTGGGGAACGGATCTGGACGCGGCGGCAAACGATATCCGCGATCGCCTGGACCGCGTCATTCCCCGCCTGCCGGAGGATGCCGATCGCCCCTTTCTGCGTAAATTCGATCTGGCGAGTTTCCCCATATTGATCATGGGGGCATCGAGCAATATGGACCCACTGCAGATGCGCCGGATCATCGATAATGAGATTAAGTACCGGATTGAGCGGATTCCCGGGGTTGCCATGCTCGATATCTGGGGCGGGCGCGAACGCGAGATCCATGTGAATTTAGATCCCGACCGCCTCAAATCGCTCGATGTTCCTTTGGAACAGGTGCTGGCCCGCCTCAGGGCCGCCAACGTGACGTTGCCGGCCGGTGAGATCGAATCCGGCGGCTTTGAGATCACCCTCAGAACGCCCGGGGAATTCACCGGTCTTGACCAGATCCGCGACACCGTCCTTGCGGTCAGGCAAAACGCTGTTGTCCGCGTCCGTGATGTGGCGGATGTGGCGGACCGATGGATAAAAGTCAGCCAGATCGTCCGATTAGACGGGCAATCCGGTGTGCGTCTGTCGGTAAACAAGCAGTCCGGCACCAACACCGTGGAGGTGGCCACACGGGTCCTTGCCGAGGTGGAGCGGATCAACGCCGATATCCCCCAGATCCTGTTGACGCCCGTTATCGACACTTCCGATTATATCAGGCGATCCATCACCAATGTCGGGTCGTCAGCGCTTTACGGCGGCATGATCGCGGTCTTCGTGCTGCTCTTTTTTCTGCGCAACATCAGCAGCACCGCCGTTATTGCCGCCGCCATTCCCGTTTCCGTAGTGGGGACCTTCGCCCTGATCTATTTCGGCGGGTTCACGCTCAATATCATGACCCTGGGCGGTCTGGCCCTTGGGGTCGGCATGCTGGTGGACAATGCCATCGTGGTGCTGGAAAATATTTTCCGGCTGAGGGCTTCCGATTCCGATCCCGCGGGCGCGGCCGTAAAGGGGGCTGAAGAAGTCGCGGCCGCCATTATCGCCTCCACCCTGACCACCCTGGCCATCTTCCTCCCCCTCATATTCCTGGAGGGCATGGCCGGCATCATGTTCAAGCAACTGGCTTATGTCATCAGTTTTGCCTTGATCAGTTCCCTGGTGGTGGCCCTGACCCTGATCCCCATGCTTGCCTCGCGCTTCCTGGGGCCGCCGGCGGCCGCGTCATCCGGGCTGCGATCTGTTTTTCATCAATTCTATATCCGCACCGGCGCCGTTCTGGAAGGTCTGGAAGAAGATTACAAACGATTGCTCGATTATGCCCTGTCTCATCGCATGATGGTGATCCTGTTTTCGTTTCTGCTGCTGGGCGCCAGCCTGTTTCTGATCCCCTGGGTGGGCGTTGAACTGATGCCCAAAAGTGATGAAAGCGAGGTGCGCGTCAGTGTGGAGATGGAAGTGGGAACGGCTCTGGGCGTTGTTGATGAGTTATTTAGAGAAATTGAAACCATTGTCTACAAGGAGGTACCGGAGCGCAAAAGCGTCGTGAGCAGCATCGGCGGCACCCCATGGCGGGGCGGCGCCTCCCATGCCGGTGAAATGCGTATCGCACTGGTGCCCCAGTCCGAGCGCTCCCGATCCAGCGAACAGATTGCCATGGACCTGCGCCGCGTCCTTTCCGACATCCCCGGCGCCGTGATCCGGACCCGGGAGGGCCAGGGTCTGTTTCTGCTGCGCCAGTTCCGGGGAGGAACCGAGCGGGTTTCCGTTGAAATCCGGGGATATGATCTTGAGACCGCCGATGTTCTGGCCGTACAGGTAAGAGATTTACTGGAATTGATCCCGGGGGTGACCGATGCGCTTCTCAGTCGGGATACCGGCGCGCCGGAACGGCTTATTGTCGTGGATCGGGCCAAGGCCGAAGCCATGAAGGTTACGGTGCGGCAGGTGGCCGACATGCTGCAGACGGTGCTTTCCGGAACCGTTGCCGGGTATTTCCGGGACGGCGGAGATGAATACGGCATCCGGGTAAAACTTGCCGATGCGGAGCGCCGGTCCATGCGCGATATTCTCGATCTGACGGTTCCCAATGCGGACAACCAGCCGGTGGTTCTTCGAAATATTATTTCCGAGCAGAAGCGGTCCGGCGCGGTGCGCGTTGAGCGCAAGGACCAGGAGCGGATTATTGCCGTTAATGCCAATATCGCCGGCAGGGACATGGGCGCCATCATTGCCGACGCCAGAGAGGCACTGCGGACCATACCCGTACCCGCGGGGTTTATGATCGGTTTCGGCGGCGATTACGAGGAGCAGCAGAAAGCCTTCGGTGAACTGGGAACCGGGTTTATCCTGGCCCTGATCCTGGTTTACATGGTGATGGCCTGTCTTTATGAATCCCTGAGGGATCCATTTGTGGTGATGTTTTCCGTTCCCATGGCCGCCATCGGCGTGATCCTGATGCTCTTTCTGAGCGGCACCACATTCAACATGCAGTCATATATCGGGTGCATCATGCTTGGCGGCATTGTTGTCAACAATGCCATTTTGCTGGTGGATACCTCCAACCGGCTGCGCCGGGAAGAGAAAATGGTCCTTGAGGCTGCCGTGGCCGAGGCGGGCCGCCGGCGTCTGCGGCCCATCCTCATGACGGCCATGACCACCATCTGCGCCCTGCTGCCACTGGCCATCGGTATCGGCGAGGGCGGCGAAGCCCAGGCGCCCATGGCCCGGGCCGTAATCGGGGGCCTGGCCAGTTCCACCCTGATCACCCTGGTATTTCTGCCTGTGGTGTATTCCATCGCCCACCGGGGTGACGGTCCGCCCGTTATTGAAAATCTCCAAAATGAGACGGGTCAGGAATTATAAATCTTTTTTGTTTTTTTGTTCAGGGTTCAACGATTAAGACGCGAATTCCAATGAATATTGAACGCAAAATTTTATTCCGGAACTCACCGGCGCGGATGCGCGCGGCCATTGCGCGGCGCCCGTTTCTATTGCGCTGTTTGGTGGCAATGATCGTCTGGGGCGCAATAGTGGTTATTTTTTCCGGTTGCATGTCGTTTTTCGCGGTTCCGGATGACGCGAAATACAAGCCGCGGTTGATATCGCCATCCCCATCAATGTCGGATGCCGTCGCCGAAGGGGATGAAGCCCATGCGCCGGCGGCATTTTCGGGAATAACGCCGGAAGTGCCCGTCAACGTCAGTATCGAGGAGGCGGTCCTGCTGGCCATGGAAAACAACCGAAACCTGGTCATGCAGCGACTGGCTCCGGAAGTTGCGCGCACGTTCGAAGAAGAGGCCCAATCCGTATTTGATCCGGTTCTGTCGGCATCCATAACAGAAGGCCGATCAAGGGTCGAAGAAGATGACGGCGCGGAAAAGCGTCTTCAAACAACGGATGTTCTGGCGGGGCTGTCACAGTTTTTTCCCACCGGCACCGATATCCACGCGGAGCTGTCAACTGGTCGCAACGATACATCATCGTATCCACGTTACGAGACCCGGGCCGGGATCACCGCCACTCAGGCCCTGCTGGCCGGACGCGGTATCGAGCCCAACCTGGCCTTGCTGCGCCAGGCCCGCATTGATACCCTTGTTTCGGAATATGAGCTGCAAGGCTTTGCCGAGGACCTTGTGGCACGAGTGGAGATTACCTACTGGGAATACGTCCTTGCGCGGCGTCAGGTTGAAATTTATCAGGGGTCCCTTGAACTGGCAGAACAGCAGCTTGCGGAAACCCGCCATCGTATCCGCGTGGGCGGCCTGGCCGAAACCGATCTTGCCGCGGCCCAGGCCGAAGTGGCCCTGCGAACCGAAGCCCTTATTAATGCAAATGGCCGGGTCAACAGGCTCCGGGTGAGACTGTTGAAGCTCATCCATCCCATCGGCCTGGCGGCTATTGATACGGAACTGACGCCCCAAAGCATGCCGGTTGTTCCGGAGGAAGGTCCTGATGATCTCAACGCCCATCTTGATCTGGCCATGCGCATGCGGCCGGACCTTCGCCAGGCCGGCCTGTTGCTGGACCGGGGGGACTTGGACCTGGTTCTGACACGAAACGGACTTTTGCCCCGGATGGATTTGTTTATCCGATTGGGGAAAACCGGGTACGCGGACTCTTTCGGCCGGTCCGCCGAAAATATCGACGGCGACGGATATGATATTGTCGGCGGGCTGGAATTTTTTATGCCGGTGGCCAATCGCGCGGCCCAGGCCCGGCATCGCCGGGCCGTGCTGTCTCAGAGGCAATCCGTTGAAAGTCTTGAAAACATCAGGGACCTGATCAGAGAGGATATAAAAATCGCATATATCGAAACATTGCGTACCCGCCAGCAGGTGGATGCCACCGCCGCCACCCGGAAGTTCCAGGAAGAAAAGCTGCGTGCCGAAACCGCCAAATTCCGGGTGGGCAAAAGTACGTCCCTGCATGTGGCCCAGGCCCAGCGCGACCTGGTGACCAGCCAGGTGGCCGAAGTAGAAGCCATAACGGGTTTTCTGATCGCCATGATCGAACTCTACCGCTTTGAAGGCTCCCTGCTGGCCCGCCGGGGGATTTCCATATTCGGATCATCGGCGGCCATGGACCGGCCCTGACAAACGGAAAGGAAGCACCATGCATTTTCAAATCGCCGGCATGAAAGCAGCCGTCTGGATGCCGCTGTTTAAGGAGTTAATATGAAATCAGTTTTTAGATGTGTTGCGTTTTTTGCTGTTTTCTCTTGTATAAATGCTTACGCCTACAAAATGGAATACCGGATTGAACTGGTGCCGGAAAAACACATGGCCCGGGTAAAGCTGATCATCAACAATACGGAAGATGGTGAAAAAGCTGTTAGGAAAATCAGTTTCAGCAATAAAAAAAATCACTCCAATTACAACGCCAATGGCAGGCTTGATGTCGGCGATGAACGGGTAACCTGGCAGCCTCCGGAAGGGATCGCCTGGCTGAGTCTGGAAGCAGTGCTTTTGCACGAGCGCGATCCGGGTGAATATGACTCTTTCATCAACAACGACTGGGCGCTTTTTCGCGGTGATGATCTTTTTCCCCCTTCAAAGGTGCTATCGCGCAAGGGCGCAAGCGCTGAAACAACCCTGCACTTCAGCTTGCCGAAAAGCTGGCCTTACATCAATACTGTCTGGGAGCGCGATAAAACCGTTGTTCAGCACAACTCCATGAATTTTATTATCAATAATCCCGAACGCGATTTTGACCGGCCGGTGGGGTGGATGATTGCCGGAAAGATTGCAACGCGCCGGGATTATCTGGGGGAAACGCGGGTTTCGGTAAGCGGACCGGAGCGTGATTCGTTCGAGGAAGACGGCGCGGGTTTCAAGCGCATGGAAATTCTCACGCTCTTGCATTTTGTGTGGCCGGAAGTCGCAAAGTTTTTACCCGAACAACCGCGCGCCGTGCTCATCGTTGGCGCGGGCGATCCCATGTGGCGCGGCGGTTTGTCCGGACCTTATTCGCTGTTTATGCACGAAGACCGCCCGCTGATAAGTGAAAACGCCACCAGTACGCTGCTGCACGAACTTTTTCATTCCGTCACGCGCATACGCGGCAGAGAAAATGATGATTGGATTGCCGAAGGTCTGGCCGAATACTACGCCGTTATGTTGCTGTACCGTGCCGGAGGCATGGCCGACGAACGGTTGCAGCTTGCATTCGGCGATTTGGCTGAGCGCAGCAAAAAAGTAAAAACGCTGCGCCAACGCCACTCCACCGGTGCCACCACCGCAAAAGCCGCGCTGGTATTTCGTGATCTTGACAGGGAAATAAAAGATAAAAGCGTCGGTAAACACTCACTAGATGATGTGGTAAAAACCCTGGTCCTGAAGAAAGTGAGTTTGGATCAACTGAAGAAGGCAGTTCAGAGCATCGCCGGGTTACCTTCTAAAACGCTTGAGGATATTAAATAATCGTACAAGTCAACCCCGGTATGCGATCATAGTTGATTGTCGACGACCCCTCATGATTGCTATTCAGAATGCAGCACCACGGAAAAGCAGTTAAAAAGAACCCAGACTTCATCCCCGGCATGCAGGTTGAGTTTCCAGCCGGCGGCGGTGGAAATCACGGCGCAGACTTCGGTGGTCTCCGAGATCCTTACCACGCATTCGGTATTTATGTTGCCGGCGGTTATTCTGGTCAATACCCCCTTAAATCGGTTTTCCGCGCTGCATGCCGGCTCGGCATCCCCGCTTTGCAGTATAACCCAGGGGGCCTTTACTTCGGCGGTAATGAGTCCGCCCGGGCGCAGCCCGAGCTGATCCACGCTGTTATTGGTAATCATTGTGGTTATCGTGGATCCATCAAAGGTTGTCAGTGTTACCAATGTCTGGATGTCTCCCTTATGGATATCCTGAATTTTTCCAAAAAAGGAATTGCGCGCGCTGGTTTTGCGCACGGATTCTCTCTCCATGAAAATTCTGGCGACGTTTTTGATTTCCTCCTTTGAGAAGTTGACATATGCGGATGTCAGATTGGGCGTCGAATGTCCCATCATCGCCTGAACCGCGGGCAACGGCATGTTGCTGCGCATCAATTCCACGGCCCGGGCTTTGCGGATCATTTCCGGGCCTCCCTTGCGTTTGGGAAAACGGCATGCCTCGGCATGCTCATAAAACTTGCGCCGCACAAAACCTGGATCGACGTTAATCTCATTCCCCCGCGCCTTGCGGAAAGGCGGGGATGTTAATATCTTTTTGATTTCTTGGGAGAGCGCCTCGGAAATTTGAACCTCCCTTGAATCCGAATTCCTGTCGTGGGCACTGTCCCGGAAGCGCACGAAATTGTGCGTCCATGCAATGTCATTGATCAGATCCAGCGCCAGAACCTCGCTGAGTTTTGCCCCCGTGTATCGAATCAGAAGAAAAATAAGGAGAATCCGTTGCCGGGAAAACCGCACATCAGCGCGGTGCGCAGCATCCACCCATTCACGGAATGACTGTTCCAGACGGCTGAGCTGGGCCGTGTCCAGACACTGGTCCGCTTCGGAAGCCGACACGATGCGGCCGTGGCTGCTGTTGTTTGCCTTGATATTCATGCTGGTAACGGGCTGCTGGTTATCCGTTTTTTTTTAATCGCCGACATTATTTCATCCGGGATGCTTCAAAGATGCTTCAAAAAAGAAAATCATTATCAGAAGTTTATCACAAATGCTGCGCAAAGCACATAAAAACCTCTTGACCCGGGATATGATTTCATTATAGACACGAATATAATTAATTTCGTGATTGTATATAACATCAAGAGAAAGGAAACGCCATGATTTTTGAAACCGCAGGCATTGAAACGGCCGTCTGGATTCCACCGCTGGTGGCGTTTGTGATCTCATTTTTCACCTCCATGGGCGGCGTTTCCGGGGCCTTTTTAATCCTGCCTTTTCAGGTGAGCGTGCTGGGGTTCAACACGCCGGCGGTCAGCGCCACCAATCAGCTGTTCAATATCGTGGCGATACCCAGCGGAGTCTACCGCTACATCAGGGAAGGTCGGATGGTGTGGCCCCTGACATGGGTGGTGATTATCGGGACCCTGCCGGGGGTATTAATCGGCGCGGTGGTCCGTTGCCAGTATCTGCCGGATCCGAAAAACTTCAAGCTGTTTGCCGCCCTGGTCCTCCTTTATATCGGCGTCCGGCTCATTCGCGACCTGTTAAAAAAACAAACCGGTAAAAGCAATATTTCCGCCGAGGAAGAATTCCAGAAGATCGTCAGCCAGTTCCGGAAAAACAGAAACGCCGGCGCCGGCGCTGAGGCCCTGCCGGCCGTGATGGTGGAAAAATTCAGCCTGTCCCGCATTACCTATACCTTTTACGGACATCGCTTCGATATCAACACCATCGGCATCATGAGCTTAAGTTTTATCGTCGGCATTGTGGGCGGGGTTTACGGCATCGGCGGCGGGGCCATCATCGCCCCGTTTTTCGTGAGCGTGTTCGGTCTCCCGGTTTATACCGTGGCGGGAGCCGCGCTCATGGGAACCTTTGTCACGTCCGTGGCCGGGGTTCTTTTTTATCAGGCCATGGCTCCCTTTTATCCGACACTGAACGTGGCCCCGGATTATGCCCTGGGCATCCTGTTCGGCGTCGGCGGTGCCGTCGGCATGTACTGCGGCGCGCGGATGCAGAAATTTATCCCAGCGAAAATCATCAAATACATTCTGGCCGGTTGCATCCTGTTTATCGCAATCAAATATGTGGTTGAGTTTTTATTTTGAATATGACGGCAAAACACTTAGGTCCAAAGATTTGTTTTTCGAAATCGAAACATTGGTTTTTGCGCAGCCCTTGTAAGTTTTTTTAAAAGCTTTATTTTTAAGTGTTTTCTTGTTATTATGCTTCCGAATTATTGACATATGGGGACCTTTTCCTGTCTATTGTTGGTTGGTGAGATTAAATCAAATAATAACAGGATCTTGAAATGATTTTTTTATCTTTTTGATTCCCATGGTTAAAAATTCAAAGGATACCTCATAATAACAAATAAATTCAGACAAATCCAAAAGGAGACGAATTATGAAAAAATTCAAGAATCACTTTTATTTGGCCATTGCATCGGCGATGATTTTTTTTGCGGGATGCGCGAGCCAACCCACTCTTGCCGACAATATGAGATCCCAGGCTGCCGGCCTTCAGGCCCAGGTCGACCTCAAGGAAAAGCTGGCCGCGGATTGGGATAAGGGTTCAAAGCTGGTTGCGTCCGGTGAAAAGCAGGTTCGAGACGGAGAGCGCCTTGTTCAAAGAGCTGAAAAGGATCTCCGCAAGGGCCAGGAACAAATAAATACCGGAAACAGGCAGATTGAGGAAGGAAGGAAGCTGATGGAGGAATCCGAGCTTCGTTTTCGCGACAATTTCCCCGATACCCCTCTGAACCCCGGCGGCAATTGATTCTGCTTCGCCGAAAAGTCAAAAGATTCAAATTGGACTTTTAAAGGCAGTTGCGACATTACGATATCTCCATGAACCCAAAAACATACCAGGGAAATTATCGATGAAAAAAACAGCGCAAATCGTGTTGATTTTGATGGGGCTGGCATTCACTATTCCGTCGGCGGGGGCCTTCGCTCAGACCTTCAATGTGCAGTTGCTGGCAAACAAGTCGGCCCTCGACGGTGAATTCAACGCACTGATCCACATGGAAGGCAGCATCCTTACCACCGGCGTTACCGGCGTATATAAGGATGACCACTATCGGTACCTCAACGGCAAACTATCCATCGGCAACGAAATCTTCACCCCTGGTCTCACCGCTGATCTCGGAATTTTCGCCAATGCCGGCCGGTTCACAAAAACGGCTCGTAAAGGAAATCTTGTCAGCGCTGGTTTCATGGTCACCGCGGCCTATGATGTATCCAGGGGGTTGGCGGAGCAAATCCCCCTGGTTTTCCTGTCCCGGATATCTTTGTCGCCTGAGCCCCTCTGCTATCAGGATACGGTACGATTTACAGAGTTTGTCGCCGAACTGCAATTCTAGCCCTTAAAGCAGGCTGCCTTGGTGGTTCGTTATCGTTATCTTGACGTGGATTTTGAAGAATCAAAAGCCAAGTGGCAAAAAACCGACAATGATGGGTATGTGGGAGTAAAATTCGCTTTCTGATTCAGGAGGATTATTCTGCGCCTGAATAAGGCATTTTCCCCCGTCGACACCTTAAAAATATTGCCGTCTGTTAATCATTAAGGAGGGAACCGCAAGGAACCCTCCTTTTTTTATTTCTGCGCCTGGAAAAATATATCACCACCGAAATATTATGTAATTGACAATACATTTGGAAATCAGTATAGTCTAGACAGGCTAGACATTAATGATTAAGGAGGCTTTTTATGGGGACCATATGGCAATTACAGGAAGCAAAAAATAAATTCAGCCGGCTTGTTGAAAAAGCGCGATATGAAGGTCCGCAGTTCGTCACCAGGCATGGAAAAGAAACCGTTGTCGTTATTTCGGTGGAAGACTATCAAAAAATGGTTAAGCCGAAATCCAATCTGTTTAATTTCATTCAATCCTCTCCGTTGTCTAAAGCTTCACTGATCATTGAACGCGACAAAAGCATGGCAAGGGATATTGAATTATGAATTATCTGCTTGATACCTGCTTGATTTCCGAACTGGCAAAATCAGAACCGGATAAAAATGTCGTAAATTGGGTCTTGCACGAAAATGAAACCAATTTTTATGTTTCGGTTCTCACGTTCGGGGAAATACATAAAGGCATAGAAAAATTATCCGAATCGAAAAAAAAGAAACAATTGCAATTCTGGGTTGAGACTGAATTAAAGAATAGATTTCAAAATCGGATCATTGGAATCGATATGCATATTTCAATGGTGTGGGGCAAAATTCAATGTGCTGCCGAAAAAAACGGCAAACCCATGCCGGCCGTTGATGCCCTGATTGCCGCCACGGGAATTGTCCATAATTTAACGGTTGTCACCCGAAATGTTGCTGATATGGAGCAAAGCACCGTGAAGTTGTTGAATCCCTGGTCGAGCTGAGGTTCAAACCTGTCTGTCACACATCAGCAGCCCACGAAAAGCCGCTGTTCCCTAAGACCGGTCAATTCATCCCGGCCGTCAGCCGGCCCCTGGCCTCAGCATCCGGATAATCCCACATGCTGATTTCTGCTATTTCAGGTTACCGAGCCAGAGACCGAACAGGGTGAGCGTGAGTCCGCCCACGTTGTTGACGGCGATATTTATTATCGGCCGCAGCATCAGATCAGCCCGGACGGCGTTGACGGTTTCCAGGGAAAACGTGGAAAAGGTGGTCATGGCGCCCAAAAAACCGGTGATCAGCAGCAGGCGCATCTCCGGGGTCAGAAACCGGCCCCGATCGGCCAGGGCCACCAACAGGCCGATAAGAAAACAGCCGGTCAGATTGACCGTCAGCGTTCCCCAGGGGAAATAAGGTCCCCAGGTGCGGGCCGCCAGCAGGTTCACGCCGTAGCGCGTCGCCGCGCCGATGCCCCCGCCCACCATGACCAGCAGCAGATTTTTCATCGCGGGCTGCATCATGCGGCCGACATCTGAAACCACAAATGCCATGTTTGACAAAATAACTTTTAACTGCATCATTTGCTGACCAAGTCCTTCCATTGGCGGCATACCTCTCAGGATATCTTCTGAAATATTAAAAAATAAGAGTTCTTTGAATCCATCACCGCGATGCTTCCCGGTCAAATCAATCCGTTGATTCCGGGCCAAAAGCAGCTAACTCCGCTTTTAATCTTTTCAACCGTGCAATTTGATCGCCAAGACGATCCACCTCAGCGGCAGCGCTTCCGCCGTGGGCCTCGCGGCGGGTTTTGCCGGCTTCCATCAGCGCGGCATCGATAATGTCAACCGCCCGGAAAGAGACGGCATCGGCCAGGGCATTAAATTTTTTTCTGGCGAGAAATTCCACCAGAAAGGTTTCCAACGTGGCCATTCCGCTGGCGGCCCATTTTTCCGCATCGTCCCCAGCCCTTGCTTTCAAGCCGTTGCGGGCCGATACGCAAAAAACGGGCGATTCGTTATCCAGGTCCGTCTGTTCGGACAGGACGCGTTTATAAAATCCAAGGGCCTGTTCAAGCTCCCGGTCATCCAGATAGTCGATTTTATTTAGAACAAAAAACAGGCGGGGGACTTTTTTCTGCACCTGGCGTAAGAACTCCAGTTCCACCTCGGTGATGGGTGGGTCAGCCGAGATCAGAAACAGAGCCGCAAGAGATGGACGAATGTTAACGGGCAATGCTTCTCGCGTCATTATCGATTCCTTTGTCATCGAATCCGGGCATCTTGCTTGCAAAACCATTGCAACTGATGCGCTGGTCTCCGGCGGCCGGTCAGACACAAAAAAACCGCCTGGGCGCCTGTGAAGAAAATCCTACCGTAAATTATCGTCGGTAGGAGTCATCAGCCCGCCGGGCGGTTTATTTATGGGGGACTCCATCCCCGTTGATTTTACTTTAAAACGTAGCGACAAAAAAGATCAAGCGTAAAATTAAGCGCCCCGGATGCCGGATGAGCCGAATCCTTTCTCCGGCATCCGGCTGACACATTTTCGGTACAGTTCAAACAAAAAGGCGACGCGATCAGTCTATTTTTTTTCCTGGATTTCGTAGATGGTTCCCCCGCATCCGTCGGGGACTTCCTGAACTTTCCAGTACTTTTCCCGCACCACTGTCATGGGGCCGACAATCTTGGAGTAGGCGATTTCCATTTCTTCGATGTATTCCAGCATTTCCGCCGTATCGCCGGAACCGGACTTCAGGCTGTCGCGAAGCGCCCGCATGTTCAACGACAAGGTCATCAGCGGCGTGTTGATCTTGTCGCTCAGTCCCCCCGTTATTTTCTTGATGGTGTCGATTCGTTGAAGTTCCAGGGTGCGGGTAAGGTTGTGGGCGATTCCCTGGTAGGTCTTGTTGTCGCTGGGCGCGCTTTGTTCAGTTACCGCGTTGATGGCCACATCAATCACCTGGCCGTCGGCAACCTTCCACTTGACGAGCTGTTGAGCGGCGCCCGTTTTTTCCAGCTTGTCCAGCAGGATGTCGCGCTGCCGGGGGTCCACATAGAAGTTCAGAATGTTTGTTTTTCTGAAGTCGTCTTTTATCCCCAGAAGCCGCCTGCCCGCCGGATTTAACTCCAGGAAGTTTCCCGCCATATCCACCCGGTAGATCATGTCGGTGCTGTTTTTAATGATGCTGGAAAGCTTGCGGCGCTCCTCTGTGAGCTCCATTTCCCGATTTTTCTGTTCCGTAATATCGACGATGGTGTGGTCGATGCGCCGGGGCATGCCGTAGCCGCGCTCCACGTACAGGGTGTTGCCCATATCCCGGACCCACCGGACCTGCCGGTCGTTCCGGATTATCCGGTATTCCATCTCAGCGGTTTCAAACTGCTCGGGAAACCCCTTGTAAAACGTCATGACTTCCTGCAGGTCGTCGGGATGAACGAAATCGAACAGGTGCCGCCGGCGGTTCATGATGTCTCCCACCGAGCATCCCAGCAAAGCCTCCACGTAGCGGTTAACCAGCAGAATGTCGTTGCAGTCATACGGCGCGAAATTCATCAGCACGCTTTCGGTGTCATCGAGATGGCTGCGCAAACGGCGATTGTCCCGGTCCAGCTCGATAATCCGGTCCTGGAATGCTGTAATATCCGTGATGCTGCAGCAGACTCCCGGCTCCTCGGCGTAAATGCCGCGAAGATCAATGGGGGATGCCAGCAGGCGCACCCAGCGCCCCGCGCCGGCCGTACGGCGGAGGACGAAATCAACGCCGCCCGTTTGGGTCACCGCATGCTGGCGCAGATAATCCGATACAAGCTTGCGGTCTGAGTCGGATACCAGCTCGATGAACTTGCACCCGATGATTTCCCCGCGATTTCTGCCGGTCATCTCGCACAGCGCCGCATTGGCATAGATCACCCGGCCCCGGGCCAGAACCGTGATTCCCTCGGCAAGAAGGGAAAGCAGGCTGCGGCAGGGAACGGGATTGGCGGATGGAAACTTGTCGTCTGCAATGTTATCGTTCATGGTAGTTGATATAATGGGTCGTACTCAAAATGTTGTCAAGGATCTTTAGGTATCTTTGCAGGTTGTTTAAACCGTCCGGGGGAGGGGGACGGTCGTCGGCGGAGATCCTATCTGGTATTTTTGCTCGATGATCAGCGTGCCTTTCCAGAGCAGATCGATGCAGCCGTCGCGGCCGTCGATTTTTCATCCGCCGTTCAAACGAGGTCACCCGGCGGCGGCTGACGCCGAAAATATGAAAAAATTCGTTCCAGAAGGTTTTGGCTTCCGCGTCTTCAGAGTTTTTGCCGCAAGGCCTTTAATCGGCCGATGCCTTGGCTCTGTTTTCGTCTTGACACGCATGGATTGCTCCGCTATTATCCATGTAATTTTTAAAAGGTAATTTCTATTATGCATGGTTATATTAACAGACTCATTGAAAACAAGATCCGAAAGGCCCTGGCCCGCTCGCCGGCGGTGGCTATTCTCGGCCCTCGGCAATGCGGGAAGTCAACAACCGCCAGACAGTTTTTAACCGGCGATGTGCCGGCCGTTTATCTTGACCTTCAGGACCGGGTGGATCGCCGCAAATTAAGTGAGCCGGAACTGTTTTTTGATCAGCACCGGGATAAGCTTATCTGTCTGGATGAGATACAGCAACTGCCTGAATTTTTTTCCGTGCTGCGCTCGGAAATCGATAAAGAACGCCGGCCGGGACGGTTTTTGATATTGGGGTCTGCGTCCCGTGACCTGATCAGGCAGTCCACCGAATCTCTTGCGGGTCGTATCGCCTATATCGATCTTACCCCATTTTTAATCAAAGAGGTCAAAGAGGTTTCGCCGTGGGCTGACCTCTGGCTTCGGGGCGGTTTTCCTGAAAGTCTTCTGGCGGATAGCGACCAGGCCAGTTTTGACTGGCGCCTTGATTTCATTCGAACATTTATGGAGCGCGATATTCCGAATCTGGGCTTTGCGATCCCGGTCCCGGTGATCGAGCGGTTATGGCTGCTGATCGCGCATTATCACGGGCAGACGGTGAACTTCAGCAAAATGGCCGCGGCGGCCGATATCTCCATCCCCACGTTAAAAAAATATCTGGCCGTTCTTGAGCAGACTTACATGATCAGAATGCTGCGGCCATGTTCGGAAAATTTTAAAAAAAGGCTGATCAAGTCACCCAAAATATTTATCCGCGACAGCGGCATTCTGCATGCCCTGCTCGATATCGAAACCTATGATGATCTGTTGGCCAACCCAACGGCCGGTGCATCGTGGGAGGGATTTGCCGTTGAAAACATTATTGCGCTCTATGATCGATGGCAACCGTCGTTTTTGCGGACGTCCAACGGCGCTGAAATTGATCTGGTTTTGGAGCGGTCCGGGCGGCGCCATGTTTTTGAATGCAAGCTGTCAAAAGCCCCAAAACCTTCACGGGGATTCCATGAGCTGGTTGATCAACTGCAACCCGAATCCGCCAGGGTGATCGCCCCTGTTGATGAACCTTTTGAGATAACAAAAGGTATTGTCGTCTGTTCGCCAAACCATCTTGACCGCCCCTGACATCTTTTTAATGCTTTCCCTGACCACCTCGTTGATCGCCTTGACAAATGAGACAACATCGGCTATAAAGTGACTACATTATTTCAAGTCAACATCAGGGAGCAGTAAGATGGAAACCGTCGGTATCCGCAAATTAAAAGAAAATATCAGCCGCTATTTGAAAAAAGTCAGATCCGGGGAACAAATCATCGTGACTGACCGGAAAAAGGAAATCGCGATGATCATGCCCATGGATAAAGGAGATGATCAGGAGGAAAAACTTTACCATCTGATCCGTTGCGGCAGGGCAAGCTGGTCGGGCAACATGCCGGCGGGAATGAGCAAACGCATTGCCTTAAAAGGCAAGACCGTGTCCAGCGCCGTCTTGGAGGACCGGCGTTAACATGATTGTATATTTAGACACCAGCAGTCTTGTGAAACTCTATGTGGAAGAAGACGGCTCTTCAGCTATTGCCGCGCTGGTAAAGTCGGCAAAGGTCGCGGCCACGTCCATGGTCGCCTATCCGGAAGCAAGGGCCGCGTTTGCACGGCGGTTCCGCGAAATGTCATTTACATCAGCGGATCATCAACGCATCAAGACATGCTTTAACAGGGATTGGCGTGATTATTTTATTGTAAACCTCGCCGAGGATGCCATTTTGATGGCGGGGAATCTGGCGGAAAAACACGCGTTGCGCGGATTTGATTCCATTCATCTGGCCGCGGCGCTGATATTGCGGCAGGAAACATCCCTTTCCGTAACGTTTTCATGCTTTGATGACAGACTGTTAAGCGCCGCGGCCGCGGAAGGATTTCTTGTTTAGACATCATCTCAGACCGTGACTTATCATTCCATGCGCATCCTGGTTATTGAAGACGAAAAACGAATGGCCGCATTCATTCAGCGGGGGCTGAAGGAACAGCATTATGCCGTGGACGTGGCAAACAGCGGCGACGAAGGCCTTTTTCTGGCTGAAACCAACACCTATGACCTTATTGTCCTTGATATCATGCTGCCGGGAGTAGATGGTTTTGCCGTCTGCCGAAAGCTTCGGCAAAGCGGCAACAACGTGCCGATTTTGATGCTGACCGCCCGGGATGATGTTCGGGACCGGATTTTCGGGCTGGATTCCGGCGCGGATGATTACCTGACCAAACCCTTTGCCTTCGGCGAATTTCTGGCCCGGGTGCGGGTCCTGCTCAGGCGGCGGCAGCATGAAAATACAACGCTGCTGAAAGTGGCGGATCTTGAACTGGACCAGATCCACCGCACCGTTTCCCGGGCCGGAAAACCAATTGAACTGACGCCGACCGAATATGCGCTTCTGGAATACCTGATGCTTCACGCCGGCCGGATCGTCACACGCACCATGATTTCAGAACACGTGTGGAACCAGGATTTCGACAGCTTTTCCAATGTCATCAACGTCTACATTAATTACCTGAGGAAAAAAGTGGATGCCGACTTTCCCGTCAAACTCATCCACTCCATCCGGGGCGTGGGCTATATAATTAAAGCGGAAGCGCAATGAAATTTAATTCCATACGCTTTAAAGCCACCATTTTATACACATCCATCCTGGCCGTTATCCTCATTGTTTTTTCCGGGATTTTGTTTGCGGTCACCCGTCATATCCTGTACCGCAATCTCGACGAGGAACTGCGGGTTAAAGCCAGCGAAATCGTCACGATCATCAAATCCTATGAAGCTTTGACAAGCTATGAGACCCGGCAGCAGCACCTGATCAACAAGCTGCTGGGACTGGAGGACCGCGCGCGTCTGATCATCGACGAAATGTGGCGATCCGATGTCCAGGCCTTAAACCTCAATAATGATTATATCAATATTTATGACGCAGCCGGTCGTTCGGTGATCAGGTCCGGCAATTTCAATGAGTCCGTCGCATCCCTGTTTCATCACCGGCTTCCTTTTTCCGGGGATCAGGTCGTCTTTAAAACCATCGGCGATGCGTCGTTAAGACTGCGCGCCATCAGCCTTCCGTTTTCATTCAGGCAGAAAAATATGCTGGTCATCCAGGTGGGCACGTCGCTGGATGCGGTTGCACGCACCCTGAAATGGGTGCTTTATTTCATCGGGCTGAGTATTTTTTTCATTCTGGGGCTGACCAGCTTCCTGGGCCGGTTTTTTGCCGGCAGAATTTTAAAACCCGTCACCAACGTGACCCGCATCGCCGATGATATCACCCATACCGATTTGAACCTGCGCATCCGGGAAATGGAAGCGGACGTGGAAATGCAGGGCTTGATCCGATCCTTTAACGCCATGATCGAACGCCTGGAACAATCCTTTGCCCATGTCAATGAGTTCAGTTCCCACGTCGCCCATGAACTTAAAACGCCGCTGGCCATCATGCGCGGCGAACTGGAGCTGGCCCTGTCCGAAACCAGAGATGTTGATGAATACCGGCGGGTGATTGCCGTCACCCTGGAAGAAACGGACCGGATGATCCGGATCATCAAGGATTTGCTCCTTCTGGCAAAGTTTGATTACAACCCGGAGGTATTCCGGTTTGAAAAATTTGATCTGACCCTATTTCTTAAAGAAATTTATGAGCAGAGCCGCATCCTTGCCGATTCGAAACAAATTGCCGTCCAATGCGATTTCCCGGATGCCGCCATCTTTATCAACGGCGATAAAACCCACCTGCGACGCCTGTTTTTCAACCTCATCAACAATGCCGTCACGTTTACCCCGGCGGGCGGGAAAATCCATTTGAGCCTCGCCGTTTCGGTGCATGCCGCAAGCATTGAGATCAGGGATACGGGAATCGGGATTTCGCCGGAAAACCTGTCCCGGATTTTTGCCAAATTCTACCGAATCCCCAATCCCCGCCAGGATACGGCGTCTTCCGGAAGCGGGCTTGGCTTGAGTATCGCCAGGTCGATTGCCAGAGCCCACAAAGGAGATATCGCCGTGGTCAGCCGGCCCGGCAAAGGCGCCGTCTTTACCGTCACTCTTCCCCTTGCCTGACCAGATCATTTCACTTCATCGAAAAATAAGAAAATTTTAATCTTATTTTAACCGTATTCTTAGCTGTGCGGCAGTATAGTGCCAGCGGCTTCCCAAAAAAACGGAGCCAGATCCCGACACGCGCATTAATCAGCAGTGAAAGGCGCCGCCATGAAAACGATACTGATTGCCGATGATGAAAAACGGATCCGCGACATCTACCGTCAGGTTCTTTCCCGGGAAGGGTTTTGCGTACTGGAATCCGACAACGCGGAAGCCGCGTATGAAACTCTGCTGAAAACCCCCGTGGACATCATCCTGTTAGACATTAAGATGCCGCAGGTGGATGGCGGCATCTTATTTAAAATCATTGATACGTTTATTCATCGGACCAAGGTCATCGTCGCCAGCGTCTATTCCATTGAAAGTCAGAAAACCGTCGTCAAAGGGGCCGCGGATTATTATGACAAGTCCGACGGCATCAATGTTCTCGTGGAGAAAATAAGAGCCTGCGTTACACAATAATTTACAGGGAGATTAAATGGATATGAATATGGATAACGCCAAAATAAACAGACGGATTGCCTGTATTGTCATCATGTCTTTGGCCATGCTCGTGGTCGCGGCACAAATTCCGTCCTCCGGAATGACCGCCCATGCCGTCGGATCAACGGCGGCGGATATGATTCCCCGAAATTTTACAACGCTTGCCCAGGCCGCCGGACCTGCGGTGGTAAACATCAGCACCGAAAGAACCATTAACGGGGGCGGGCGGGTATATGAACATTTTTTTAACGCCCCCCGGGGTCCCAATGATCCGTTTCAGAATTTTTTCGACCGGTTTTTCCAAAACATGCCCCAGCGGGATTTCAAACAAAAAAGCCTGGGGTCCGGATTCATTCTGGACAATGACGGCTATATCGTTACCAATAACCATGTGATTGACGGTGCGGATCAGATCCAGGTCAAGCTCAAAAACGGCAAGGAATATCCGGCCGAAATCATCGGTACGGATATTTCCACGGATATCGCGCTGATCCGGATCAAGGCGGACCATGAACTGCCGAGTCTCAAACTGGGCGATTCGGGCAAGCTTCAGATCGGTCAATGGGTCCTGGCCATCGGAAATCCCTTTGGGCTCGAGCACACCGTGACCGCCGGCATTGTCAGCGCCAAGGGGCGGGTTATCGGCGCGGGTCCATATGATGATTTTATTCAAACCGACGCGTCCATCAACCCGGGCAACAGCGGCGGCCCGCTGCTTAATCTCAACGGCGAGGTGGTGGGCATCAACACCGCTATTATTGCCGGCGGCGCGGGAATCGGCTTTGCCATTCCCGCTGATATGGCCAAAACCGTCATCGAACAGCTCCGGAAAAACGGGGCCGTGACCCGCGGATGGCTGGGCGTGGCCATACAGGATTTAAACGCGGATCTGACCCAATACTACGGCTTAGATCACGGCGCGCTTGTCACCGAGGTATTTCCGGGCGATCCGGCGGATAAAGCCGGCATCCGGCCCAACGACATTATTGTTTCCCTCAACGGCGAAAACATTGAATCCGGGCGGGATCTTTCCAAAAAAATCTCTGATCTCGGCGTCGGAGAAAAAGCAAAGATCGGGGTTTATCGGGAAGGCAAGGCCAAAACCGTCACGGTTGAAATTGCAAAGCGGGTGGAGAAGGGGCCTTATGATAAAACTCCCGGCGATGAACCGGGAGAACCCGGCATGCTGGGAATGGCTCTTTCAGACATTACCCCTGAAATCGCCGAAAGATTGAATATCGAACCGAAACAAGGGGTGATTGTTGTCGGCATCACGCCCGGAGGCAAGGCGGATAAAGCCGGCGTCAGGCAAAATGATGTGATTTTTGAAGTCAATCACCAGCCGATCCGCACGGTGGCGGATTGCCGGAAAATGTTTGAAAATGCTGATGAGGGAGAAAAGATTCAGCTTCTGATGAAACGTCCCGGCAGCGGGCTGGTTGTCGCAACGCTGGCCAAATAAGCGCGGACGTTATATGGAAAAACCATTATCAATATTAAAATAATGCCTGTAATCATGAATAAATTTCATTTTAAACCGGATTTTTAAGACATATCTGGCGATGTTTTCACCGGCCTGAATTTTAGTTCCGGGACGTCCCGGAAGCAAAAACTTCAGAGATCGTTATCCGGGGGGGATCGGTTTTTCCGTAATAACTATTGACACGGAGTTTCGTGTAAAATTAAGGTATGGACTCGAAGCAAAGAAATCAGACCTTGATCCGCCAGCAGCGGTGGATGGGGGCTCGCTTGCGGACATAGTCTTCGGGAATGGTTAAATCGGTTATTTCTTTGATGTCGGCGGCATTGAGGGATTCCATGCGGGGCGTGAAATCCTGATGGTTGGTGGAGAAGAAGATAGTGCCGCCTTTTCGCATTACGGCGATTACCGCTTCAAGGACGCCTGGGTGGTCCGCGACGATATCAAATTGCAGATTGCGGGTACGGGTGGTGGAAAAAGAGGGCGGGTCCACCACGGCCAAGTCGAATTGCGGGCCGTTGCGTGCGGCTTTTTTGAGGAAATCAAGGGTGTGAGCCTGGATGATCCGGTTGTTGTCCGGGGCGATGGCGTTTAAGGTCATATTTTCACTGGCCCACTGCAGCACCGATTCAGACCGGTCCACGGAAAGGGTGGACCGGGCCCCGCCTTTGGCCGCGTAACAGGAAAAGGTGGCCGTGTAACAGTAGAGATTGAGGAAATCCTTGCCGTCGGCCGCATTCCGGATCATCTGCCGGGTATTGCGATGATCCGAAAAAAGTCCGGTGTCCACGAAATCAAACGGGTTGACGTAAAACTTCATGTCCCTTTCGGATACGATGATTTTTTGTTCGGTATGATCGATCCGTTCGTAGCGCTTCCCATCCTGTTTTCCGGCCCGCCGCGCCTTCAGATGCACATTCTCCCTGGGGACGTCCAGAGCTTTTGCCACGGCTTCGGCCATCAGGGGAAGCCATTCGTCCACGGACTGGCGGCGCAGATATTCGCCGATCACCAGGTGGCCGGCATACCAGTCCACCACGGCCCGGATTTCGGGAATATCCCAGTCGTAAAGGCGAAAAACTTCGATGTTTTGAGATAAAAAGCGCTTGCGGAGGTGTTTGAACCGCTTTTTTACGCGGTTGGCGAGCATATCACCCTGATCGCGGAATTTTTCCATCAGGCCGCTATCCATCGCGGGCTGCCTGCGGTATGGATGCCGTCCATGGCAAGCAGGCTCCCGTTCCGAATTCGGGCGCGAAAACGCGGCATCAAAGGACGGACATGATTCAGAAGCACCCAAATCCCGTTCATTGCCGGCCGTTTTCTCTTGCCCTGAGGGCCAGCGCTCTGACCCTCTCGAAATCCTTGTCCGTCAACACCCCTTCGATCCCGGTGATGGAGGCCAGCCGCATGCCGTGTTTGAGTCCCATTTTATAAATTTCACTGACCTTTTCCCATTTAATGTCCCGGCCGACGCTGAAATTTTCAAACCGGCCTTCCAGGGCCAGGACAATGGCCTCGGCCATACTCGCGTAGGCCGTGCCGGGCGGCAGACCGATATCTTTCAGTTCCGGCTCACCCGGCAGGGTGATCTCGCCTGAGGCGATGATCAGCACATCCGGGCGTTTTTTGGTGTGTTTAAGGGTGAAATTAAGCGGCCGGTTCACATCCGTGATCACGCAGCCGGGCTTGACGTGGTTGATGTCCAGCATCTGTTTGGCGGGCATGGCTGTGGCGGTGACAATGACATCCATTTCCGGCAGATATTTATCGGCACGGGTGGAGATGGTAACGTTGACATTTTTAAATTCATTTAAAATCGACTCCCTCAGGGCAAGCAGCTTGGCATCGTGAACATCCACCATGTAGACTTCTTCAAAGGCGGTTGCCAGAAGCTGGCTGCAAACCGATCCCACGGCCCCGGTGGCGCCGATGACCATGGTTTTACCTTTGAGTTTTTTCCCCTTGGCCACTTCAATAAGGCCCATGCGGCGGACGGCTTCGGCGGTGGCCCATAGAGCGGCGGAGGCGCTGTAACTGTTTCCCGTGGTGATGGGAAGATCAGAAAGCTTGGCCACGGTGACGCCCGCATCGCCCATGGCCTTTGTCAATGCCCCGAGCCCGAGGATCTGGGCCCCGAGGCTTTTGGCGATTTTAGCGGCTTTGAGAAGGCGGGTGTTGATGAATTCCGGGCTGTGAGCCAGCATTTGCCTTGGGGTCGCGCCGATGGCGATGAGCCAGCCTTCGGCTTCAATACCCGTAGGTGATTTGATGCCGGTGACTTTTGAGTAGACGAAGGGCGGCGAATAGGCCATCACTTTCTCAATGGTGTCCATAGTGGATTTTGGCGTCAGTTTTGAAATCATCCCCACCGGCTTGATTTTTTTCAGATAATCCTGGGACAGGGGATGTACCACAAAAGCGAATCGGTTGACGCGTTTTTCGCGGCCGGAGGGGAAAACCACTCGCGGATCCATGCGCAGTTCCGAGATCACTTCCAGCAGATCATCGCTGGTCAGTGTTTCCGGGGTTTTCCCCAGTGCCGTCATAATCATGGCTTCAAGCACACTGAAACTGACCACGCGTTTTAAGATTTTCGGGGTGGTGTCGATGATGCAGTCCACACCCCTTTCCTTAAGAAAGTTCACCCGGTCGTCATAGGCGATGGAGGTGATCACGATTTTGCCGCCCAGTTCCCGGATGCCGCAATTGCCGACGTATTTGAAGAATTCATGAAAAGGCGCCACAATAAAAGAAGCCTGCTGAACCGCCCGCCGGACGATGAATTCATTATAGGCCTTCAGCGGCATGGTGTAATTGGAGAACTGTTTGCTCGGCACCCATTGCAGAAGACCGTGGATGCCCTTTGCATAGAGCTCCAGGTCGTCATAGGAATTGAGAAACTTGGGGATGCCGTCTTGAATGACGGGATCGGCGAATTTCAGGTTGGTGGTATATTCGGAAAGTACTTTGGCGATGGTGGAGTTGATCATGCCGGAAAAGAAGAACACGCGGCTGTTGTTGAAATAGTTGTTTCCGAATTTATACTGAAGATGTCTTATGGTCCATTCATGGCTGACGCTGCGGAGTGCGGTTCCTGTGGTAAAAGGGGTATGCAGTTGTTGGCCGAGCTGATATAATTTTTTTGTGTGTTTTTCCATCAGGCTGGCCGGACCGATGCCGTAAGGGAATTTGATGTACCCAAGACCGATGGCTTCGGCTTTGGTATCCCATTCCTGCAGCAGGTCGGCCGCTTTGCCGGCGTCGCCGTCGGTTCCGAATCGCATGATTCGGTAATGTTGTCCCATGAACGGAGCGGTGAAATTAAAATCGTCCGAGCTGTTTCCCAGACTGATGTTTACGATGGTCTTCATGAGCAGCACCCTTTTTTGTCAGTATAATCCGCACACGACGCGGGTAAGGTTTAATGTTTGAAGGCCTCGAAACGGAATCGGTCGGGCCGAAGGCAATAACGCGGCCGACAATCGGTCCGGCGGATATAATATTCAACTATTTCGGCCGATTTGTCAAATATAAAGACGATATAAGACGATAATATAAAGGCGGTGTGATGCGTCATTATTGATATCCGGGAAAATTTGTGTCATATCCCCCATACATGATCCGATCATATAAATTTTTATAAGCTTATACAAATATTAACCGACATAAACGCGCCGGCTGAAATAAGTACCGGCAAGGAGAGACCATGAACCAGCCCAATAAAATCATCTGTTCCATGAATCGGTTGAGCAAGTATTATCAGAAAAAACCCGTGCTGGAAAATATTTCCCTGTCTTATTTTTACGGGGCCAAAATCGGCGTGCTGGGCTTAAACGGCTCGGGCAAAAGCTCGCTGCTGCGCATCATGGCCGGCGTGGACAAGGAATTTAACGGCGAGATGGCCATGAGCCCGGGCTACAGCGTGGGATTTTTGGAGCAGGAACCCGCCCTCGACAACAGCAAAACCGTCCGCCAGGTGGTGGAGGAGGGGGTCCAGGAAGTCGTGGACCTGATGGATGAATATAACCGCATCAATGAGAAATTCGCCGAACCCATGTCCGATGACGAGATGGACAAGCTGATCCAGCGCCAGGGCGAGGTCCAGGAAAAGCTTGATGCGGCCGATGCCTGGGACTTAGACGCCCGCCTGGAAATGGCCATGGACGCCCTGCGCTGCCCGCCCGGCGATACGCCCGTTGAAGTGCTTTCCGGCGGGGAAAAACGGCGGGTGGCCCTCTGCCGCCTGCTGCTGCGCAAACCCGATATTCTGCTGCTGGACGAACCCACCAACCACCTGGACGCTGAAACCGTGGGATGGCTGGAACAGCATCTTCAGCAGTATGAAGGAACCGTCATCGCGGTCACCCATGATCGGTATTTTTTAGACAACGTGGCCGGCTGGATACTGGAGCTGGACCGGGGCCGCGGCATTCCCTGGAAGGGCAATTATTCCTCCTGGCTGGAGCAGAAGCAGGAGCGCCTGCGGCAGGAGGAAAAAGCCGAAACCCATCGCCAGAAAACCCTGGAGCGTGAGCTGGAGTGGATCCGCATGTCGCCCAAGGCCCGGCAGACCAAGTCCAAGGCCCGGATCAGCGCCTATGAAAACCTGCTGGCCCGGCAGGGGGAAAAGGCGGCCGGAGACCTGGAAATCTATATCCCGCCCGGCCCCCGGCTGGGCAAGGTGGTGGTGGAGGCCGAAAATCTTTCCAAAGGCTACGGGGACCGTCTGCTGTTTGAAAACCTCTCCTTTTTACTGCCGCCCGGCGGCATCGTGGGCGTGATCGGTCCCAACGGGGCGGGCAAGACCACGCTTTTTCGCCTGATCACCGGCCAGGAGCAGCCCGACGGCGGGACGCTCCGCGTCGGCGAAACCGTCAAGCTGGCTTACGTGGACCAGAGCCGGGAAAGCCTGGATCCGGAAAAAAGCATCTGGGAAGTGATATCCGGCGGGGATGACGTCATCCGGCTGGGGGATGTTACGGTCAAGTCCCGGGCTTACGTGGGCCGGTTCAACTTCACGGGCCCGGATCAACAGAAAAAGGTCGGCATGATCTCCGGCGGCGAGCGCAACCGTGTGCACATGGCCCGTATGCTCAAGGAAGGGGCGAACGTGATCCTTTTGGACGAACCCACCAACGATCTGGACGTCAACACCATGCGGGCCCTGGAAGAAGCCCTGGAAAATTTTGCCGGATGCGCGGTGATCATCAGCCATGACCGGTGGTTTCTCGATCGCATCGCCACCCATATCCTGGCGTTTGAAGGCGACAGCCAGGCCGTATGGTGCGAGGGCAATTACGCCGATTACGAGGCGGACCGGAAAAAACGCCTGGGAGACGCGGCCGACCGGCCCCACCGGATCAAGTACCGCCAGTTGACCCGGGTCTGAAATGATTTATGGAGGAGAATAAGAATGACCGAAAATGACAGTCCGCGCATCGGTTTTGCCTGCGCGTATACGCCGTTGCCCCTGATCCGCGCGGCGGGCTTTATACCTTATCGCATCCTGCCGATCGGCGACTGGCCGGACCAGGCCGGGCAGATGCTCCACGACAATCTCTGCCCGCATGTCAAACGGATTCTGGATCGGGCCATGGCCGACGATCTGCCGGATCTGGCCGGAATGGTTTTTGTCAACAGTTGCGATGCCATGCGCCGGATGATGGATGCCTGGAAGCAGATACGGCCAAAAGACAAGACGGTGATGATCGATCTCCCGGCCACGGCTGAACCGCTCTCTATTGATTTTCTGGCGGGCGAATTCCGCCGGCTGGTGGAAGTGCTGTCCCAATGGTCCGGATACGATATTTTGGCGGACCGGATAAAAAGCAGCATGGAACAATACGATCTGCTCGCCTCCCGGTTAAGAAATCTTCACAACATGAATCAACGCGGCATGCTGTCCGGTGGAAGTGGCCGCATGCAGGCAATTTACAATCAGGCGGCCACGCAACAGGTAGAGGCGCTGATTGCGGATCTGGATCGATTAATATCGGAATTAACTGCCGCGCAGCCCATGAAAGAGGCAGTGCCGGTGTTCATGTTCGGCAATATCCTGCCGGATCCGGCTGCTTTTGATCTCATCGAATCCTGCGGGGCAAGGGTGGCCGGAGATGATTTCTGCACGGGCGCCCGGCTGTTTGGTGCCTATGAAACTCAAGTGGCGATAAAAAACGATGCAGAGGATGTTTTCCATGATCTGGCCCGTCGTGTCCTGACCCGTCCGCCGTGCGCCCGGACCTTTGATCCGGCAGCTCCCATGCGTATTGCCGAAGATGTTGTTGATCTGGCCCTTGCATGCAACGCAAAAGGGGTCATCGGCCATACGGTCAAATTCTGCGATCCATATCTGGCAAGGGTTCCCGTGGTGCGGGAGGCATTAACCGCCGCCGGACTCCCTTTTCTGATGCTGGAAGGCGATTGCACCCTGCGCTCCATGGAGCAGCAGCGGACCCGGATAGAAGCGTTTATCGAAATGCTTTGCTAAGGCCGGCCAAAAAACGGAATGGATAGCAAAAAGGGATGATCTGATATGATGAAACAATATTTTGACGACATGGTGGCCGGGATCGCGCGGAAAATTAATGATGACCCTGAATCCCGGAGTCCCCGTAAAGTATATGCGCTGGAAGTGGCCCGGCTCGGAAGCCGGCTCTATTCAGGAGACGGCGGCGTTGCCTGGTGCGGGGTGACGGCCCCCTTTGATCTTTTAAACGCCATGGGCGTCACCTCCTGTTTTGTGGAATTCATCGGCGCCATGCTGGCCGCCACCGGAATGGCCGATGCTTATATCGATGAAGCGGCCCACGCGGGATATGCCGGCGACACCTGCACTTACCACCGGGGCGTAATCGGCGCCATGCGCATGGGCCTGATGCCGGAGCCCGACTTTCTGATCGCCACATCCGTTCCCTGCACCGGCGGCCTGGCCGTGATGGAAACCATTGCCCGTCATTTTAAAAAGGATCTTTTCGTATTAAATGTTCCCCAGCGGGAAACCGATGAAAGCGTTAAATATCTCGCCGATCAAATCCGTGCCATGGTTTCTTTTGTGGAAGATCATACCGGCCGCTCCCTGGATCAGGAGAAATTGCAGCAGGCCATCGATCATACCAACGAGGCGCGCGCGCTGTGCGAAGAGGCGTATTTTCTGGCCCGGGCCGTGCCGTCGCCGGCGGACGGGCGGATTCTGAGCAATTTCGGCGTTGTCATGGCCCTGCTCATGGGAACCAGCGCCGGGGTGGAAGTGGCGCGCACCTATCGCGACCGGTTCAAGGAGATGGTGGACAGCGGCCAGGGCGGCATTGCCGATGAAAAGCTGCGGCTCTTATGGATTCAGAACCGGATCCAGTTTAAAAATCCGCTTATCGACATCCTTGAGGCAACCTTCGGCGCTTCCGTGGTCTGCGAAGAACTCAACGATATCACCTGGGACCCCATCGATCCGGCCGCGCCTTTTGAGAGCATGGCCCGGCGGGCCATTTCAATTCCGTTTAACGGCGACGTGAACCGGCGCATCGCGCACCTTCAGAAGCTCGCCCGGGAATACCGGATCCACGGGGCCATCAATCCCTGCAACTGGGGATGCCGTCAGGGAACCGGCGCCCGGGGCCTGATCGCCGAAGGGCTCAAGCAAATCGGCGTGCCGGTGCTAAACCTTGAAGTCGACTGCATCGATTCCAGGAATTTCGCCCTGGGCCAGATGCAAACGCGGCTGGAGGCTTTTACGGAAATGTTGAGCGGCTGAAAAGGGTTTTTAAGACCCCACCCCCTTGAAATCCCATCATGAAATGGTATAAATTGAAGCCTCGATCAAAACGGGGTATTTTGTCATGACCGTTAAAAAAGAAAGCCGCCGGATAGCGGTTTCAAATTTTTATCAATTCGCTTTAGGCATTGCGGAAAATAAGGAGAGAGTGTGGCCAAGCGACCTGTTACACCGGCCTATGTTATTTTTTATATTCTGTTTTCACCGGACACGTGGCGCATTGTGATGGGGATCATTTTCGCGGTGCTGCTGGTTCCCCATATCGTTAAACCGGATATGACGATGCCTGCCCGGGCAGTGCTGTATATCATGGTTGCCACCATCGGGTATGCGGCATCCGGCCTGCCTGCCCGGGGGATCACGAATCTGCTCAAACGCCTGATCCTGGGGGATAAGTTGCCGTAAGCCCGCATTTTCCGGGGCTCCGTAAGGATCGATTGCGGACGTAGCGGTGTCGAGGCGTCCAAAATATAATGTTTTTCAAATCAATTAAAGCCGGAAAAGGAGAAAAGACATGAAAAAGCCAGTGGCGATTCTGTTGATGTCCATGATGATGGGCTTGATGCTGATGCCGGGGATAAGTATGGCCGATGTTTACATGAAGCAGAAGCGGCATACAGATGCCATGCGCATGATGGGGATGGAGCAGCCGGCCGCGGAAGTCGTGGATCAAACCTGGATCACCCCCAAAGGGGTGCGCACCGATAATCCCGAGATGTCGACCATCATGCTGCCCGACGAACAGAAGATTATCATGATCGATCACCAGAGCAAAACCTATATTGAACAGTCAACGGATATGGCTAAGATGATGGAAGGCATGCCCCGGGACGAGGGCGCGGGCGATCACGCGGCCATGCACCAGATGATGCAGCAGATGACGAAAATGGACGCGTCAGTCACCGACACCGGCGAGGAAAAGGTCATTAACGGGTGGAAAAGCCGCAAATATCTGCTGACCATGAATACCATGATGGGGAAAAACACCACGGAGATCTGGGCCACCGAAGACCTCAAGATCGACAGAAAACTCTATGATCAGCTCATGACCAAAATGTTTTCCGGCCTGCCCGGCATGCAGGGGGCCATGGAGACCATTCAGAAGGAAATGGAAAAAATCAAAGGGGTCCAGGTTTTATCGATTTTTACAATGAACATGATGAACCAGACCCATAAAACGCGCACCGAGCTTCTGGAATTTAAAGCCGCCGATGCCCCCAAAGATCTTTTCGCCGTGCCCGCCGGATACCGCAAGGAATCCCCGGATCATTGACGAAAAATTTCGGCGGGCAGGCTCTTGCGCTATACAGCAGGCATGGGGCAGGGCGCGTTTCCGGTGGATCAGTGCCATTTGAAAATTCTGAGCCCAACGGAAAAAAAGATGATGCCGATGGCCGTCAGAATGCCGGCGGGCAGCACGATGCCGGAAATCCCAGCGCCTTCGATGAAAACGCTGCGGATGCCGTCCGTCAGCATGGTCAGCGGCAGGATCCGGATCAGGGGGATGCTCCAGTCCGGGAAATTGTGGTAGCTGAAAAAAATTCCCGACAGCACCATCATGGGCATGACAATGGCGTTGATCAGTCCGTTTCCGGCTTCCGTGCTGGCGGTGCGGGAAGAGGTGAACATGGCGATGCCACCGAAGGCGATGTTGCCGGCGATGAAAATTGCCATTACCGCCGCGATGCTTCCCTGTATCTTTACATCAAACATCAGCCACGCAAAAACCACCAGCAGAACCCCTTCAATGAAATTCATGAGAATCCGGACGGCCATCAACGACGCCAGGTAATGGGATTTTCGCATGGGCGTGGCAACCATCCGCCGCAGCAGTTTCCTGGACCGCTTTTCAATAGTCCCGTAACTCATGCCCCACATGCACGACATCATGATGTTCATGGCGATCAGGCCCGGTATCAGAAAGTCGATATAACGGGTGCCGTCCAGGGTAAGGGGCCGGATGCCTTCATTGCGTGAGGCAGGGATTTGAGCGCGGTTGTCGGTAAACATTGCCGAAAGTTTCAGGTAGATCAACTGGGCGTCGGTGTTTAACGGATCAAAATGATATTGGATCTGTTCGGCCGATTCTTCCATGATAACGTTGAGATTGCCGCGCTTTAAAAGGGTCCGGGCTTCCTCCCATGGGGTGGATATGAAGTAAAACGTGGTGCGTCCCAGGTTTTCGTTGTCAAGATCGATCCGGTACCGGGCCGGATGACGCCCCTGGGCCGGGATCTTTTCCGCGTGTCTTTCCAGAAAGCCGCCGATGGCGCCGGCAGGTCCGCCGGCCGGATCGGACGGTATTCCGGCATCAATAACGGCAATGGTTCTAACGATATCGCCTTTGCCGGTAAAAGCGATTCCAAGGCCCAAAGACATGAGGATCGGAAAGATGACTCCCCAGAAGATCACTTCCGGCTTGCGGATAATCTCCTTGAAATGCGCGGCAAAGAGCCGGGCGAATTGTCCGGTGTGGATCCGTTTATTCATGCAGCCGCCTGCCGGTCATTGAAACAAAAAGGTCATCCAGGGTTTTCCGCCGGCATTCCATGTCTTTGAGTTTCCATTGGCGGGCCTTGAGATAATCGATGAACGCCGGCAGGTCGTTTTCGATCTGTGTGACCTCAAAGCTGCCTTTTCGTTGATCCGTATTCCATCGCACGGGAAACGGTCCGTCCATCCACGCCGCATCCGAAACATCAACGTCGGGCTCCAGAGAAAACGCGATGATTTTTCCCGCGCAGTGGTTTTCCAGCAGTTGATCCAGACTCCCTTGGGCCAGGATTTTTCCTGCGTCCATGATCACGATGCGGTCACAGAGATGTTCAGCTTCTTCCATGTAGTGCGTGGTGAGCACCAGGGAGGTGCGGCATTTTTTTTTAAGGGCCAGCAGGATGGACCATATCTCCCGCCGGGCATTGGGGTCCAGGCCGGTGGTGGGCTCATCTAAAATCAGGATGGCGGGGTGATTCAGAAGGGCCAGCCCCAGGGCCAGCCGCTGGCGCTGCCCGCCCGACAATTCAACGACATAGGCGTCGCGTTTTTCGCACAGGCCCGTCATATCAATGATCTCGTCGACACGTCCGTTGTCCAGGTCATAGAAACCGGCAAATAACCGTATGGTTTCAAACACGGTCAGGCGATCCACAAATCGGGTTTCCTGAAGGGAGATCCCCATGATACGATGAAGGGCGTCTTCATTGCCCCGCCACGGCAATCCTGTGATCCGGATGCTGCCCTGTTCGGGCTTCTGGATGCCTTCGATCATTTCCACCAGGGTGGTTTTCCCCGCGCCGTTGGGGCCGAGAATCGCCGTAAATTGTCCTTCCATGATGCGCAGGTCGACTCCCCTGACCGCTTCAACCGAATCAAAGGATTTATAGACCGCCTGAACGTCGATGACCGGATCAGCGGCCGGGCACGATGATGCGTGAGCTCTCACGTTCTTCTTTTTCCTGTTCCTGCTGCATTCGTTGGAGGGTGGCGACCATTTCCCGGAAGGACTGTTCCATGGCTCGGGGGAAATTGTCCATGGCTTTTTCAAAGGTGTCGGCTTCCAGGTGGGCGTGGATGGGCAGCGGACCTCCGGGCGTCATGAGCTGGGTTTCGCCGATAAAGACCGTGGGCCGGCTTTTATCGTCGGAGCCGTCCTGGTTGATGGGAACCAGCTTTTTGATGGACGCGACTTTCAAGTCCGTGTACATCACTTCTCTGTAAAGGTTGTTTCTGTCGACGCTGAAATCGATGTCGTTTAACCGTTGATTTTCGTTCATGTATGCCTCCGTAAAGGGTTAGGTTATTCAGCGGAAATGATTTTCTGAAAGCACGGCGCTTCCCTGATCGTCTCCAGGTCCGGATCCTGGCGGATATAATCGATATTGTTAAATCCGTTTTCAATGCTCTTGGCCAGCCATTTGCATGCCTCTTCCGGTTGATTCAGCCTGGCATGGGATCGGGCCATGCCGTATGCGGCCCTGAAATTCTCAGGCGCGATATTTACGGCTTTCTCGAAATCGATCATGGCCTCGGTGTATTTTCCGTTGTTATAGTAAGATACGCCGCGATAGGTTAATGCATCGATATCGTTGGGATCAAGTTCCACAGCCTTTGCAAAATCCGCGATGGCCGCGTCATACATTCCCTTGGCCCCGTAAACGCTTCCCCGGCGCGCGTAAGCCTGTGCCGATGCCGGGTTTTGTTCGATGACTTTTGTGAAATCGGCAATGGCGGCGTCGCGGTTTTTAGCACGGAAATAAGCCATGCCGCGACTGTAAAAGGCCTGGGTGTTTTCGGGATTTTGCGATATGGCCCGCGTAAAATCCGATATGGCGGGATCATACTTTCCGGTGGCAAAATAAGCGTCCCCCCTGCGAAGATAAAGCGTATCCTTGGGATGCAGGCTGAGCGCCGCGGTCAGATCGGTGATGGCGGATGCGAAATCGCCTTTTAGAAGAAATGTCTCGCCGCGGTTGGCAAGGGCGTCATATCCCTTGGGATTAAGTTTAATGGCCCGGGTATAAGCGTCAATGGCTGCGTCAAACTCGCCTTTTTCCAGCAGGGCGTTTCCTTCATAAAACAGTTTCTGGTATTGGTCGGCATCGGGACTTGCGGCAAGGTCGCAAATGGGGAAAAGCAGGATCATCATTAACAGCAACGGCAGTTTCTTTTTCATGGCAATATCCTTTATCAGTTCTGGGGTCAGATGGTTAATCGTGAGCGGATTTTTGAAAGCAATGAAGCCCCCCGGGGGGAAAGACTGTCATAATATTTTAAAAATTCGGAGTTGTCCATGCCTATAAGAATCATCTCATCACCGTCCAGGAAGGGCCGGGCCGGGTCCGGGTTGATGATCAACTGCTTGTCCGCGTTGATGGCCACAACGCTGCATCCGGTATGTTTGCGTATCTGGGTTTCCGCCAAAGTTTTGCCTTGCAGGTTTTTGTGAAGGGGCATCCGGAAAATGTTGAGGCCTTCAGCCAGCATGACGATGTCATTGGGTTTGAGCAGGTTGAGGATGGTATTGGCGGCCATGGTCGCATGAGACATGACCAGGTCCGCGCCGGCCCGATGCAGCGTGGAAATATTGCGTTCCATGGTGGCCCTGCAGATGATCTGGATGTCGGGCCGCAGTCTGCGGCAGTAATTGGTGAGATAAATGTTGAGGGAATCATTATGCGTGGTGATGATTACCGATGTGGCCTGACGGATGCCGGCCCGTTCCAGCGTCTGGAAATCCGCGGCGCTGCCCTGGACATAGCGTTTTTCGGAAAAAATCAGTTTCGGGTTTTTTTCAACAATGTGGTATTTGATGCCGCGTTTTTCCAGTACGCCAGCCGCGGCCCGGCCCACACGGCCGCCGCCGATAATAATGACTAAGGGCGGACTGGCATGATAAAAGCCGAGTTTTTTTTCATAACCGTTAATCTGATCCGCCGACCCGGCCAGCAGGAGCACGGAGGTCGCGCTGATTTGGGTCGTCGGTCGGGGGAACTGAAAAAACCCCCGGTCCCAGATGCCCACCACCGTCAGGCCGGTGGTTTCCCGCAACCGGCTTTCCATCAGGGTTTTTCCTTCCAGCGGCGTGCGCATGGCCGGCGCTTCGGCGATGAGAAGGGTATCAAATTCGCCGACAATATTGGCCCCGGTGTTGACCCCCAGTATCCGGCGGGCCAGGGATTGACCGAGCATTTTCATGAACTGAAAGGTATGGGTGGCGCCGGCCAGGTTCAGGATATCGATGGAATCGTCGCTGTCCGCGTTGGTGACGATGGGTATTTCCGGGTTTTTTTCCCGGATGGTGAATATAATATTGGTGTTGGTCATATCGTCGTTGGTGGCCACCACCAGGGCCGCGTTGTCGATGCGCAACCGCTGGTAGGTTGAGGGATCATCATTGGCGCCCACCATGACGCGGTAATCCTGGTCATATAATTCCATGGCCCGGGCCGCGTCGTCGACTAGAATGGCATAGTTGTAATTGTATTGCTTCAGCCGTTCGATTAGCTGAGTGGTAACAAGATCCAGGCTGGTGATGATAACATGATCGCGTTCGGTTTCAGGCAGTTGTCTGGGTGCCCGGGCCCGGGTCTGGGCTTCCAGCCAGGGAGCGTAAAAAAATTGAATGAACGTAAACGGCAGCAGTACCAGCAGCAGCAGTATCCCTGAGAGCAGGACGATGATGGAAAAAATTTTTCCCGTATCACTGGTGAAGGTGATATCGCCGAATCCCAGCGTGGACATGACTGTCAGGGTCCAGTAAAATCCGGTGATCATGCTGTAATCCTTGTCTTCTAACAGCATGATGAAATGAAACAATACGCTGTAGAAGGTCACGATGGACCCCAGCATCAGCAGAAAGCCGGCAAGCAGACGGATATTGCGCTGGGTGGTGCGGTTTTGAAAAAAAAAGGTAAGTTGCGACGACAGAAATTTCATAAGACAACCGGGAATTTTTGTCCGTAAATGAAAGGCGGCGACGGATGCGATTTCGGACGATTCATTTTATTACAGGAAGAGTGATTGCCGCGTTTATTTGACGGCCGCCGGCATGTTTTGAAGTACCGTTGGGAAGGCCTTGCACATGCGGCATAATTTTATTTTTTCATCCCACTTCAAGCAATCTTTGCCATGGCAGATGGTGCCGTTGATAAACCAGCAGAGATCGCCTGCTTGAAACTCCCATGCCGGGCATGCCGTTTTATTGTTTTCGGGGCAGTTTCGCACGATCCAGCAGGGTTCACGCGGCGCTATTATGTCATGTTTTCGGGCCGCCAGAAACATTATCTGCCGTTCGGCATGTACGGGTATGGTCCGCCAGCCCTGCTCATAGCTCCGTACGGCCTTCACGGAGATTCCCAGCAGCCGCGCCATTTCCTGCTGGGTCTTGTTCAAGTTTTTCCGAAGATCAATGAAATCCCTGCTTTCCATCTTATCCGTCCGTTAAGGTTCTTTTTTAATTTCATATATCTATCACACTGTGGCCTTGGTCTGTCAAGTAAAATTCACATAAAAATATAACGTAAAAAATCAGTTCCCATATTTATCCGCGCGATAAAGCATTTGCAAAAACCGGCATAAATCGCCTATTGATAAAGGCCATGCAAACGGATATTCCAATAAGTCGTATCCGATGAAGCAGCCGATAGCCGGCATCGGGCCGGATGACAGCAGTTCTATTTTTATTTAATTTGGCGGAAGGAGCCGGAAACAATGTGGAAGCGGACTTTAATGGCGGTAGGGATTTTGCTGTGGTCTACAGTGGCGGGGGCCGATGTAACGATTACAAAAGTCGAAGACGGATTCAAGGAGATGGAACATTACAAAGGCGGTAAAATGGCCATGGTATCCGATGACAACGTTACGATTGTTGATGCTTCCGCCAAAACCATAACCATCATTAATCCGGAAGCAATGGTTTATGCCGAATCGACATTGGACCAATATAAAAAGATCATGACCGATCATTTCAAAAGCATACATGACATGCACTTGGAAATGATGATGGCCGCCACCGGACAGAGCCGGGCCGAGGCTACGGCCGCGCTGAAACAACTTGGCGGTGCGGCGGACAAACCCAAAGCGGTGAAAATGGAAAAAGGCGCCGCCAAAGATATCGCCGGGTATCCAAGTGAGCAGTACCGGTTTCTGGTAGATGGTGAACTGGCGCGGGAGGTCTGGATTTCCTCCGCAGTGGACGCCCTGATCGCAAAAGAGATGGGCCCGGGCGCAAAAAAAGCGCTGGACGCCGCTTTTCGTGAAATGGAAGCCGAGTTCAATGCCGCCGTCACGGTATACAGTGGTCAGGACAATGCTCTGGAAAAAGCGGTAGCCGACGTCATGGCCAAAGGATATCTCATGCATGAGATAGGCGGGCATATGCAGTTTGATGGAGACAAGGAGCCTGTCCCCATCACGGTCTCCACCGGTCGAATCGATCCTTCGGTGTTCAAAGTTCCACCCGGATATGAGAAAGTCGGCATGGCCGAATTTCTGGAACGACAAATGATGGCCGACGAAGATGACGATTATGATGATGACGACGACGATGATGATGACGATTAATTAAGTTGGCGGGACCTCAGCATCAAAATCTACATTAAATCGGCTTTTCCATCATTAGTCGTGATGTTTATGCGCCCGCCAGGGCCTGATCCAGATCCGCGACAATGTCATCAATGTGCTCGATGCCGATGGAAAGGCGGATCATGTCCGGCGTGATGCCGCCGGCCAGTTGCTGCTTTTCCGTGAGCTGGGAATGGGTGGTGCTGGCCGGATGCAGGGCCAGGCTTTTGGCGTCGCCCACATTGGCCAGAAGGGAAAACAGCTTCAGATGATCGATGAACCGTCGTCCCCCTTCCCGGCCCCCGTCGATGCCGAACACCACCATGGCCCCGAAACCTTTTTTCAGGTAGCGGACGGCCACGGGGTGGGCGGGATCATCTTCTATGCCCGGATACCGCACCCATTTTACCTTGGGATGGGCCTTTAAATACCGGGCCGCGGCCAGGGCGTTTCGGCAGTGCCGTTCCATGCGCAAAGGCAGGGTTTCCAGGCCCTGGGTGAACAGCCAGGCGTTATCCGGCGAGATGCAGGCTCCCAGGTTGCGCAGGGGTACCAGGCGCATCCGCAGGATAAAGGTCAGATGATTTTTGTCCCCGAGATCATGAGCAAACCGGAGGTTGAAATAGCTCGGGTCCGGGGTGTTGTAGAGGCCGAACTTGGGATCGGTCCAGTCGAATTTGCCCGCGTCGATGACCACGCCGCCGATGCCCGTGCCGTGCCCACCGATCCATTTGGTGGCCGAATTCACCACGATGTCGGCCCCGTGTTCGATGGCCCGCAGCAGGTAAGGGGTGGTGAAAGTGCCGTCCACAATCAGCGGCACATGGTGCTTCCGGGCAATGCGGGCAATGGCGTCGATATCGGCCACATCCAGGGCCGGATTGCCGATGGTCTCGATGAAAAACGCCCGTGTTTTTTCAGTGACGGCTCCATCAAAACTGTCCGGGTCCCTGACATCGGCAAACCGGGTCCGGATGTTAAACTGCGGCAGAATGTCGTTGAACATGGTATAGGTGCCGCCGTATAGGTTGTCCGCGGACACGATTTCCTCTCCGGCCGAACAGATATTGATCACCGAATAGAAAATCGCCGATGTGCCGGACGCCACCGCCAGTGCCCCGACCCCGCCTTCCAGGGCCGCCATCCGTTCCTCCAGCACGCTGTGGGTCGGATTCATGAGCCGGGTGTAGATATTGCCTGGGGTTTTCAGGGAAAAAATATCGGCCGCATTTCCGGAATCCTTGAACACATACGAGCTGGTCCGGTAGATGGGTACGGCCCGTGACCCGGTGGTTGGGTCCGGGGTCTGCCCGGCATGCAGGCAAAGGGTTTCAAACCGTGGCTTTTCGAGTGTCATCGGCGGAACCTCCTTTTTGACATGGATGACCGGTGGATGGCTTTGCAAAGAATTATCTTACGCCGTTTCCCGGACTTATTGCAAAAGGGGACTTACCGGGAAATTCATGTAAACGCTTTTTCCCGATGCCCACTATTGGGCCTTGCACGACCCGCCCTTCCAAAACGGCGACATCTGACGCAGACGGTCGATGATCGGCGGCAGTTTCTCCAGCACGAAATCAATTTCTTCTTCGGTATTGTATATACTCAGACTGAACCTTATGGACCCGTGGGCCGCCGTAAACGGCACGCCCATGGCCCTGAGCACATGGGAGGGTTCCAGCGACCCGGAAGTGCAGGCCGACCCCGAGGACGCGCAGATGCCCATCTGATCCATCATCAGGAGAATCGCCTCGCCTTCGATATATTCGAAGCTGATATTGACGGTGTTGGGCAGGCGGTTTTCCTTGTCGCCGTTTAACAGGGCATGGGGGATGTTCTCCAGGATGCCGTTCTCCAGTTTGTCGCGAAGGGATCGAATACGGGCCGTATCCCGGGTCAGATTTGTCCGGGCCATTTCCGCGGCTTTTCCCAGTCCGATGATGGATGCCGTATTTTCGGTTCCCCCGCGCCGGCCCCGCTCCTGGTGCCCGCCGATGAGAAAGGGAAAAAACTTGGTCCCTTTTTTGACATAAAGCGCGCCTATCCCCTTGGGGGCATGGATTTTGTGTCCGGAAAGCGAGAGCATATTCACGGCCGTGACCTTTACATCCACGGGGAGTTTTCCCACGGCCTGAACGGCATCCGTGTGAAAGACCGCGCCCCGCTCGGCCGCGGCTTGGGCGATCCGGTCCATGGGGAAAAGAACGCCGGTTTCGTTGTTGGCCCACATGACGCTGACAACGGCCGTATCTTCGGTCAGCCGATCCAGAAGAAAGTCCATGTCGAGACGACCCGCCCGGTCCACCGGAACCCAGGATACCCGGTATCCCGTTTTTTCAAAATGTTCGCAGAGGTTTTTTATGGCCGGATGTTCCACCCGGGTGGTGATGATGTGCTTTTTATCCGGGCTTGACGCAAGGGCTGCCCGGATGGCGGTGCTGTCGCTTTCGGTGCCGCAGGAAGTGAAAATGATTTCTTCCGGGGCCGCGTTGATCAGGGCGGCGACCTGTTCACGGGCCTGGCTGATTTTGCGGCCCACCATGCCGCCGAAGGTATGCATGCTGGAGGGATTGCCGTAATAGTCGGTGAAATAGGGCGCCATCTCTTGGAACACTTCCGGGTCAACCCGGGTGGTGGCGTTGTTGTCCATGTAGATTACCGGATTCATGATCGGACCTCCTCCACTGTCAGTTCGGGGGTCACGAATTCCCGCAGCGTGCTTTCCACGTAGTTTTTAAGGGTGAGCTCCGAGGCGGCGCACACGGCGCATGTGCCGGTGAGGCGGACGTAAACGGTATTGCCGTCCACATCCACCAGTTCGATGCTGCCGCCGTCTTTTCGCAGGGCGGGCTTGATCTCCCGCTCCAGGGTTTCCTCCACCCGCTTGATCTTTTCGATGTTGGTCATCTTTTGGGGCACGGCGGGCGCCGGGGCGGCGCTTAGATTGACCTCATTGATGATTTCACGAATTCTTTCATGGCAGTTGCCGCATCCGCCGCCTGCCTTGGTGTAATTGGTAATGTCCTCGACGGTTTTCAGGTTGTTGTCCCGGACCGCTTTTTCAATCTGCCGGTCGGTGACGCCGAAACATTCACAGACCACCTCGCCGTCGGAAGCGACCGGCGCCTCGCCCCGATAATTCATCACTGCTTTTTTCAGGGCATCGCGGCCCAGCACCGAGCAGTGCATTTTTTCTTTGGGAAGTCCGCCGAGGTAGGCGGCGATGTCTTCGTTTGTGATTTTTTCGGCTTCTTCAAGGGTTTTCCCCTTGAGCATTTCGGTCAACGCCGATGAGGAGGCAATGGCGCTGGCGCATCCAAAGGTCTGGAACCTGGCATCGGCGATTCGGCCGTTGGCATCAAGTTTAAAAAACAACTTCAACGCGTCGCCGCAGGCCATGGAGCCCACTTCGCCCACGCCGTCGGGATTTTTGATTTCACCCACATTGCGAGGGTTAAGAAAATGGTCTTTTACTTTATCCGTATATTCCCACATGGCATTCCTCCATGATGCGTTATAAAATGCGGCCGCCGAATTCCGCCCGCACTTATGCCTCCTTGTGCCGAGGTCCAAATTTATCCTATTCCCTTACGGCCGTCATCACAAGGTTCCAACATTTCCTTTGGCCGCGCATGTTCGGCGGTTTCCGTTAATTCGCAGCCGGGAAGCTTGTTTATTTTTATCCAATTTTAACATTTTTTTTATTAAAAATTTTCTACATCCGTCTTTTCTTATCGTATTTATTTTTAAGGTATGTTTCAATTATCGTTGAGTCAATTATTTATTTGGGTGCTGTTTTTTATTTATCGGCCGGCCGGTTTATTTTGCCGATAAAACCAGTCGTAGATGCCGGTGACCGCTAACAGCAGCAGGCCGATGCCGATAACGGGGATGATCAGCATATACCCCATCTTCAGCCATTTTTCAAAGATCCGGCCGTTATGGCATTCGAAAAGATAGTGCCAGAGGGACATGGGGGTTTCACGGACGATAGCCGACGGCATCGCCGGGATAAAATGTCCCATGGGATGAAACAACGGCATGAGCCCGTCATGGTAATCCACCCGGAACCGGGGGCGGCCGTCGGCCATGACTACTCCGCTGATCAGGTCGTTGCTCAGGTATGGATGAACACCTTGCAAGCCGGGCCGGGGCAGGCGCGTGACCCGGCCGCTTTCTTCCTCCCACAGGTAAAGACCCATGAATGAACCGATCAGCAACAGCCCCGGTTCCATCTCCTCCAGCACCGTCACGCCCATGCCGTGGACCGGCACCGGCAGGGAAAAGGGCCGGAACGGGGCCTTGAAATCAGCGGGTCCCTGGAAAAAGCCGCCTTCGGTGGCCAGCAGAATCGAATCGCTTGCCGAGTTATAGATGGCCTTTTGCAGCTTGCCGCCCCAGTCGCTGCTACGGGGGGACAGGGCAAGCAATGGGTGGTTTCGATTCAGAAAATGGGGCGCTACGGCAATGAGCAGGGGCGGGCGCAGCAAGGCGCCGGTTACAGCCAGGACCGCCAGAAAAGCAACGGCGTAAATCCCGATTTTCAAGTGATATCGCCAGCAGAATTTAAACACCCGGTCAAGCCGCCGGCGCCGACGCTTAAACCGGCGTCTGGCCCAGGGCACATACCAGATGATCAGGGCGCTGATGCAGAGGAAGATCAGGCCCAACGCCAGCAGGTCCAGCAGCCATTTGCCGGCTGATCCGATGATGTTGCCGTTGTGAATATCATGAAGAATTCGAAACCAGGGCACCGGGGGCCGGTCCCCGCCTGCCACTTCAATATTGACGGATGTGAAACGGTAATCGGGCAACGATGCGATGGCGGTGGATTCGCCCGGCGTGCCGGCGCCGGTTGCAATCGAAACGTTGCTTTTTCCGGTTCCGCCAGAACTTTCATCGGCGGTCTCAGGCATAGAGGCGGCATAGATGCCGTGATGCGTGAAGGCCACGATCCGCCCCGGGGCGGCAATGACATCCACCACTGCGCGTTTT
>QZJS01000019.1 GCA_003597945.1 Desulfobacteraceae bacterium | reverse complement strand
CAATAGATGGCCGCAGGGAAAAAGATGACCTGGAAATCTCGAGTTGTCCGGCTTCGATTTTGGAGATATCCAGCACGTCATTAATTAATGCCAGCAGGTGGCGGGCGCTGTTTTGCACCATGGACATCTGCTTGTGCTGTTCCGTATTCAAAGGCCCGGCCAGCCCTTGAAGCATGATTCCGGTAAAGCCGATGATGGAATTGAGCGGGGTCCGCAATTCATGGGACATGGTGGCCAGAAAGGCGGATTTGATGCGATCCGCGGCCTGGGCTTTTTCCATGGCCGCGGCGAGCTCTTCGGTACGTTTAGTGATGCGCCGTTCCATTTCCTGGTTGATCCGGCGCAGTTCTCCGGTGCGAACGTTTACCTGATGTTTAAGGACGGCGCCGCCTAAAAGACTCAGAATCAATGCGCCGGTCGTGGTCAGGCCGAGGATAAAAAGCCATAACGGTATTTGGAACCGGACTTCTTCGGATGTCCATCGCTTCAATGACGCATAATAGATGGAACCGGGGTCTTTTTTCATCTCCATAAGGTGGCGATCGATGGCGGCCAGCAAAAGTGAGGAATCTTTTTCCGACGTGGTAAAGAAGATGTTCATCGGGTTGGATGACTGGATCTTCGCGGCAGCGAAAAAAAGATCGGAAGGTTCGAAAACCACTGCCGTATCGACGAGTCCGAATTCTTCTGCGTGCATCATTCCATAGAAACGGTTTGTGATGGCGGCATCGGCGTCATCCCGGGCGACCATCTCGAACATGGTCTGATAGTCCGGTACGGAAATAAGCGTGATCTCCATTCCAAAGCTCCGGCTGAGCCGGACAAACGCCTCCTGCTGGACTGAACGCTCCAGGACAAGAATCCGTTTGCCGTTTAGATCCAGCAGGGATTGTATTTTGCTGCCTTTGGGCGCGTATACCTGAAACCAGGAAGACAGGACCGGCACGTTATGGAACGCGTAAATTTTCTCACGTTCCGAAGTAAGCGCCACATCAGGCATGAGATCGATTTCCCCTTTTTGCAATCGATCCAGTCCCTCGGCCCAGGTTCCCTGCAAATAGCGCAGGCGCCATCCTTCGGCTTCGGCGATGTGTTCAATAATATCAATAAAGATGCCGGCCGGCTGCCCGGATTCGGCGGTAAAAATCTTGGGCGCGTTTTCATAGACGCCCACGGTTACGATCCTGCCTTCGGCAAAGGCGGGCAGGAGCAATAAAGAATGACAGATCAACCAGATGATCAGCAGGCCCAACAGGAATCGTCTGAAATAAACCGTGTGCTCAGCCTTCATGATAACCACCTTCTTCAGAAAGACATCTGAAAAAACCGGATGGGGGCGGATCTAAATATTGGCATTATATATCATAATTGTTTTTATGCCAAACGGATTTCAACGGATTTCACGGTTAACAATGGATCACAGGCGGGCTTTGCTTTCCCGGCGGCATCAATTACACCACCTTGTTGCGCAGCACGCCGATGCCTTCGACTTCCAGTTCCACCACGTCGCCGGATTTGAGGAATTTTCCCATTTCCAGGCCGCACCCGCGGCCCTGGGCGCCGGAGCAGGTGCCCGAACCGATGAATTCGCCGGGATACAGGGTTTCGGACCGGGAAATATAGGCGATGATGTCTTCGAAGGTCCAGTACATGTCGGCTGATGTGCCCCGGGACCATTCCTCTCCGTTGATCCGGGCCGTCATGGTGAGATTATAGGGGTCGGGGATTTCATCCGGGGTTACCAGGCAGGGGCCCATGGCGTTGCCCGTGTCGAAATCCTTGCCCTTGGAGGGTCCGAGGCGGCCGGCGATTTCTTTCATCTGAATATCCCGGGCGGAAAAATCATTGAAAATGGTGTACCCGCCGATATAATTCCGGGCCTTTTTTTTGGGGATGTCCGCGCCGGTTTTGCCGATGAAAATCCCCCATTCCAGCTCATAATCGAATTGTCGGGTGTAGGCGGGAATCCGCACGTCCGCGTCCGGTCCCACCACCGAAAAGCGGTTGCTTTTATAATAGATAGGCCGTTCATACCAGGCTTTGTTGACGCGATGGGCCAGGGATTTTCCGGGTCCGAGGCGTTTTTCCAGCCATTCGTCCACGGGCGCGAGCTTTTTTAAGCCCACGGCCCGGATGGTGTTGATGATGTGCTGTTCGAAAGCCATGCAGTCCCGGATCGACTCGGGCCGGGGAACCGGCGCCAGCAGGCGGACCGCATCAACGCTGACAACAGCATCCGGCGGGTTCTGGCCGGTCACATAATCGACAACCGCCAGGCCCTGGTCCCGGGCCGCCGCGCCGCCGTTTAAAAAGGCGAGCATGTCCGTGAAAAAAGGGGAGGGCGCTCCGGTCATGGCTGCGGCCCCGGCCTGCAGCATAATGATATTCCGGCCGTCTTTGGTCAAGGCGCCCATGTGTAAAATGTCGTCTTTTCTGTCAAAGGTCACCAGCTTCATGGGCGTCTCTCCTTTTGTTTTCGCATGACAGCAGGCTGGGCATCCGGCAGTTGATGGGCCAGCAGGGCCTGTTTCCGCAGAATATTGGTCAGTTCCGGTTTTTGGGGGTGATCGGTTCTTTCTTGCAGGTGTCGATACAGGGTATGGACGTTGGTCATCATCCGCTCCGGCGAGTTCCAGGCCGAAAAGGGGCCGCGGGCAAATTCATCGCCCAGCACGATATTCCGGGCCGCCTCGGCTGCCGATAATCCGGCGTCAAAACGCCGCCGGGTTTCCGCGTCCGTAAATTCCCAGTAGGCTTTTACCTGTCGTACGCCGTCTTTGTCCGTAACAGGGCCATGGCCGGGAACAATGACATCCACGTCCATGTCCAGGATCAGATCCAGGGCCTCCAGCCAGTTGGTTAGGGGTCCGGCCCAGATCACCGGCGTGGATTCCACAAAAAGGATATCGCCGGTAAAAAGGATTCTGGCGTCCGGGACAAAAACGATGAGGTCCCCCCGGGTGTGGGCCGGTCCCACTTCGATGAGCTCCACCGGCCGGCCGCCGACTTCCATCTGCATGCGGCCCGTAAACGCGCGGGTCGGCGGGGTGAGGGCAAGGTTGTGAAAATCGTAGGGGGCCGCCATGTTTTTAAACCAGTGGCCCACTTTGTCGGCATTAAATACCGGTATGCGGCTCAGCAGTTTTCCGGCTTTTTCCAACAGCAACATGGATTTGGGCTGAACCGACGCGAGCTCGTCGATGCAGGCCCGGGTGGCGATGATTTCGGCCCCGGCCACCAGCTCGTTGCCCCACCAGTGGTCCCCGTCGGCATGGGTGGTGACCACGGTGTTGATGGGCGCGGCATCGGTCAACGGACGCATGGCATCCAGCATGACGTGCGTATACTTTAGGTCCCACAGAGTATCCACCAGCAGAGACGCGCCGTCGCCCACAACAAGCCCGGCATTGGATTCGCCCCAGGAGCCGTTGGGCGTCATCCAGGCGTAAATCCCGGATTTTAGCTCATAGAGCCCTTCGGCGTATCTGGGAATTTCATCAAAACGGGTCCGCCGGGCGTCGGTGCCGGCGATCAGTTTCCATTGGTCCATCAGGCTCCTCCTGTGTTTTCTATACGCCATTTTATATCTACATTGTACTTATACTAATGTGAGATCAAGAAAAATGACCGGATTTATCCATAAAGTCGGTTTAATGGCTGAAATTTTATTGACCCGGACGATCTTCGCTTGGTACACTTGACCAGAAATGACCAAGTTGGTCTATTTTAACCTGAACATGATGAGAATACAATGAAGATCGTCAATATTTCGGAGGCAAAAACCAACCTCTCCAAACTGGTTGCGCTGGTATACCGGGGGGAAAGGGTCGTTATCGCAAAGAACAACCTGCCGCTTGTGGATCTGGTGATTCATAAACCGGAAGGAAAAAGGAAACTCGGCTTGCTGGCTGGAAAGTTCACACCGCCCGATGATATCATGGAAGAAGATGCCGAAATAACCTCTATGTTTTACGGCGGTCATTCATGAATATCATTATTGATACGCATATTTTTCTCTGGGCGTTGTCGCATCCGGACAGGATCAGCGGCGCGAAACGTTCGGCACTGGAAGATTTGTCCAATACCATATACGTCAGCGCCGTCACTATTGCTGAAATTATGATAAAGGCGTCTCTCGGGAAAATTGCCGTTGACTTCAATCCGGTGCAAATAGCTGCTGAGAGCGGATTCGCGCTGCTTGATTTCAGCGCGGATGCAGCATTGTTGCTCAAGGATATGCCCTTCCATCATAAAGACCCTTTCGATCGGATGCTTGTTGCCCAGAGCATGGCGGACAACTATCCCTTAATGACGGATGATCCCAAAATAAAAATGTATCCTTGTCAGGTGCTTTAGTCGTTGCCTGGCAGTTTTTGACCATATTTCCAAATCGTTTAAAAAAATTGGCAATGTGTTGCCGCCGATTCCGGTTCGCCGTGTTTTGCCATTTTCGAAATCCCATGAGGCCCGCTAAGACTGCCTGTTAAAACTTGACAAAAAAGACAATTTCTGAGATAGCTTGAGTCGAAAAAAACAATATCTTATCTGAATCTGCCGTTTGACCGTTCACCCCATCACGGGAGTCAAGATGATGCGCGGCGCAATCATCCAGGGTTGCATTGCTGTTCTGGCTGTCTTGACCGCTTTTTTCCTGCCGGCGTTTGCCCGGGCCCACCATGATGACGCCCCGGCCCGGGATTTCGAAAAATTAATGGAAATGAACATCGACCAGTTGATGGAAATCGAGGTCATCACCCCCACCCGCACCCGGATCAAACTCAACCAATCGCCGACCACCGTCTACGTGATTACCGAAAACCAGATCCGCGAACGGGGATACCGTACCCTGGCCGATGCCTTGCACGATGTGCCGGGATTTGATTTTCAGCACACCTATGGAATCTTTCCGGATTTGATTCACCAGCGGGGCCTGGTCGGCAATAATCAGCGAACCCTGGTGTACGTTGACGGTATCCTTGACAACAACATATCTGAAAACGCCGCGCTGGGCGGGACCATACGGTTCCCCCTGTACAATGTAGATCACATCGAAATCGTTGCCGGGCCGACGTCCGCCCTTTACGGGGCCAATGCGTTCAACGGCGTGATCAATATCATCACCAAAAGCGGACCCGACGCCTCCAGCCATGTCCGGACCTTTGGCGGCACGTGGAAGGATGATGAAAACATGGCCGGCGGATTCGCGTTCGGCATTAACGGCGGCCATTCCGACGCGCCGCTGCCTTTTACGTACGGCATCGGCGGATATTTTTCCAAGAGCGACGGCCCGGATTTCGGCGGCATCCAGAACTTAAATGAAGACGGCCTGGGCTACTGGTGGTCGGATGACTTCAACGTCGCGGATTCAGAAACATACAATTTGACGGCAAAATTCACCTACGGCAATCTCCGGTTTGAAACCATCAACTGGCAGTACCTCCAGGGAGACGGCACCTTTGCCAACGGGACGTACCAGATCGATACGGACGCCAACGGATTTGTGGATTCGGCCTGGGATTTCCGCGGCAATACATTCGGTCTGGGTTATTTTTGGGATATACGCCCCGGGCTGGGCATAGACAGCGAAGTCATTGTCCGGCATACCGAGCTGTTAAACTCAAGCCATGAGGCCTATCCTAACACTCCCGGCCCGGATGCCTATAATCACCCCGATGATGTCCGCATTGCCTCCGGCTACGCCCGGCCGGATGATTCTTATGAAATCAAAGAGCGGCTCCACTGGCAGGCCCTTGACGCGCTGGAGAATATTTTCGGACTGGAAGCCATGTACAATGTGGTGCCCAGGGGCTATGGCGTCTACACGCAACATAAATGCAATAATTACGCGGGCTACTGGCAGGGCATATACCAGGCCGCCCCCAATATTTCTTTGCTTGGCGGCTATCGCCTTGACAAGAACAGCAATTATGAAGACGCCCATACCTACCGGCTCAGTTCAATTGTCGAGCTGGGGCGGTTTACGGTGGGAGCGCTTTTTTCCACCGGTTTTCGCGCCCCCACGGCGTGGGAATTGTTTAACCGGACGCCCCAGCGGCTGGATAACCCCGATCTTGATCCTGAAAAAATGCGGGCCGTCGAGCTGGGGTTCTCCTATGCCATTCCCGGTACGGGCCATGTCAGCCTTCAAGGATACCACAATGAAATCCGGGACCTGCTGATGGAGGTCAAAACCGACATCCCCAACCCGGATTCCAATTATGATTTCTGGAACCAGAATCGCAATATCGGCAAAGCCCGGATCACGGGCATCGAATTCAATGCGGACCTAAACCTTACCGCCCGGTGCAACGTCTTTTTCAACTACACGTTTTCCAGGGGAGAGTATTCCGATCTGCCCGACACGCTGGTCGACTCTCCGGCCGCCCAGGACGGGGAGCGCATCCCCAACATTCCGGAGCATAAATTCAATGTCGGCGCCACGTATTACCTTCTGCCGAATCTGTCTTTCCATCTGCGCTCCAACTATGTTTATGAACGCGATACCATCGGCACCAACCCGACTTCGAAAGTCGACGACTATATCCTGTTTCATTCCAACATCCACTGGAAAGACGCCTTTATGGATGGATTGTTCTTCGAACTGCTGATCAACAACCTTTTCGACGAAGCGGCATATGACCCCGGCATCCGGACGGCCACGGGGGCTTATTACCCGAGCCAGCACCCCATTGAAGGCAGAAACATATGGGTAACCGCCGGATACCGGTTTTAGTGCGGAAGAGTAGCGGCGAGCGAGTCCCTATCGACCATGCCCAATTTAATACCTCCGGCAAGGGCGTTCTCTGCGCGGGGGATAAGGGGTATGGGGCATGCGGTAACGATCGTCATATCCATATCGTCGGTAACGGGTATCACTGTGCGGAAGATATCTCTGACATATCGGCGCATCGAAAGGTCCGCGTTTCTGACAGCCTGTAAATTGAGCATAGGGTGGCATCGGTCTGACGGGATGGCGGAGGCGGTAATAATAATCATACCCTTTATATCGTTGGCTGCTGTCATATTTTTGGTAAATATCGCCCGCAAAGGCCATCGCGGGGAAAATCAGCAATGCAATACAATATGTTATCCATTTCATGGCGCCCTCCTCGGGATCCAGTCCGCCGCCCGGGGTACCAGGGCGGCCATTGATGATTACCGGTAATTTCGGCAGACCCGCTCTTCCACATAGTATCCCGGCGTTCTTTCCAGCATGATATGCTGCCCCGGAACCCATCTGCCATATTCGTAATGGCCTGGATTCCATACCTTTTCATATACCGGGGGAACCCATACCTGACGAGGCTCACAATACCGCTGACTGTGGCGCGGAGGAACGGGCTGATAATAGGTGTGGCGTTCGACGACCGTCACACGCTCCGGCTGATAGCTCTTGATAATCGCGTTTCCCAGTATGGCGGCGCCCACGCCGATGGCCACGCCTTCCCACCGATGCCGTTCCTTGCTGCCGGCAAAAGCCGGATCGGCCGCAAAAGAAAGATAAAAAATCATCGCTGTCAATACGATCAATATTTTTTTCATTTTCGCCTCCCGATCATTATATTTTTTTTGTTTCAAGCCGATTATAAAAACTCCGGGCCGGATTTCAGATAACGGCACCGGGGTTGTTTCCATTTCCGCCGTCCTGAGTATTAAGTCGTTTTTGCGTTATCGTTGGTTACACCCGCTCTGAATTAAATCCGATAAACATGCATCTGTAAGGCCGGGCGGGCGATGAAGCAACATGTTGAACTCCGGCTGCTTGAAAAATACATGTAATTTTAAATCTATACTTGAAAATTACAGGATATGTTGCTGTTGCGGGGGGAATCTGCCTGGAGTCCAGACCCCGCAAGACCGAAGACGGCATTGAAATCGTCCCGGTGGAGTTGCTTTGCCGGATGCTCTGGAATGGGGAATTTTTTTAAACGCCGTTGCCTTTTCCCGCACACCCGGGGGCGTCGTCTATATTCCGGCACAGCCGGCCGGCCGGCCATCAGAAGCCGGTGAAGAGAAAATCAAGAGCGGCAATGATCTCCGGGCGTTTATCCGCGAGCGAGCCGACCTTTTTACCCAAAGATCGCGCGGAAATCCCGGCCAACTCCGCAGTCGACATGAAGACGCTGACATTTTCGATGGTGAACCCGGGATGGAGGTGACTGACGGCTTTGCCCATTGCCGATGCCTCCACCAGCGGCACGACCACGCGCGTGGCAAGATCGTCGAGGAGGTCGGCCTGGATATCCAGCAGATAGGGAATCGCCTGATTTGTTTTTCCGTCGGGGTTTTCAAAGACGTCAAACTGGGCCATCAGAATCTCCGCAGCCCTTCGCCGAACACCCCGCATGTCTCGATGCGTCGGTTGTAGGCGTCAATCGCGTCCTGGTTTTCTTCCCTCCATTTTCGCCGGTTTTCCTCCAGCAGCATCTCCACAAGGCGCTGCTCCAAGGCTTTTGAAAGGTTGATGTGATGTTCCCGTGCCCTTTGAAGAAGATCGCTGTTGATACTCAGATTCGCTGATTTTTTCGGCGCATTTGCATCATAAACATTGACTTGCATGCCGGCCTCCTGATGCGCATTATTAATGCTCATATATTATTCAATCCAATGGGCATTTGCAAGGGTTTTAATGACAGGGTTTTAATGACAGTTTACTCTCGAAATCTTCCTTTATTCCGGAATTTTAATAACAAAAAGGCGATTAATGGCAATCAGGCAAAGCGGCCTTCCCCGGCGGCAGTGGCTTGATTTGAATGTTTTTTATGGGTATCTTAAACAGTAAACAGATGCAGAGTCTAATCCAGTCCGTTTGGCGAAAATTAATAAGGGGATAATCAGTGTCATGAAAACAAACTCCATACCGACAGTAGAATTTGGAACAACCGGGCGGATGGTTACCCGCGTGGGATTAGGCGGCGAAGGGGTTCTCAGAACCACCGGAAAAACCGACGCGGCCCGCAAGGTGATCCGTTCGGCCATTGCCGAAGGCATCACCTATTTTGACAGCGCGCGCGTTTATTCGGACAGCGAGGTATATTACGGCGGGATATGGACGCAGGACTCGCGGGCAAGAAGCCGCGTGTTTCAGGCCAGCAAGTCAGCCAGTCGGGATAAAGCCGGCGCGCGTCAGGATCTGGAGGATACCCTGGGGCGGCTTGGCGTCGATCATCTGGATCTCTGGCAGATCCATGACGTTCGAACCGCTGAGGATTTGTCCGTGATATCGGGTCCCGGAGGGGCGCTGGAAGCTTTTATGGAGGCGAAAGAAGCGGGGAAAACCCGGTTTATCGGAGTTACCGGGCACCATGACCCGGACATTCTTGCCCGGGCTGTCAGGCAATGGCCCGTGGATTCGGTCATGATGCCGGTCAATCCCGTTGAGGAAGTGCTGGGCGGTTTTCTGACCAAAACGCTTCCGGCAGCCCTGGATAAAGGCATTGCCGTCATTGCCATGAAAATTTTCGGGGCCGGGCATTACATTGCGCCCCATCTCGGGGTAACCCCGGAACTGCTGCTGCGTTATGCCTTAAGCAAGCCCATCACCGTTGCCATTGCCGGCTGTTCAGGCGTGGACGAAGTTGAAACCCTGGCCGCCGCCGGGCGACTCGACCAGCCGCCCGGCAAAACGGAACTGCGCAAGCTCATGGCGCCTTTTAAGGAAGATGCCCGGCGGCTCGCGTTTTACCGCCATTTTGGTTAAATGCCGGGGGCAAAGCAGATGAGCATAGTAATACTGTTTCCCCTGATTATTCTGGGAATTATCATTGGGGAAAGGCTGCACAGCCTGATCGATGAATATGCCTGCACCATTCTGGTCTTTGTTCTGGTGCTGGGGGCGGGCCTATCCATCGTCCTTTGATGTTTTGCGGGATCAGAAATTTTTTTGGCCCACCAAACCCAGCGCTTTGAGCAGAATGAAAGAAATGCCCATAACACCGATTAATACCAGGATGGTCAGGCCCACGCTCCAGCCCCACCACAGGGGCGCGTTGATCAGCACAGTCCCTCCACCCACGAAGGGCAGGGCAAAAGCGTTCATAACCGCGATTTCATAGGCCACGGGGGTCCGGAATTCCGGATCCGCAATTCTTAAGAGCAGGAGCCCGCAGGATACCGTGCCGGTAACAGTTCCAAATATGGCCGCCATGCGCTCCAGGGGGAAGCCGGGAACCCGTCTGCCGAACCATATAACCAAAAAGGTGGTAAGGCATCCTATGGTAAGGGATATGGCTCCGATAGGCAGAATGTATTCCCAGACCACCGTCAACTGGATGGCCATGACCGTGGCCACAATCAGCAAGTCAACGGACCATCCCGTTATCCTCCGCTGAATGCCGGGGTCCGTTAAATGCCCCAGTCCGGCCATTCCCATGGTTTTTTTCAAACCCAGGGCAACCCCCAGACCCACAAAGAAAAAGAACCCCCACAAAATGGTTGCGGCGTCCTGCGGGAGCAGTGAACCCGCCGTTTTGATAATTATATAAGTGACGCCGTAAACCACGCCGATCAGGGCCGCCTGAAAAGCCAGGGTTTCAGCATTGCCCGAATGGATCGTCAGTCTGCCCGCGGATTCGCATTCCACATTGCTGGAAAAAACCCCGGTGATACAGTCACGCGTCAGCTTTTTTTGTTCAGGGCCGGCCCACCCTTTGCGCAATCCGTAATTCACCAGAGGCACGCCCACGAAGAAGGAGAAAAAATAACCGATTGCCGCAAAAGTGAGCCCAATAGTAGCCCCGTTGGCGAAACCCACCGCTTCCCATGCCTTGCCTATGGACAGGGCCTGGCCCGGGCCTTCATTGAATCCAAGAGGGGCCAGAAACCCGAACGTTATGAAAAGTTCCATACCCAGCGCCCCCAACAGGAGCACAAAAAGCCCTCCGACCACGGCCTGCATCGGGAAAGTAAGGCCCTGGACAAGGGCCATCCACAAGGGGCCTTTCATCCCCCCATGCGGTCTGGATGGCGCACCGGCTTCTTCGTTACGGGTCAGCCCGACGGAAATGAAGGAAATATTGAACAAATGATATCCAAATTCTTCCAGAGAACTGATATCCACAGCCACAAGACCGGTCTGCATGGCAACCAGTCCGGCAAAACCTCCCACCAGGCAACTGGGGAATAAGAATCTCTGGATCAGCGCCACCCTGGCCCTGAGATATATGCCCGCCAGAAGAAAAAAGGAAATCCAGGCGAAAACCAGCATGGAGTCAAAAGCAAAGGGCGTTTCCATAGGCGTTTGCGCTCCTGAATGGCTCTGCAGGCGCTTCCGGCCGCAACAGTCAGATCACATTGATAGAAGCCGTTTCAAAACCCCATCTGAGGCCCGATGGCTGCGTTGCAGGCCGCTTCAAAATGCTCACATATTATTAAATATGCTCCGCTTTTTCATTGGCCCGCGCCTTGCCCTCGAACCTGATCTGAAGTTTTGAAACGGCTTCTAATCAATTTCTCTTATTGGACAAACAAGTCATTTACGAAACTCACCAGAACGGCCTTCCTGGCCGAAGCGGGCATTTCGTTGAGCAACCCGTTTATCTCCGCCATGCGTTCGGGCAGTCCCTGACCCGCCAGCCCAGCCATTGCCAGCAGCCCGTTGATCTCTTCATCCGAAGCCGCGGACAAATCCAGGTCTTTAATCATGGGACCCAGCGAAGCCAGCAGGGAACTTTCAGGCAAAGAGGCGGCAGCCTTTACACATTCTTCCAAATCTTCCAGAAATTTATCCTCCCAACCCACATTGGAAGCAGACACGGAAAGATGAATATGGGCAGGACTGTTGTCATAGGAAAGGGCGGGCTGGATATACCAGCCCCGGGAATTCATTTCGTCAATAATATGAAACACGTTGACGGTATCCGAAGTAAAGGCGATGAGCGTCATCTGGGGTTGCGCCAGCAGCCTGAGCCCCGGTATCCTTTCGATACCTGCCGCGATTACTTTGACTGCTTCCAGTTTTTTCCGGGCGATGTCAAGATACCCCCGGTCTCCTATATGGTTCAAAACAGCCCAGGCCGCCGCCATGGGGCCGCCGGACCTGGAACTCTGCACGGCATTATTGACGATGGTGTACCCAATCCATTCGGCGCAGGCAAAAATCTGGTATTTCCTGAGAGACTTGTCTTTATACAGCACCAGGGAGGCCCCTTTGGGGCAATAAGCGTATTTGTGCAGATCCATGGAAATGGATGAAACGCCCGGCACGGAAAAGTCAAAATCCGGAACGGGTTCTCCCAGCCGTTTGAAGTAAGGAAGAAGGAACCCGCCCATGCAGGCGTCTGTATGAAGCCAGAGATCATACTCCAGAGCCAGCTTGCCCAGATCTTCGATGGGATCTATCACCCCCTGGGAATACGTGGGCGCGGAACCGACGATCATGATGGTATTGGATGTGACGGCACCCCGCACCGTTTCCGGATGGACCTTGAAACTCACCGGGTCCACCGAAACCTGGACAACGTTCAATCCAAGATAATGGGCGGCTTTATAAAAAGCCGCATGGGCCGTGGCCGGCAGGATGATTTCCGGAGCCGTGATGTCGGGCTTTTTCTCGCGGTAACAGTCCCTTGCCGCTTTCACCGCCAGAATAATGCTTTCCGTGCCGCCGCTGGTGAAATTGCCGACGGCCATGTCTCCGCCGCGAAGATGCCCGGCCCCGAATGCGGCCAACTCGCGCTCCAGTCTCTCAAGACTCTGGAATACCGTAAAATCCAGACCGTTTTCCGATAAAAATTCGGTATAGGCCCTTTTGGCGACCTTTTGCACCTGTTCGCCAGGGTCAAAAACATACCCGAATACCCGCCCTTCCTTCCACCGGATATCATTCTTGCGAAAATTCTCCAAGGCAGCAAAAACAGCATTTTCCGGCATTCCTTGTTCCGGCAGCTTCATGGGTTCCTCCTTCAGCCAAACGCAAAGTGATTTCATCGTGGATTTCATGCCAAACTACAGGAAGATCAATTGAAAAGCAAGCTTGCGGCGCGAATCCCGGGGCGTCATCCGGCGAACTGGCAGGAAATGATTGTGAGTTGCCCCCGGCATGGGATGCCGCGGCCGCTTTTGCTCACCCAGGCCTTTCCCCATTCATGGCTGCATCCTTTTAGACTGATACCGGCATAACGCTCCGCAAAACCGGATGGCCATGGCTGACCTCCATTTTTTTTATAGCCAAAAGCACCTGTTTAACTTGGTATGCCGTCATATCCACCAGGATGGGATGCCGCAGCCATCATAAAAAGCATATGCGCATAATTTTAGGGGACACGGCAGGCGATATTTTGAATAAATTTGAAGTTAAATTTGTTGGTTAACTCATATTCCGCGAAGTTTTCATCGGCCCTGAGCTTACTTCCGGGACGTCCCGGAAGTAAAAATTTAATCACGGAGGATGGACGATGCCATTTAATCCGGCTCATGATTTAACCTTTTACTATTCGATGATGATACAGGTTTTTGCGGATCATCCGGCAACGTGGTTTCAATCTGTTTTAAGACTTTATCGAAATCGCTTTCAAACAGGCGGTCCTGGATAATCCGGTATTTCTCGAATTCGCTTTCGGCATATGCCCTGGCCAGTTCCGCCGTGACCCTTCCCTTGTCTTCCAGAATCTCCCGTTCGTTAAACTCCAGAAACAGATCCAGTCTTTTCGCCCAGTCCTCCATGGTCATGGGAATCTTGCGCCGCGCACGGTCTTCGGCCAGGTCCAGATAGGCGTTGACGATCCGCCCTAATGATTCCAGCTCCTCCCTGGAGAGATAATTTTTAGCGATGGTCACATCGGTTTTTAAAACCTTTCCATCCGGTCCTTTTTCCCAGGATGCCAGTCCCATGCCCGGCTTCTTGCTGTCCGCCCGCTTCAAAACCAGTTCAGCGGCGGTGTGTCCATGGATAGCGTAATGCAGCTTGTTCTGAACCTTGGCAAAAAAGGCCTTGGTGGTCGGCGCGTCACGACTGTAATCGACGCTGGTGGCGTAAATATCGGTGATTTTCTGGTAGAAACGGCGTTCGCTGAGGCGGATTTCCCGGATTTCCTCAAGCAGCCGCTCGTAATAGTCTTCGCCGAGGAAGGAGCCGTTTTCCAGGCGTTTCTTGTCCAGCACATACCCCTTGATAGCGAAATCGCGCAGCACCCGGGTCGCCCATTGCCGAAATTGCGTGGCCCGGATGGAATTGACCCGGTAGCCGACGGAAATAATGGCGTCAAGGTTATAAAAATCGACTTCACGAGCTACCTGGCGAGAGCCTTCCTGCTGAACTATTCGAAATTTTCGAATAGTTGCCTCCGGGTGAATCTCGCCGCTTTCATAAACCTCTTTCAGGTGGTAATTGATCGTATTGACGCCGACATCGAACAAGGTTGCCATGAGTTTCTGGGACAGCCATATCGTTTCATCCTCATACCGGGCTTCGATGCTCTGCCCGCCCGCCTGGGCGGTAAACATCAGGAATTCGGCGGTGGAATTGCGGATCAGTTGTTTATTCTCACTCATGCGCTTTTGGCCCCCTCGTCAATGTCTCCTTTTCACGATCCGGCCGGCGAGGCTGAAACGGCGGGGTTCTTGGCCGGAATAATTCGGCGTTCAATATCGGGTCCTATTTTGCGTTTCATTATCCGGAGATCATACTCAGACTGAAGATTCAGCCAGAATTGCGCCTCTATCCCGAAATATCGCTCCAGCCTGAGCGCCGTGTCGGCCGATATGCTTCTTTTGCCGTTTATAATCTCGCTTATTCTGTTCGGCGGAACCGCAAGATCCCGCGATAGCTGATTCATGCTGATATTCATCGGCTCCATGAAATCTTCGCGTAAAATTTCGCCCGGCATAATGGGATCAAGAAAATCTTTGTTACTCATTTTTCCACGCGACCACCCCCGCTTTCTCATCCTGGTAAAAAGCGTATTTATTGGTTTAATTTGGAGCTTGCAATGCGATTAAGGCTTACGCCGGATTCGGCGGCCTGTATGGCTAATTTCCGATGAACATCCGGCGGCACCCGCACCATGAATTTCCCGCTGAAATGCCTGCATGCGATCGGTTCGGGGATGGGCTCATTGTCTTCGATCATGTCCAATAATACGTCGGCCACAATTTTCCGAATTCCTTTTAACGCTTTTTCCGGCGTATCAGCCAGCCAGCTCAAGCTTGGGAATTCAGCGCACAGACCCACATATTCATTATCATCTTCAGACCAGGTAACCCGATAGGTGTATTTATCCTTTTTAATGGCCATGTCTGACCTCCATTTTTTCTATAGCCAAAAGCACCTGTTTAACCTGGTATGCCTTGGCCTTTCCTTTATTATTTTGAATGTTTACCCTTGGATCTCCCGGCCAGGGCGTTTTGTAAGCGCGATGACTGCTTTTTTTCTGGCGCGGCTCGCCGAAATAATGATCGCATACCCTGCATAGATCCGAAAACCGAACATTCTTCGGATTTTGTTTCAATATCAATAGCAGATCATCGATTTTAGTCATGACCTTATAGTATCAATATTGATATCATTGTCAAGTGCTAACCGCCCCGCTTATTCTCTTCAAACATCTCCACCGGCATGGGGTGGCGCAGCCGTTGCGGTTTTTCCGGCTTCGGGCAAAGGCGAGGATGGTGTAGCCCCGCACCTGGTGGTCAATCAGGTTTTAGGCGGCGGCAAACAGCCAGGCGGGCAAGTTCTTCAATCTGTGCCAGCTTGGTCCGCCATGACAATTGTGCAACGGTGCGTTGCACAATTGCCCGACTGGAATAGGATTCGACAAATTTCCTTTTTCATATTTTTACTGGGGAAGCTGCTTCCTGCCGAACTGCCGGGAAATCCTCGGTAGTTGAAACCGTTATTCCGCCGCAGAATTTGCGCCGACCTCCGCAGATGGAACTTGATGTCGCTATTTGCGATATCAAGTTGCAAAACTCCACGCTTGCATTTTTATGGGATTTTGTGATATTCCAAGCATAAAAGCAGTGAGTGTAATCATCGCGCGTCATACGGGAGCTGATATTGAAATTCAGTGAGCTGGTAAGACTGCTTGAATCCAAAGGATTTAAACTGATTAAAGAGAAAGGGTCCATCCGGTATTATGCCAAATCCGGGTGGCCGTCTTTGATAAGAGTAGACTACCACGGGGCAAAGGAAGTTCCAAGCGGCACATGTCACCATATTCTCAAGTCCGCGGGGATGAAATAGGAGAAAATCATGATCGATCTGCCATATTCACTTGTCATTGAGGCGACGAAGGAACCCGATTATTTTGGGTTTTTCTCTCCGGATCTTGAGGGATTCACCGGAGTCGGCCATTCCATTGAGGATTGCGTCTACAAAGCCAGGTGGGGGATGAAGGAGCATGTTGAACTTTTGAAAGAGCAGGGACTTGCTGTTCCCCCGCGGGTTAAAAACGTTAAAATCATCGTGCAAAACGATGAGCGTCAGGCCGCGTAACGAACGATTTCAAGCTCCGTGCCGCCTTCAACTTTCGCCAGAATCTCGTCGATCCAACTGAGCACCTTGTCGTCAATGACATATTCAGGGCAATTGGCGCATTGAAAAATGGGCAGCGCCTTCACGATAACAATAGTGTTCTCATTGATCTTGAACGGCAAATCAGTTGCTGCTGCCGATAGCTCTCCACCACAAACGCCGCATTTCATAGTTTGGCTTTTTTGTTTTCATATCATCAAGCCATTTCCGATCGTCCGCATGCATCCGGCTTGTTCTGCTCACTGTTCATAACGTCTGAGAGGAAGCAGACGGACTCGGGCGCGGTTCTCGTCCACCGAGATGAGAGCGCCGTCTTCTAAGGCCTTGGCGTGCCGCTGCAGCGTGTTCAGGATAACTTCGCCGCAGTGTTCCGGGGTTGGGTCCTGAGTCCTTATCTGGAGCACACTTGGTGAAACGGCGGCGGTTGCGGCAAGGATTGCGCCGAAATCAAGATCGTGCGTGAAGACAACCTGTCCCCGCTCTCGTGCCCATGTCATGATCTCGCGGTCCTTCGCACGGGGAGAGCCAATGGTCGACCAGTGCACGGCAGTATGTCCGGCTTGCGCCAGAAGCGGCACCCAGTCCGGTGTCAGATTCATGTCGAGGACAATCTTCATACGGGGACCAGAGGCAATTCAATCTCTTCCGCCCGCCAGGCCGCGTAGGTCAGGGCCTGGGTGATGTCCTCGGCCTCCAGGTAGGGATACAGCTTCAGGATCTCGGTTTTTGTGTGACCCGCGGCCATGAGCCCGACAAGAGTGCCGACCGTCACGCGCATGCCACGAATGCAGGGCTTCCCGCCCATTACCTCGGGGTCAAATGTAATCCGATCAGTCGTGTTCACGTTTGTTCCTCCAATACAGTCTGAAAACAGGACGCATACGTTATGCCGAAGTCAGCATGATTCCCGGATTTTGCGGGCACGATTTTGTTTGGCCTTTTGTGCAGCTTCGCCTGCCTTGCGAAAAAAGGCGATAATTTCAGCTTTTGATTTTCCTTTCAGCTTCTGCGATTGTTCATCACGAATATGCCGCACCATTTCAACCGCTTTTATTCTCAGCTTTTTCAAAATAACTCCCTTTTCCGTTAAATTCTTCAAAAGAAGATTGACCTGCTGGCAATTCAGGTATTTGCCTGGGCGGGCTCGGCATGCAATTTCAGCCCGAGCGCGCCGATGACTTTAAGTATGGTGTCAAAACCGGGACTTCGTTCTCCCGAAAGCGCTTTGTAAAGGCTTTCCCGGGACAACCCGGCATCACGCGCCACTTGCGACATGCCCTTTGCTCGCGCGATATCTCCCAGACCTTTGGCTATAAATGCCGCATCTCCATTGGCCTCCTCAAGACAGGCCTCAAGGTAAGCAGCCATTTCCTCTGGGGTGCGAAGATGTTCAGCAACATCATATCTTGAGGTTTTTGTTTTTGGCATGATCTGCTCCTATAAATTCCGTGCCAGACGCAAAGCGGTTTTAATATCGAGCACGAGATCTCAGGTCTTTTAACCCATCGATCCATTGAGCAAAAGTTTCAGTTTTGCGTATTTCGATCATGGCAATATTGTAGCCATTGGGCTACACATGTCAAGGGTTATTATTTTGAATGGCCATGGCTAATAGCCTCACCCACCCCGTTTATTCTCCTCGAACATCTCCGCCGGCATGGGGTGGCGCAGCCGCCAGATCATTTTGATGGGGCGTTCGCTTTCGTGGCTGAGGCGGTCGATGGGGCCCAGGTAGATAAAGGGCATGGTGCAGCCGTTGCGGTTTTTTTGGCTTCGGGCAAAGGCGAGGATGGTGTAGCCCCGATCCTGGTGGTCGATCAGGTTCTGGCCGGTGGCAGACGCCTCGGCCGTGTTGGATTGGGATTCCCAGTGCAGCAGGTCCCGGCTGATGGGATAATCGGCGTACATGGTGCTGGGGGAGAATTCTTTTTCGGTTTTCTGGAACGTGATCAGAATCACATAGGCCTTAATATCATTGAAATGCAAAACGCCGGTTCCCCGCTGGCCCGCGGATTCCGGCGTTGCCTGATCAAAGGCGGCCTGAATATCTCTGATGCCGTATTGGGCGTGCAGCTCAAGGGGGCAGGCAAAGGGCAGGGCGGGCATGATGCCGCTGATCCGGGATTCCTCCTGGGCCCACGCCAGGATTTCATCGGCATCCCGGAGAAAGGTCGGGTTGCGGCAGAGGCGCTCAAACGATTCCTCCATGCCGGCAAATCCCAGCCGCTGTGCCGTATCGGCCCACAGCCGGTAATAGATCCGGTTGGCCTGGCTGCCGGCCAGGGCCAGCGCGCCGGAGACATCTTTTGCCGCCAGCCGGGCGATGATTTGGCGCAGCAGCGCGATTTCATGCGGCCCGGAAATAAGCGCGGCCCGCCGCAGGTTTTTCTTCAACACGGCAAAATCCGGATCATCCGGCGCCGGGGCGAGCTGTGCCAGGGCTTTCCATCCGGTCCAGGATTCCGCGGCCAGCAGCTGCTCCGGCTCATAATCATGATAGCGGACAAAATTGCCAAACGTCAGTTCATTGCCCGTTTCGGAAACAAAGGTCTGAAGGCGTTCGGGCACCTGGACGGCCAGATTGCGCAGATTGTTGCGGATATTTTCCAGCACATACCCCCGGGAAATCCGGTCGAACTGAATGGAGCACCCGGCCGGAAGATGCGGAAAATTATGCTCCACTTCACGGTCAATGGCATAGCGATGCCGGGGCAGCAGGGCCTTGAGCCGGATGTCCGCCCGGTATTTCCGGTGGGTCTGCCCCACAAAGTCAAGAACGGTCAGGCAGTCTTTTCCCGGCGCGTTCCGCAGTCCCCGGCCCAGCTGCTGGAGAAACACCGTCAGGCTTTGGGTGGGCCGCAGAAACAGCACGGTATTGATTTCGGGCACATCCACCCCTTCGCTCAGCTTGTCCACGGTGAACAGAAACACGAGCCGCCCGGATTTCAGATCCGCCATCATGGCCCCGCACTCCCGGCTGTCCGCATCAGACACAAAGGCCGCCGACGCAATGCCCCGGGCGGTAAACATCTCGGCCATATACCGGGCATGTTTGATGGTCACGCAGAAGCCGATCCCCTTGATCCCCTCCAGGTTCGGTTCATAGCGCGTCAGGGTGGCGTGGATAATCTCAAATCGCTGCCGGGCCAGGGCATGGTCGCCGGTGTAGATTTTTTCCAGCTCCCGGTCGTCATACCGGCCGTTTCTCCAGAACCGGTCGCTGCTGATATCCACCGGATCAGCCGTGCCGAAATAGTGAAACGGGCAGAGCAGCTTTTCTTCCAGGGCTTCGGGCAGACGGATTTCCGCCGCAAAACGGTTATGAAAATCCGCCGCCACATTGCCGCCGTCCATGCGTTCCGGGGTGGCGGTCAGCCCCAGCAGAATCCGGGGTTCAAAATGATCAAACAGGGGCCGGTAGCTGGCGGCCGTGCCGTGATGGGCTTCATCCACCACAATATAATCGTAAAACCGCGGGCCCACCTGCTCCCACAGGCGCCTGCCGCTCAACATGCCCACGGAGCAAAACAGGTGTTCCATCCGCTCCGCCTGATACGGCCCCACCAGCAGTTCCCCGAAACTGGAGTCTTTGAGCACATTGCGGAAGGTAAACATGGCCTGCTCCAGGATTTCCTGCCGATGGGCCACAAACAGCAATCTGGCCCGCTGCTGGTTCTGGATGCGGAACCGCTGATAGTCAAAGGCCGACACCACGGTCTTGCCCGTGCCCGTGGCGGCAATCACCAGGTTTTTAAAATGCCCGCGCGCGGCCCGCTCAACGGCAAGGGCATCGAGAATGCGCTCCTGAAACGGATGGGGCGTCAGATCGAAAAACACCGCCGGCCCATGGGCATCCGGCCCCCGGGCATGGGTGATGGCCCGGCGCAGCGGGGCCGGGTCATCGGCATCATAGGGGATAAATTCACGGCTGTTCCAGTAGGTTTCAAATTCCGCCGCAAATTTTTCAAGAATATGTTCCAGATCCTGGGACGTGACTTTCAGATTCCATTCCAGGCCGCTGGTCATGGCCGCATGGGACATGTTGGCCGATCCGATATAGGCCGTGGAAAACCCGGACAGCCGCCCGAAGTGATACGCCTTGGCATGCAGCCGGGTCCGCTGGGTATCATAGGAAATCCGGATCCGGACATTGGGCATGGCCGCCAGCCATTCGATGGCCGGCGCATCCGAGGCCCCCATATACGAGGTAGTGATCACCCGCACCGGCACATCCCGGTCCCGCAGGTCCTCAAACCCGGGCATGAGCAGCCGCATGCCCGACCATTTGATAAACGATACCAGAATATCCACGGAATCCGCCGAGCGCATCTCTTCCAGCAGTTCATGAACCAACCGGGGCTCCAGAGGGGAACCGGTGAACAGACTGCTTTCCACCAGGGAAGTATGGGGCCGGGGAATCCCGGATCGGCCGTAATGGGGCGGGGTGATTTCAAGCAGCAGCGGTTTTGAGGCCGCCACCAGCCGGCGGCGCTCCAGATGATCCATGCCGGCCGCGCCGGAAAGCAAACCGATGATGCGGTTGCACAGGGCCAGGCGTTTTTCGGGATCAACTTCGCCGCGCAGGGCCTGCTCCAGAATTTTAGCCACAAACGCGGCATACCGGGCCGGCTGTTCTTCGGCGTCGATTTTTCCGAAAACCGAGCGCAGGTCCGGATATCGCCCCAGAAGGTCGCGCAGGGCTTCATCAAGGAGCGCGTCATAGATGCCGGGATGGATGTCGGGGCTCATGGCTCTGTTTTCAAAAAAAGCCGGCAATAGGCGTCCACCACCGGCAGATCCGCCTCGGCCCAGTCCAGGGTGAACAGTTGATTCCGGGGCAGCCAGGCCACGGCGGCATGTTCGCGCAGTTTGATGTCGCCGGCCGCAATGGAGCAGATAAACGGATAAAGCGTGATGGTAAAGGCTGGATAAGCGTGCGTCACCGGGGCCAGGGATTGATGCACCGCGATGCTGACATTGAGTTCCTCGGCAATTTCCCGCCGAAGGCAATCTTCCGGCGTTTCGCCGGCTTTGATTTTCCCGCCAGGAAATTCCCACTTGAGCGGCATGGCCATGGCCCCGCCGGGCCGCCAGCACAGTACCGTTTTGCTCAATAATGGCGCAGGTTACGTGTAGATGGACATCGGTCATCAAAAAACCTTGAACCGATGTGTCTGTCGGTGGCGTTTGTTTAACATGCCTCGCGCGAGGCGCGCTAAAGTGTGCCGTGGATCAACATAGATAATTTCTCTCCAAGGCGTACCCTGTCTTTAAGTTCGCATTCCCAGACAACGATGACGTTCCAGCCCGCATTCCGCAGTCTTGCCTGATTCTCTGCATCGCGCTCGATTGTGCGCCGGAATTTCGGAAGCCAGTATTCCTGGCGGGTTGCTGGCGTGCTGGCGCGCGGACATCCGGAATGTCGGTGCCAGAAGCAGCCGTGAACGAAGATGGTGGTCTTGTGTTTCGGAAGGATGATGTCAGGGTTGCCTGGCAGGTTTTTGTCATGCAGACGAAAGCGAAACCCCAGGCGATGAAGCATGGACCGCACGATTTTTTCAGGCGTCGTGTTTTTGCCATGAACGCGCCGCATGATTTCGCTTCGTTCCGCAGCGGTAAAGGTGTCCACGGCGATATATTATCCAACCGATATTTTTAAACTTGGGTCCGTCTCGCATTCTTCAATGATGCGATTATAACAGTCAATCAATTTGCGGACCGTTACGGGGCGCTGATCTAGTTTAAAACCGCTCCTTTCCAGCACATTGGTTGCGACGAATTGATCGATCTCGAGAATGTCGATCCGATCGGCGACCCCCGCGTTTTTTGCCAGCGCAAAAGCTCCGCCCGCGCCGTTTCCCGTCGTAATGATAAGCGGCCTGATATTTTCCGCTAAATTGGTGCAACATTTGGCGATCAGCGCCTCGCTGGGGGCCGTGGTAACATGAATGGCCGTATCGCCGACAAGAAAATCGCCCTTACGATCTCCCGGCGCGTCGGCAACCGAAAATCCGTTCTGTCGGATTTTCGCTTTCGGCAAAGCGAGTTCCAACTTGGCGCCCACAAGATGCTGGATCACGGCCCCGGCGAACATCGTGCCCGGACACTCCCGCTGTCTGGCGAATGCCGAGTCGATCAGATCGGTTATAATGCTCCGAAGGGACCTGGAAGCGTCGATCTTAAGCTTGAACGGCTTGGTTGCAAAATACTTTATAACGCACCCGATCCACCAGCGTTCAATGGCGTCGAAGTCAAGCATCCCCTCTGCAGCCAACTCATTGAGAAACGCAATGTAAGCCCGCATCCTTTTGATACTGCCCCGGCTGGTGCGTCCTCCTTCCTCGGCCAGGACGCGTGAAACCCCATGATCGGCAAGGATTGCCTGCACCGCGCCTTTTCCCAGGCCGGCTACTTGGCCGCCTTGAGTCGTGAGAAAATGTTCCGGAGAATACGGCGGGGCGCTTTCACGCGCCTTGCGCGTCATCACAAGGACAACGCACAGAGGCCCTTTTCCCCGAATTCCACATTCAGATGTAAACTTATTGAGCTTGGCGTGCAGACGCTTCATGGGATTGTTTTTCCTTCCAGTCCATTTCATGCAGCAAGGGATTCAGATAGTTTTCAGCAATCCATGCAACAGCGGGCACGCAAACGGCGTCCCCGAACCCGAATAAGGCTTTATTCAACGTGGCGTTGATAACAAAGCCGCTTGCCCCCATCAATCGGGCGCACTCGCGGGGCGTCAAAAGTCGCGCCCTGATTTGCCCATAGCCCGCCTGCACCAGGATCTGACGTCCGCTTCCCCCGCGCGGGGTGCGCAAACAGCCGGCTATGCCGTCGATTCTTAGTTCAGCCATGGATCGGCCTTTCCGAACCCTTCGAAATACCGTCCCGTAAGACCATTCGTTCGCCTCCATCATCCGTTTCAACTGTTCGGAATGCTTTAGGCTCATCTGGTTGACCAGATAATCCCGTCGTTCATCATTCCACCATATGGGTGAATCATCTGGAAGCGCTTCGATGATATCCTTTATCGTCATGATCGATGTCGGCAATTTGGGGAGATCGCGGAGATTCCACACGATTTCAGGATGGGAAAAGATGAATTCGGCCAGCGGTCTCGGCCGTGCGTCGCTTTGGTAGAAGCACATTGTTTCCCGCATCTCCCAGGCGCCATGGCCGTTTTTTAAATGACCGACCACGAAAAGACGCACCCGGCTTTGGGGCACAAATCGGGCGGCATCGATAATGAAGGGATCAACGGCGTAGCCAAGGCGATTAAGCGCTAAAAGGGCCGCTTGAAAATCGCGACCGCCATGCGATGTAAGAAAGCCGGCCACATTTTCAAGCAGCACCAATGGAGGCCGCCTGTCGCCCATTTCGTCAAGAATGCGGACAAATCCCCAGTAAGCGGACGATTGCTTTCCCCCCAGCCCTTTACGGCTTCCCGCCAGGGAAAGATCGTTGCAAGGGAATGATGCGGTCGCCAACGTCGCCTCTGGCACCTCGTCAGCATTTAATTTATGTATGTCTTCCAGTCGAAAATGGGAGGTGGCGTCAGTAAAATTTGCGGCATACATCTCATATTTATCTTGGTCGATGTCGTTTGCAAATGCAATTCTCCAGCCTTTTTGCTCCAATCCCATCCGCATTAGGCCAATGCCGGCAAAAAATTCCGCGAAGCTGCGTTCCTCAAGGATATTAAAAGTCATGGAACGGTCTTCCAATTTGTATAATGATGCATTCATTTTTTAAATCTCTTCGCCAATTGATTAAAGAAAATCGTCAATATGGGCATTATTTTACCATTGCGCCAACCACATTCGCCGCTAATAAAAAGAGTTTTGGGCCACGTAAAACAGATGAAAAATACCAATAATATGCGCGGATGTAAACTTTTAAAAATTAAAGCTTGGATTATCGACAAGACACGTTAAAGAGGAGTTGCAGGCGCCCTATAACCATAAATAACTTCATCAAGGAGCGCGTCATAGATGCCGGGATGGATGTCGGGGCTCATGGCTCTGTTTTCAAAAAACGCCGGCAATAGTCGTCAACCACCGGCAGATCCGCCTCAGCCCAGTCCAGAGTGAACAGATGGTTCCGGGGCCGGGAAGCTCCTTGAGATGATTGCGGAACCTAAAGTCCTATTGTGTAGCTCCGATCGCACGCGGATTCGGTTCCCGTATCCTTCCCCTTAAAGCGGGACATATAGTAGCTATGCTACCTGGGATTTAAATTGTCCGGCATTTTATTCAACCTCTGGTCGTAATGAAATCTCGAAGCAATCCGTGTTTGCTACACCTACTGTGAAGCGCGTACGGTCGAAATATTTGGGGGAAACGTACCAAGCGAAAGAGACGCGAGCCGCAGCAGCAAGTGCAGCGAAAGCAATAGTATGAACTTTTGGACCGGTTAAGCCGACCTCGACGTTTGCACCACTCTTATAGTAGAGGTCTTTGTAAACCTCTTCCGTTGACTGTATAGCTTTTTCAATATCATTTGTATCTACTTCAATTAAACCGACATTGGATTCAGCGGCGCTCGCAGCCAATTCGACAGCAGTTAAGGCAACACTTCGCCGAGGAGTAGTTGGTGGGGGAACAAGGATTCGAGTTGTATCATAACCACGAGCATCGAGTAAATGGAGAAGACGATCGTTTTTTGGCGAAGATGAAGCAATAAGAGAACGCCATCTCTCGGGGCTTGCGTCTTCATGATGTACCAGCTTAAGCTGATATGGGCCAGACTCACCCATTAGAACTTCTCCAAGGCGAGCAAACACCTCACTTGGAACCGGCTTCCCCGGTTCGACACCAAGTGCAAGAAGATCCGAATTTCTAGGATAGTAGTGTTTGGCTAAGGTATGGGCTATACCAATATTTCGAATTTTTTTAAGAACATCTCTTACTGCTATAAAAAGGAAAGGTTTCGAAAGTCCAGATGAATCAACAATAACACGCTCTTGTCCGTGGGTAGCCATTTGAAGTTCTTCAGGGGATGTTATTATTTCAGATTTTATCCCAAATCGTTTTATTAGACTGGCAATCTCCGAGCCCTGGTCATCAGAGTATCGCACCAAAATAGCTTTTTGAGGACGCACTGCGTCTAATAGTCGCTCAGCTGAAACTCGGGCCCGCTCTTCGAAACCCATGGCTAATATGACGGCATCAGCCCCTTTATCTTTCATTGATGTTATGGAACGGTGGTTGACTGTAATGCCGAGAGATGGCGGACAAAAAACTTCCCGATCATGAACGGGGGAAAACCGGAACTCCAGTTGGTGGGCTTGAGGGGGGAGACTTAAGGGACTTTTTTTAGTGATAGTTACTTTTTGTCGTTTAGGTGCCGGAACTTGGGATAAGTCATTTTGCTCATCCGAATTGTACATTGTTGCGCGTTTAGCTTCACTGTCGACTAGAATTTTTGCTGCCTTCTTTGGATCAGGCTCTTTAAGCCATAGGCGTAAAGTTTTGTCGGGGGGCTCGAATCGGTCTCGGTCTGAGAGTCCAATATAACTAGATAGACCAAGCATTTTTCTGTATGAAAGTTTGAAGTGAAGTACAGGATCGTTATCGCGTATTTTTGTTCTGGGTCCTCCCCCATCATAGACGAAGACACCAGCATCCAAAAGATCCATTAGATGAGCGGTCACATTTTCTAAATCTGGATCTGGTCCAACGCGGACGTATAATTTAGTATACTGTCTAATTCGACCACGCAAAGTAGCGTTTAGGTTTTTAGCTGAAAGATGTAATAATTCACCCGCTGCTTGTGCAAATGAAAGAGCTAGCGTTTTCTTTTTTTGGTCTCGTCTATTAAGAAAGTGAACAAGGCTAGCAGATTGCTCTAAATAACAATCCGTCTGTTTTTCAGGTGAAACAGGGAGTTGACCGATTTTCGCATGTCGAATGATTTTTTCATATAGCTTAATTACATCGCCCAGATCGCCAACGCAGACGGCCTGTAGTGCGCGCATTCCTCTATAAACGCGTTTTCTTGCAGGAGAAGATGGGGTGGTCTCTGCAATTTCTCTAGCAATGTCTTCAAGTGGTATGTCTCCCAAAATTTTTTTTGGTTCAAGTCTATATAATTCATCTTTAAACTGCTGACCGCGCCTTCGGATTATTTCTGAAACGAACTCCATGCTATCGCCGATGGAGCCCTCCTTAAGTAATCGGTAAACCTCATTCCCCAAGTTAAACTCCTCGTAATCTCGGTTCGGGTCTGCAGGGGCACTCCCTCCTGGAGAAAGTAAAACGCGATGAAGGGCCTGAGTTTCGGTTGTGATGCGAAAGGCACAATGAGGATGCTGGAAGATTAATTGCGAAATCAGTTCCCTTACTGTTTCTTTTCTCAAATATCTTGTAGAGACATCATCTAAGAGAAACAGAACGTATTTATTGTTGAGAATAGGTGATGATTTTCGAACTATTGCGGCAAGGTGTCCGAAAGCTTCTGCCGGTGCCATTTTAAGCCGGCAAATGTCTTGACCATACGATAGCTGAAACTGTAAATCAATTAGAAAATGCTCGAAAGCCCGCTCCCCAGAATCAGGTATAGCTATATTCTTCATATCAAGGGGTCTAAGAGCCTCGAATAACAGAACGTCGATTCCATTGAGCAGAGCTGAATTGTCGAGTGACCGAATATGCCGTAGCACCTGTACAACATCGCGCAGATAGGCAACAAAAAGTCTTTCAAACGGTAAGTTTACTTCTCCTTCCCTATCGGTACCAAACTCCTGTGTATTAAGAAGTTTTTGGCAAGATGCGTAGACCCCTACAAAATCATCTTTTTCAATTTCAATAAGTGGATTTCTATTCCTTCCATTGATGGAAGCTTGGACTGCGCGGGCATGAAAATGCAATGCGCGCAAAAGCATTGTTTTTCCGCAACCTCTCATGCCAGTGACAACCTGTGGCCCTCGCACAGTTGTCTTAGAGAGCCATTTATTGTCGGGGTCAAACCACAGTTCCGGTACATGCCATGATTCCAATGCCTGTGCGTTATATGCGTCACCAAAACTGTGTAGCGAAAGTCGCTGCCGCCATGGTTCATCGGCTACAGCAACTGCGGTTCGTAGCGCCAGCAGAGCATCATCGATAGTCATCATTCTCTGTGCATCTAAAGAGGGCGATAAGTGCTCGGCTAACCCTCGAAGTGCGCTGGCAACACGATAATCAAGATCGGTCATAGCTTTCCCTTTTTGATGTATTGCATGGGCCAGTGCTGAAATATGCCGAGCGGCAAGCTGCCTATCACCGAGGCGTTCGCATCCGCTCCGACTTGCATCTAAAATTGAACTTAAATCAATTGCGACTGCTCTAATTTCTGGATCAATAACCCCTGAGCGAAGAGTTTGTGCTGTCATTTTCTGAAGAATAATATTTCCCGCATGTAGATCATTGTGGAATCTTTGATATTGCGAAAACAAGTTAAGTATTTCAAATATATCTGCAGCGACTTGAGCGGCAGTGCGTGGACCTATACCGTGCTTTTCTGGGTTTTTAAGTGCCTCTTCAAGAGTCGGTCCAGGGATATTTATAAGCACAGCGATATGGCAGAATAATTTTGATCCACCAAAATCGATTTCCTCATCAAACTGTTCAGTTATGTTAGCTATAAAGGGCGTCCCGTCTGCAATAGCGGCGTGTTCCCTACATTCGAACTTCCAGTCTTTTTGGAAATAATCGTATATCGAAATCGGTACAACTTTCAGGACTACTGTTCGATCCAATGAAGGTTGGATGGCTCTGTACACCGCACTGTAAAAACCACGTCCAATCCCTTCGGTTACCTGGAAGTTGCCTATATGCGTCGGTTGTTTTTTCAAAGGATCACCGAATGGTCGTCCGCAGCTTTCACACACATCATCCAGTGAATATTCAGAAAAATCTGCTTTCGGGCACCAGAAGCAGCAATAACTAGACATATACGACCTCGCTTGTTATTTCATTATCTTTAAATCTTATAATTTCTAAATCCTGATTTTCAATCGATGACGGGTCTGGCTCCGCAGAAACTACCCTGAAGGCCTGTGCCAAACGATTAACAAGTAATTTTCCATATGAAGAAGTCCCAGAATGACGAACAATAGCAATAGGTTGTCCCTTATAAATTAATGTTCCAGGTTTTATTAAAAGAAGCACACCAGCTTGATCTCCAAATATGGTATTCAATTCTTGCGTCTGTGCACTTACCAATACGTTTCTGAGAATATCCAGATTTACGGTGAGAATGCCAGATTTTTCCGAAAATATAGTTAACCTTGATGAGTCCATAATTTCAAAAACACGTCCAAGGAAATATTTCATAGATGAACCTTGCGCTTCTAAGTGTTGCTCTAACGCATACCGAAGATTATCGGTCAAATTCCAGCCTATAGTTTTACTTGCTACAGCCTGAGTCGCTTGTCGTCCGCCGACGGTGATGCGTGCCATCTCGCAACAGTCTGCAACATGACGATCCAGCCAAGAGTCAGAATCAGCCAATTCATATACGCCAACTGCATGCGCCAGTGCGACAAGGTTTTCACCACGTCCAATCCAGGGTTGTGCGGGTCCACAGTCGTTTTTAATAAAAACGACAGCATCAATATCAAGTTGTTTTGCGGCCACACAAAAGTTAATAGCATTCTCACGGGCTTCGTTCGAGGTTGCACCGAAGTTTCCATGGGAACCGATCCGAGCATCGAGACCAACTATACGAACGCCTGCTGCTAGTTTTTTAGCAAGAAGGCTCGCTGCAGCCAACATTGGTATCGCAACTGCATTTATCTGTCGTCGATATGCATATAGCTTCCCATCGATTGGAGCAAACCGATCATCAGTGAGAAAATGAGCAAAGCCGGTTTTTGTAACTATCGAACGAATATTTTTTGTGGATAGTATAACACGGTAACCGGGTATTGTGCCCAGTGTATCAATGGCCCCTGCTGGGCGCCCAGGTACGGCAAGCTTAACGACTTTATATCCTTGGCTCATTAATGCTATCGGCGACAGAAGGGTGGAAAGGGAGCCGGGGCCTCCGGTAGACGCCAAATCGGCTATCTTCATTTCTTTTGCCCACTCCAATTTTTCGCCGCTGTTAGCAAGATAAGTGGCAAGTTGAGAAATCTCATCAGGTGAGTGAGTCCCCTGTCTTGCCCAGTCTATCAGGCTCTTAAAATCCCTTTCATCATTGAGTTTCAAAAAAGATGAGCAGTTCAATCTCTAAATCCTCTTCTTCGTTAAAACTGAATATATAGTCCTCGCGTGATAATAGATAAACGGGGGCGGCAAAGTAAGTCACGTAATTCAGTCGATCCGATTTCAGCACTACGATTCCCCCCTTCCTTGATGAATCCGGATAGGTGTTCCACAAGTTTGACTTGGTTATCTGTTTGGCATTCCCATACGACGTGCATCCGCCAGCCGCGCCAGCGAAGCGCGGCAATGATGTTCCGGTCTCGAATTCGGTTGTGCCTCATCTTGCTTAGCCAGCACTCCACATTTGTTCTCGGAGTGTTCGTTCCAAGTTTGCAGCGATGCATGTGTCAGCAACACCCATACACAAAGAGGAAGCACTGATGCCGAGTTAGGTCAAGATCAAGTATTCCTGGGCGCTCACGTCTGTTTAGCCGATATCGATAGCCCAGTGATTGAGACAAAGCGTCGTACAACCATTTCCGGCCGTGTATCGGTGCTCTTGATTGATGCCATGCATGCTGAGCGCTGGGTGCCGGTGAGATTATCGAATCTCACTGATTGCCTCTGCTTCATATTAGGTGCCGGAAGTATTTATCTTTACGTGATCGAGTCGTGTCACCAAATAGGAAACCAAACTCAGGATGTTCAAACAGTCGAGCTCTGAAAAGACTTCGGGAACAGTCGAGTCTATCGGAGCATGTGAAATTGGATTCCGAAAACCGCTGATCACGCCTCTCGACAAATGCCCTTGACCTTCTTGAATACACTTTTCGGATTCAGTTGATAGAGCATTTAATTGCAAGCATGGAAGAGAGGTAAACGGCTTGCTTCCAAACACGGCATTAACCAGGTCCATGCCATCGTCTTTACGACCAGTCAGATCGCGTATAATCTCGCAGAATATCTGCACGCTCTGACTTGCCGCGATGCCGAACTGATTGTTCTTGTAGTACATTTGGACCCTATCTCGTACCTTGTTATGCAAATGCCTCCAATGCAAGAGTGGATACTCGGGAATTATGTCATGAAGCGCCTTAATAACAGGCGTGTATTTTTCAAGAGCGTCTTCGCCGCCAAGGCTCTCGATAATCTGACTGGCGCGGTCTCTTACATCGGCTGGCATCGTGTTCATCCATGCTTCCGTATCGATGCCCGTCGTATCCTTCAGATCTCTGTCTTTCTTCTCCTTTCGTTTCCTACGCCAATCGATGTTCACCTGTGACACGATTCCTGCGAGAAAGGGTCTCAACTTCGCCATCTCGGGATGCTCCCAGTCGAGTGACTGGCGATTTGTGGAAATGACATCGTCATCTAGATCGTCAATGAAATCCACACAAATCCATCCCGTCAGATACTGATAGAAATGGCTCGATGTACTTGAAGAGAAAAACTCGGGAGCATTGACAAGCTTCTGACGTGAGAACAGCGTAATTCCTCGCAGGCCTGAGGCAGGTGTTATTGGAGTCGTGGCAGTCATCAATTGTCCTTCAAGTTTTCCAGAGTAAGGTGATCCATCGGGAACAAATTGGGTTCCTGAGACAGTCCAACTGAACTCTATGTCGAGGGTTCGGTACCTGCGGCTGTTGTCGATCGCAATTCGGTCTCCGTTGGAGGCTTCAATCATAAGATGAAAGGTGTCGTCAACGATAAACAAGCGAGAAATGCTGTCCGCAAGCCCCTCCACGTCGAACGGCGACTTTCGCTTTAGACCCGTTAGGGAAACGGCAGTGCCGTTCAACTCCTGCGTGGGCTGATCAACTTCTGAGGCCGTCGGCCTGTACACGCCTTCGGCGTTGTTCAGGTCATCCCAGTCGAGAACGAATACATTGCGTTTTCCGTCGCGGCGAGTTATGATAGTAATTGTCCTGGCCAGTCCAAATAGCGCGAGCTTACCGAGCCCCTTCTTCCCTATCCGCTTTCTGCCGTATTTTGGCGACGGCTTATCGCTATCATCGTCGCGCCGGTTTCGCCCTATCACGAGAAACTTGTTGTTGATTTCGTCCAGGGTTAGGCCCTCGCCGTTATCGCTGATGGTGATTTCAGAAGGCTTACCATCTTCCTCGCGAAGTGTGACCGTAACCAGCGACGCATCCGCGTCATACGCGTTTGCAACTATTTCTGCAATCGCGGGCGGCAACGTTGAGTACATTCGTACACCGAGGTGCTTGATTGTACGGGGATCAAACCGCATTTCAAACGGCGACTCACTCATTTCTTAGCCCTCTCGTTAGCGCCAGAGCATGAAAGCGAATGAACGCGGGAGGGAGCGCATTCCCTATCATCTCGGATAACTTTACCTTGCCCAATCCGACGGGAAATTCGTAGGACGGTGGAAAGGATTGTAATAGCGCCGCCTCACGAACTGTGACGGCGCGGTTTTCCTCTGGATGCAAGAAGCGACCTTTGGACGGGTTGAAACATCCGGTGGTTATCGTGGGTGCGGGTTCGTCCCAAGCCATCCGACCGTAAACGTCCCTGAATCCATCTGAAACCCGGTGGCAATCAAGTTTTAAGTGCTCGGGTAGCGATGCACGTCCGCCGCCGTCCTTTGGGATTCGCTCAATTCTCTGTCTAACCAAGGCGGATCGTTTTTCGGGCATGTCGTGTAGTGGATCGCCACTGGCACCGGCAGGACCTAGTGAGCCAATGGCTTTTCGTACAGTGTGAACTGCTGCGTCTTTGTTCGCGAAACATGGCTCGCTGACACGGCTCGCGACCAAAATAGCGCGTCTGCGGCGCTGAGGCACGCCGTAATTAGCAACGTTCAGTAAGTCTGCCTTTAGTTTGTATCCCGCACCTTCCAGTGATTGGGTGAAGTTGTGGAGGCGTTGGTCCTTGATCAAACGAGGAACGTTTTCCAGCATTACGTATTTTGGCCTTAGAGCGAGCACAAGTCGTTCAAACTCGTAAATAAGATCGTTTCGTGCGTCACGGACGTTGCGCTTCCCGTTCTTAGTCCGCAGTCTTGAGAATCCTTGGCATGGCGGACAACCGCCGAGCAGATCCAATTCACCTTTTTGCAGTTTTAGCGTTTTAAGAATAGATTGTGCCGAAACATTCTTGACGTCATCTTGCCAGACGCGCACGCACGGATGGTTTCGTTTGTAAACCTGCACGGCGCAAGGATCAATCTCAATAGCCCCGACTACGCGGTACCCCGCTTGTCGAAAGCCTTCTGTCATTCCGCCGCACCCTGAGAAACAATCGAACGCCGTGGGTTTTGCTACATCCACGATTACGTCGGCCTCATTGCCAGCTTTGGGTTTGTTAAGCTTCGCGCTCACGTTCTAGTTGACTCCTCTTGTTGTATTCTTTGGACAGCTAACGTGGCGATACCGGCGGCACCAAAATGGCACGGATTCTCATTTTGCCAGACCAATTTCAAAAGAACTCGTGGTCGCACCGCCGGTTGGTTGCAGGATTAGCTTGCGATTCCTTCATTCTGTAGTCTCCAGAAACTCCATCAGAATAGGACAGGTTCTTCCCTATCATTGCTCCCGCCGCCTTCATCCGGGAGCACCACCAGCAACTCGATCGTACGCTTGATTAAATCAAGAGCCCCAATGATGGAGTTCTGGATGCGAACCGGAATGTTCTTCATCTGAGCAATAAAGTCCTCAATATCGTGTTGTTTTAAAAGATATCGGCCCCCTTTTAAGGTGAGGAGTAAGTTGACCAATTCGCCCCAGGAAACATGCGGTACCTCGTACCGAAGCGTCCCGTCGGGGAAAACAGTGCAGGCCCTTCTTGTAAGCGCCAAACCCGGCGGAGCAAATCCGTCGAACACCTTGTACATCTCAAGTTCTTTCGGCTCTGGATGAGCTTCTTTTCCGAATTCCAGCATCATGAATGGTGGGTGCCAGCGCAAGCTGCATGGGTCGTGATTTTTCAAATTTGGAATTTGAAGTGGACGCGTGAAGTTGACGAAGTGAAGGGCACTTTGCTGAAAATCGGGCACGGTGAAATAAGGCAACGCATACCACACCCAGTCCCTAAATGAGGCATTCTGGAGCTTTCCCAACTGCACGCTATCGATACTGAAGATAGCGAGATCCTTCTGCCTGCGCTTTGGAGACTTAAATTGGAGTGCAAAGATGCAAATTGGGCTATCTGCCCCCTGAAAGGAATAGAAGCGATCAAATGGGAAAGTCGCCTCGACAGGCTGGCTCACCGCAGAATAACGAACACGGTACCCATTGTTGGAGAAGAAGTCCGCTATGTTCTTAGATACCCAATCAGTATACAGAGCTTCAGGAATCATACGTCACCTCTGGAGCTAACGCCGCCGGCAATGCATCCGGCGGCGTTAAGCGGAGCGCGAAACGGTCTACTTAACAGCTATACATAGAAAAAATTTCATGTATTACCCCTATATAACAGAAAATTTTCCATCTATGCCGATATTAAGGGGGGACATGGAGAATTTCTCGCTCTTTTTCTCTGTTTGCATATCAATATCCAATATCATGGTAAATAAGACCACATTTAAAGCCGACCCGAAGTCAAAATAACGGAAAAGTCAGATTTATCAGGTTCTGCGACAGCACCCATGACGCGAATTGCACTGCACAGGCAAACGGTCATTTAATCTACATTTAGCTGTCTTTACAACGATATGAAGATATAGTCAATGTAAAAGGGGTCTTGTTTTTTCTGAAAGCGGGGCTGGGGAAAAAATGAGCCTGGTTTCGGGGCGAAACCAGGCTGTTATTCAAAAAGATATGCAGGACAGGAACGCTACTTATTCTTATACTCCGGTTCCCGCCTTTCCTTGAAGGCGCGGGGGCCTTCTTTGGCGTCTTCGCTTAAGAATACGGGGATGCCGATTTCCAGTTCCTTGGCCAGGCCGTCTTTGACGGGCAGGCCGATGCCTTCCAGGACCGACTGTTTGACGGCGCGGATGGCCAGGGGGCCGTTTCTGGCGATGATCTCGGCGTAGCGTTCGGCTTCGGCCATGACCTGGTTGGCGGGGACCACCTTGTTGACAAAGCCTAAGGAAAGGGCTTCTTCGGCGGTGATGAGTTCGCCGGTGAGCAGGATTTCCATGGCCCGGGCATAGGGCATCTGCCGGGGAAGGCGGATGGTGGAGCCCATGAGGGGGACGATGGACCATTTGACTTCCTGGAGCCCGAATTTGGCGCCCGCGGCCGCCACCCGGATATCGGTGGAATAAAGGATCTCCATGCCGCCGGCAATGGCGTGGCCGTTGATGGCCGCCACAATGGGTTTATAGATCTTGAAATTGCGCAGAAACGCCTTCTGGGGGAGAAACGGGTCTTTCTGGATCACGTGATCCGCGTCGGTTTCCGGCTGCCGGGCCCCGGTGATCAGGGGGATGAGCCGCTTGAGGTCGGCCCCGGAGCAGAAGGTGTCGCCCGCGCCCGTGAGAATGGCGCAGCGCAGGTCGTTGTCGTCCCGAAAGTCCTTCCACGCTTCCACGAGTTCCACCACGGTTTCCGGGTCAAAGGCGTTCTGGGCGTCGGGCCGGTTTAAGGTGATATAGGCGATGCGGCCTTTTTTTTCATATTTGAGCGCCATGGGTGTTTCCTTATTTTACCGGTTCAAAGTGATCGATATCCAAAATGGTGTTGGTGGTCTGATCGGCAAACACGGCCTTGACCTTGAGGCCTTCGGTCATGTTTTCCGGGTCGATGCCTTCCACGATATGGGCCATAGGCGTGTCGGCGCCGTCGAGCTTGATCATGGCCAGCACAAAGGGGGCCTTGCGGGGCAGGTGCTTGTCGTCGTAGCGCACCACGGTGAAATTGACCACTTCGCCGGTGTCGGACAGGGCCACCCAGTTGTTCCGGATGTCTTCCATGCAGCGCTCGCAGGTCTGGCGCGGGGGCACAAAGACCTTGCCGCAGGCGTTGCATTTGACGCCCATGATTTTGCGCTGGTCCCTCAGGGTGGTGATAAAGGTGGAGCCGACCCGGCCGGCGAAATAGGTATAGGGGAGGGCGAGTTTGCCTTCCACCACGTAGCAGTCGGATGTGTCAAACGTTGCCATTGCGGGCCTCCTTATGCGTCGATTTCAAAATATTTGATGTCGGATATGCCGCCGGTGCGGTTGTCGGCCCATACCGGCCGCAGCCGGCTGCCGTGGGTGACCTTGCCGTTGAGCACGCTGCCCATTTTGACCTGGTCGAGCTGATCGGGCCGCAGCAGGTGCCAGAAGACTTCTTCGTCACGGCAGCCGTCCAGCAGAATGCCGATGGCGCCGTAGGGGGTTTCCCGGGTTTCGCCGGTGAGGGGGTCCGGGCTGGCGTAGTAGCAGTATTCCATCATGCGCATTTCGCCGTTGGGGCCGATTTCCACCCAGTCGGTGTTTTTCACCCGGCAGATGGCGCAGGCCTCCCGGGGCGGGCTTTGAAGGCGGCCGCATTCCGGGCATTTGATGGCCAGTATTTTTTGGACCTTTAAACCTTTTAAAAATTTGCCCATGACCGGGCCGGTGGCAAACCGCTGCTTGACGGAAATAACCTTTTTGAGCACCAGCAGCTCCTGCTCGGGCGCGGCGTCTTGGCCGGGGGCCACGAATTTAACGAAAAACCGGCTGGTCAGGGCAAATGTGTTGATGTCGCCTTCGACCTTGAGTTTTCCGGCGGAAAGGGCCTGCATGCCGTCGATCTTGCCGATGTTGATGCCCACGTAGGTGGCGGAATCGGTGATGAGCTTCACGTCGCAGCCGGACAGGTCGTCGGTTTTGTCGATGCTCATGGCGCCGTCCTTGACGGTGAGCTTCCAGCGGCCCGCGTCGGTGATGTCGTATCCGAACACGCTGCTGATGCCGGCGGCCCCTTCGGCCCGGAACCGGTCTTTCATGGAATTGAAAATATCGTTAGGTGTTACGCCGTAATCCTGGCTCATGATGTTGTCTCCTTACCAGTTCAGTTCTTTTTCAAGCATCATCAGCACGGTCCACATGGTGCCGCCGAAAGACGATGCCAGGGCGTGGTTGACCGGCCGGGGGATCTGATGGGGGCCCGCGTTTCCCCGGACCTGCTTGGCGGCCTCGGCCACCCGCACCAGGGCCGTGGCGCCGATGGGATTGGCCGCGATCACGCCGCCCGAGGGATTGATGGGCATTTTGCCGTCCATCATGATTTCATGATTTTCCACCAGCTTGATGTGTTCGTCGCCTTCCAGCAGGAAAAAATCCCGGATCCAGTCCAGGCCCCACCAGGCCGACGGGTCATACATTTCAAACACGTCGAAATATTCCAGGGGATTGGTGATGTTGTTGCGGGCGTAGAGCTGCTCGGCGGCAAACTTGTGGGTGGTTTCCGTGGGATAATAGTTGTTGCACAGATTCAACGTTTCTTCCCGGTGGACGGTGATGTGGTCCCGGACCCAGACGGGCTTGTCGGTGATCTGTTTGGCTTTTTCCTCGGAGGCGAAAATCACCACGCAGGCCCCGTCGCTCTGGGAGCACATGTGGATCAGCCGCAGTTCGCCGATGAGCGGGGGCGAGGTGGTCATCAGGTCGTCCATCTGGTCCCATTCCAGGCCGAAGGCCCGGTGGGAATTGGGATTTTTACAGGCGTGCTTGTCCATGATGATGCGATAGGTCATGGCCGCACGGCGGGCGCGTTCCTCGCCGAATTCGGTAATCAGCTTGACCGCGGCCTGGGCCGTGAGGGCCCCGGACTGGAGCTTGCGGGCCCACAGGGGATCGGCCATGTTGGTGATGCCGCCGGTGGTGTGGCCTTCCTGGAGTTTTTCAAACCCGATGGCCATGACCACATCATACATGCCCGAGGCCACCAGGTTGTCCGCGGCCCCGGCCAGGGTGCCGCCGGTGGTGCCGCCGGTGGTCAGGCGGAACGAATCCCTGCCGAAGGCGCCGGAGCCCAGGGTGTGCCACATGTCCGGCTGATGGACCATTTCAAAGAGCTCCATGTTGCCGTGGACCACGCAGTCCACATCGTTCATTGTCAGCCCGGCGTCGTCCAACGCCTGGCGGACCGCTTCATGGATCATTTCGGGCTGGTTCACATCTTCCCGGTGACTGGAAAACTTGGTCTCCCCGATGCCCACAATGCCGACGTTTCTGTTCTTTTTTCGATATGCCATAATCGTAACCCCTTATCGTTCGAGGATGATAACTGCGTGATGCTGACCGGCCGGCCCGGTGGTGCCGTGGGCCAGGGCGCGCTTGGCGCCGTCGATCTGGCGGTCCCCGGCGTCGCCCCGGAGCTGGAGGATGCCTTCCAGGGCCCGGGCCAGTCCGCCCAGCATGATGGGATTGCCGGCCAGCATGCCGCCGGATGGATTGACGCCGCATGCATCCATGCCGTTGCCGTCGATCCATTTCCCGCCGGAACCTTTATCGACAAGACCCACGCCTTCGGCCCACATGGGAAGCTGGTAGGCGCAGGAATCGTTTAACTCCACCACGTCAAAGGCGGTTTTGGGGTCTTCGATCCCGGCCATTTTATATGCCCGTTTGGCCGCGCTGGTGAGGGCGAAATTAGACGTCAGGTCCCGGTCTCCGAGAAAATAGGAGTCCATGCAGGACCCGAAGCCCGTGAGCCAGACCGGCTTGTCGGTGAATTCATGGGCCCGCTCTTCGCAGCAGAGCAGCATGCCCACGGCCCAGTCCGTGACCGGGTAGCGGTGCAGGGCCCGGATGGGATCGGCCAGCATGGGCGAGGCGGTGACATCGACTGCGGTGACCATGTCGTTTTCCCGGGCATAGGGGTTTTTGGCCGCGTTCTGCCGGGATCGCACCACGATCTGGGCCAGGTGGTCGTCGGTGATATTGGATTGCTTCATGTAGGCCCGGGCCTGGAGGGCCGCGGCATTGAGGTAGTCAAGCCCCAGGGGCCGGCAGTAGAACGGGTCAAAGGCCAGGTTGGTGTTCATGTTGCGGCTTTCGGTCTGGGATTCCTTGCAGTGGCCCATGACCAGGATCAGGTCGTCATGGCCGGACAGGATGGAGGCCATGGCGTATCCCAGGGCGTTGGCGCCGTCCTGGGCCGCTTTTCTTTCCCCACGGTAATGGGCGCCCATGACGTCCGTGTTGCCGTTGTTTGAAATGGTCCGGGCGTCGAATACGTCGTCCGAGCAGGAGACGACGTTGCGGATTCCCTTTTCCATGTCAAAGGTCACGCCGGTCTGGGCCATGATGGATTCAAAGCATTCCAGCAGCATTCCCTGAAACCGCCGGTACCAGATGTCCGGTTCGTTCTTGATCTGCGCCACCGCGCAGACGGCGACTCTGCGGTTCATATGCGTTCCTTTATTTTATGAGTAAACATTAACAAGGCGGACTCGCCGGGCATCATATTGTTCGCTCCAGAGTCTTTCGGGGCGCGATTTTAATGGCTGCTAAATGGCAAGAACTCGTCGCAGGCTCCTCAAACAGCTTGCCATTCTTAACGCAGCCATGAAAATCGCTTTTCTCCCCGAAATCCACGATTTCGCTCTCAATACGATGTCCAGCGAATCATTTTTATTTTTTTTAAAATCTAAAAAATTGTCGGTGGACTCGCCGGACATCATATTGTTCGCTCCAGAGTCTTTCGGGGGTCGCGATTTTCACAGATGCGGAATGGCAAAAACTCGGCGCGAGCGCCTCAAACAGTTTGCCATTCTGATCGCATCCGCGAAAATCGCTTTTCACCCCCGAAATCCACCATTTCGCTCTCAATACGATGTCCAGCGAGCCTTATCTAATAAAATAAAATCTAAAAAAACTGCCGGTGGACTCGCCGGCCATCATATTGTTCGCTCCAGAGTCTTTCGGGGCGCGATTTTCATGGCTGCTAAATGGCAAGAACTCGTCGCAGGCTCCTCAAACAGCTTGCCATTCTTAACGCAGCCATAAAAATCGCTTTTCTCCCCGAAATCCTCGATTTCGCTCTCAATACGATGTCCAGCGAATCATTTTTATTTTTATAAAATCTAAAAAACTGCCGGCGGACGCGGGGGCCATTGGTCCGCGAGCGGATTTGCGTGTGTTGCCGAAACAGACGGGGCGGTTGATCCGCGTCAAGAATTTCTCACTGTCTGAGGGCAACGCCCGAGTTTGAGAAATTCAGCGGATCAATCGACCCGTCCGGCAACGCGCGCATTGAGCGAGTGGACTGATGGCCCCCGCGTCCGCCTCCTTTTCCATTTCCCCATCACGCCAGCATCAGCCTGGAAATAATTTCTTTCATGATTTCGGTGGTGCCGCCGCCGATGGAGAGAATCCGGTTGTCCCGGTAAAGCCGCTCCACCAGATAGCCGCGCATGTACCCGTACCCGCCGAAGATCTGCACGGCATCATAGGTCACCTTGTCGCTGACCGAGCAGGCGAAATTCTTGGCCATGGACACTTCCTTGATCTGGTCGACGCCCGCGCCGATCTTGGCCGCCACCCGGTAGGTGAATTCCGTGCTGGCTTCCACCAGGGTGGCCATGTCGGCCAGTTTGTGGCGGGTCACCTGGAATCCGGTCAGGGGTTTGCCGAAGGCTTCCCGCTGGCGGGCGTATTTGATGGATTCCTCCAGGGCCATGCGGGCCGTCATATTGGCCATGACGGCAAGCGCCAGGCGTTCGCCCTGGAAATTGATCATGATGCCGTAAAAGCCCTGGTTTTCGCCGCCCAGGAGGTTTTCGGCCGGGACCCGGCAGTTGTCGAAAAAGATTTCCGCCGTGTCCGAGGCCCACCAGCCGGTTTTTTTCAGCTTGTTGGCCGCGGAATAGCCGGGGGTGTCGGCATCGATGATGATCAGGCTGACCCCTTTGGCGCCGGCCTCGCCGGTGCGCACGGCGCAGGTGATGAAATCGGCCCGGTTGCCGCTGGTGATGAATGTCTTGCTGCCGTTGATGATATAATGGTCCCCGTCTTTGACCGCCGTGGTGGTCAGGTTGGCCACGTCCGAGCCCCCGCCGGGTTCGGTGATGGCCAGGGCCGCGATTTTCTCGCCGGCCAGCACCGGGGGAATGTATTTTTTCTTCTGGGCGTCGGTGCCGAGGCTTAAAATGGGCGGGATGGCGATGTTAAACGATCCCAGGCCCGCGCAGAAGCCGCCGGAGCCCGAGCGCATGAGTTCTTCGCTCACGGCCACCCGGTAGAAGATGTCGCCGGGCGTGCCGCCGTATTCTTCGGGATAGCCGATGCCCAGGATGCCCACGTCGGCGGCTTTTTTGTAGATTTCTATCGGGAATGTCCCGGCTTCCTCCCATTCGTCGATATAGGGAAGCACTTCTTTTTTGATGAATTCCCGCACGGATTTTCGCACCATGTCGTGGGACTTGGTGAAATATTCCTGGCAGGCGCAGTCGGTTTTAAATTCAAATGTCATGGGTCGATTCCTTGAATCGGTGTTAACTGCATTTTATTCTCCGGCGGCATCTCCGCCTTCCGTATCGTCGGCTCGGCAACTTACGGTCCGGGGCAAGGCCGCTCCGGCCCGGCGCTGCCGTCGTTGCAAGTCCTCTTGCATGCATCCGTTATCAGATGTCGTTGTGACCCGCCGGGAGGGGAATGATCCCAACCCGGCGGGGGGATGCGTTGAGCAAGTCTATTTTTTCAGAAACGCCGCCGGCGGGATGGCCAGGCAGCTTCCTTCGGCCACCAGTTCGTCTTTCTGGTTGGTCCAGCGCAGTTCCATGCGGACCCATTTCTTCTTTTCGATCTTTTCCACCACTTCGCCGACGGCCGTGATGGTGTCGCCGAAATAGGTGGGTTTGCGGAATTTCACCGTGATTTCCGGGATCACCGTGCCCAGGCCCGGCAGCTTCATGCCCAGCACCGGCGCGATCAGGCTCTGGGGCAGGGCGCCGTGGGCGATGCGGGTGCCGAACGGGGTGAGCTTGGCGAATTCCTCATTTAAGTGCATGGGGTTGAAATCCCCGGAAATGCCGGCAAACAGATAGACGTCGGTTTCCGAGATGGTCTTGGTGAACGAGGCGGACATGCCCACTTCCAGTTCCTCGTAGGAATAGCCCAGCTCGAACTTGGGTTTGTCGCCGACCACCTGGAAATGATCGATATCCATGATGGAATTAGTGGTTTTCTTGGCAAACACGGCCTTGACCTTGAGCCCCACGGCCATTTTGCTTAGGGCCACGCCCTTGACGATGTGGGCGATGGGCGTGTCGGCGCCGTCGAGTTTGACCAGGCCCAGAACATAGGGCGGCTTGACCGGCTGGTGGGGCTCCTCGTAGCGGATGATGGTAAATCCGGTGACCGTGCCGGTATTGGCCACATCCACCCACTTGTCGGCGATGTTTTCAAAGCAGATGTCGCAGGTGGACCGGGGCGGCACAAACACCTTGCCGCATTTTTCGCATTTGAGGCCCCGGATCTTGTGCTCGTCCCTCAGGCTGATGATAAACCGGCTTCCGGTTTTGCCGGCGAAATACTGGTAGGGCAGGGCCAGTTTGCCTTTTACGACAAAGCAATCGTCTTTTGCGGTATTCATAATCGTCTCCTTCTTCCCTTGGGATCAGTCGATGAGTTCAAAATAACGGATATCGGTGATGGCGCCGGTGCGGTTGTCCTCCCACACGGGCCGGACCCGGTCTCCCTTTCTGGCGCGGTCCCGGTCCTCGGGCTTGAGTTCATGCCAGAGGGTTTCATGGCCCTTGCAGCCGTCGAGGAGAAAATGGGCCGACACATAGGGGGTTTCGCGGCTTTCGCCGGTGAGCGGGTCCGGGCTGGCGTAATAGGTGATATCAAGAATCGAAATCACGCCTTCGGGTCCCACTTCCACCCAGTCCGTGGCCCGCACCACGCATTCGGCGCAGGTTTCCCGGGGCGGGAGCTGGAGCCGGCCGCAATCCGTGCATTTGTTGGCCAGGATTTTCTTTTCCTTGAAGGCATTGAGGAACTTGCCCATGACCGGCCCGGTGGCGAACTTCTGGGGAATGGAGAGGATCTGTTTCTTGACGATGAGCTCTTCCCCTTTTTCCGCCTCGCCGGCCGACGGGGGCGCGTATTTTTTAAAGAAGCTGGTGGCCTTGGTGAGCAGGCCCAGCTCGCCTTCGACTTTGAGTTTGCCGGAGGTGAACGCGGTCATGCCGTCGAGCTTGCCCAGGGTGATGGCGATCCAGTCTTTGGCGGAACAGGAGGTGGTGACGTTGGGGTCCTTGATCCCTTCCACCACCTTGACGGTGCCGTCGTCCACGCACACGGTCCATTCGCCGCCGCCGGTGCCGGTGATTTTATAGCCGTAATTGGCCTTGATGCCTTTGAGGTTTTCGGGGATAGCCCGTTTTTCCATGGTGCCGAAGATATCGGCCACGGTGACTTCGCCGACCGGGGCGGGCGGGGTGTATTTCTTAAAAAAGGATGTGGCCTTGGTGAGCAGGCCGAGATCGCCTTCGACTTTGAGCTTGCCCGAGGTGAACGCGGTCATGCCGTCGAGCTTGCCCAGGGTGATGGCGATCCAGTCCTTGGCCGCCACCGTGGTGGTGACGTTGGGGTCCTTGATGCCTTCCACCACTTTGACGGTACCGTCATCCACGCAGACCGTCCATTCGCCGCCGCCGGTGCCGTTGATTTTATACCCGTAATTGGCCTTGATTCCTTTAAGGTTTTCGGGAATGGCCCGCTGCTCCATGGTGCCGAAGATATCGGCCACGGTGACTTCGGGAGCGGCCGCCGGAGGCGTGTATTTCTTAAAAAAGGTGGTGGCCTTGGTGAGCAGGCCGAGGTCGCCTTCCACTTTGAGCTTGCCGGAGGTAAAGGCGGTCATACCGTCGAGCTTGCCCAGAGTGATGGCGATCCAGTCCTTGGCCGCCACCGTGGTGGTGACGTTGGGATCTTTGATTCCTTCCACGATCTTGACGGTACCGTCGTCCACGCACACGGTGTATTCGCCGCCGCCGGTGCCGGTGATTTTATAGCCGTAATTGGCCTTGATGCCTTTGAGGTTTTCCGGGATGGCCCGTTTTTCCATGGTGCCGAAGATATCGGCTACGGTGACTTCCGGTCCTTTGGCTGCCTTGGGCGTGCCGTCGATGCCCCAGACCCGCAGGGTTTTCTTCAGCACCTTGCCGATGGGGCTGCGGGGGAAGTCTTCATCCAGGATCTCCACGTATCTGGGGACTTTAAAGGAGGCCAGGTTCTTTTTGCAGAACTCGATGACTTCTTCTTCGGTGAGGGTGTCGTCTTCAGCCACCACAAACGCCTTGACTTCCTCGCCCATGGTTTTGTCCGGAACGCCCACGGTGGCGGCTTCGGAGATTTTCGGGTGAGTGGCCAGCAGGTTGTCGATTTCCTTGGGGTAGATGTTTTCGCCGCCCCGGATGATCATGTCTTTTTTCCGGTCCACGATGAAGATGTAGCCGTCTTCGTCCTTGACGCCCACGTCGCCGGTATAGAGATAGCCGTTGATGATGGTCTTGGCGGTTTCTTCCGGCTTGTTGAAATACCCCTTCATGACGTTGTCGCCCTTGATGATGATCTCGCCGGCGGTGTTGAGGGGCTGCTCTTTGCCTTCCTCGTCAACGATCAGGATTTCCTGGCCGGGCAGGGCCTTGCCGATGGAGCCGATTTTCCGGACTCCCACCCGGGGGTTGATGGTGCTCACGCAGGTGCCCTCGGTCAGGCCGTAGCCTTCCACAATGGGAATCCCGAAGGTTTTCTCGAAATTTCGCATGGTTTCTTCGGTAAGCGGGGCGGCCCCGCAGATGCCGAATTCCATGGAGGAAAGATCGAAGTTTTTCCGTGACGGATCAGTAAGCAGGATCTGGTAGACGGCCGGGACCGCGGACCAGAAATTGATTTTGTATTTTTCCACCACTTCCCAGAACTCGCTGGCGGAAAAGGCTTTGCGCAATACGATGTGATGCCCTTTTTCCATGGCCGACGTGCAGGTGAGCATGGCGTTGACGTGGAACAGGGGCAGGAAGCAGAGAAAGTTCCGCCCGTCGTCGGGATTTAAGGCCGCGTTGATGCCGTTGGCGTCGGCCACCACGTTTTTGTGGGAGAGCAGAACGCCTTTGGGATTTCCGGTGGTGCCGGAGGTGTAAAAAATAAAAGCCGTGTCTTCCACGTCGGATTCGCAGACCACCGGGGTTTCATCGCCCTGATCGGTCAGGCTGTCAAAGGGGATCATGCCTTCCACCGGGTCCTTGCCCACCAGGATGACGGTTTTCAGGTGGGGGCACTGATCCTTGATTTCATTGTAGATGGGCAGGTACTGGTCTTCCACGATCAGGCCGCAGCCGCCCGAGTCATTGAGCAGATACTTGACCTCGGGGCCTTTCCACCAGCCGTTGATGGGGCCGGCCACGGCTCCGATCTTGATGATGGCGTAATAGGCGATGAGCGTTTCCGGGCTGTTCTGGACCCAGACGTGGATGAAGTCACCCTTCTTGAACCCCTGTTTTTTGAGCGCATTGGCCAATATATTGATTTTTTTGCTGATCTCCGTGTAGGTATAGGTCTTGTCATAAAACGTGAGATACGGACTGTCCGCAAATTTTTTCACGGCGCTGTCGATATAGGTGCCGATATTCATATCACCCTCCTTGTGGTTGCATCCTTATATGATAATTGTGCCTGTTTATCGTTGCCGGTCGATGCCGCTTTCCATGATATCAATTGGTCCGCTGCCATATCAGGGCGCCTCGCGGGTAAGCAGGAAGAGCACCGTCCAGAGGGTGCCGCCGAATCCTGAGGCCAGGGCCTGGTTGACGGTCTTGGGCACCTGGTGTTCCCCGGCCTCGCCCATGATCTGAAGGGCCGCTTCGGCCACCCGGACCAGGGCCGTGGCCCCGATGGGATTGGACGCGGTAACGCCGCCCGATGGGTTGATGGGAAAATCCCCGTCAATGGTGATTTCATCATTTTCCACCATTTTGAGGTGCTCGTCGCCGTCAAACAGGAGAAATTCCCGGAGCCAGTCAAGGCCCCACCAACTGGAGGGGTCATACATCTCGAACATGTCGATTTCCTTGCGCGGGTTTTTGATGCCGTTTCGCGCAAAGAGTTTTTCCGCCGCATACCGGTGGCTGAGCACAAAGGGTTCGTCGCCGAAGCAGCCGAAGCTTTCTTCCCGGTGAACGGTGATATGATCCTTGATCCAGGCGGGGTTTTTACGGAATTGTTTGGCTTTTTCTTCGGAGGCGAAGATCACGGCGCAGGCCCCGTCGCTCTGGGAGCACATGTGGATCATGCGCAGCTCGCCCACCAGAGCCGGGGAGTTGACCATCAGGTCGTCGGCCTGGTCGAATTCAAGGCCCAGGCGGCGGTGGGCTTTTTTGTTTTTCATGGCATGCTTGTCCATGATGATGCGGTATTTCATGGAGGCTTTCTTGGCCCGTTCTTCGCCGAATTCCTCGATGACGGCCGCCGCGGTCATGCCGGTGAGGGCTCCGGTCTGGAGCTGACGGGCCCAGAGCGGGTCAGCCATGTTGGTGATCCCGCCGGTGGTGTGGCCTTCCTGGAGTTTTTCAAACCCTACGGCCAGGACCACGTCGTGCAGGCCCGATGCCACGAGATAATCGGCGGTGGCGCAGATGGTGGCGCCGGTGGTGCCGCCGGTGGTGACCCGCAGGGTTTCCTTTCCCACCGACCCGATGCCCAGAGAGTGCCAGCAGTCGGGCTGGTGCACCATTTCAAAGAGTTCCATGTTGCCGTGGACGATGCAGTCGATATCGTCGATGGTCATACCGGCGTGCGCGAGGGCTTCGGCAACGGCCTCATGAATCATTTCCGGCTGGTTGACCTCTTCCCGGTGACTGGAATATACGGATTGGCCCACGCCGATGATGCCGACATTGCGATTTTTTTTCATTTTTATTCCTCCTAGTTCCGTTCCAGAGTGATCACGGAATGAAATTGCCCCGCCGGTCCCATGACCCCGTGGGCCAGAGCGGTTTTGGCGTTTTTCACCTGATTGTTTCCGGCTTCGCCCCGCAGTTGCAGCGCGGCTTCGGCCGCCCGCACCAGTCCTCCGAGAATCAACGGGTTGCCGGCCAGCATGCCGCCGGACATGTTGACATGGAGCTTGTCGGGGCCGTTGTCGTCAATCCATTGACCGGCTTTGCCTTCGTCCACCATGCCGAGCCCTTCCATCCACATGGGGAGCTGGTAGGCGTATTGGTCGGAGATTTCGATGATGTCAAAAGCGGTTTTCGGGTCGGTGATGCCGGCCCGCTTGTAGGTCCGTTGGGCGGCTTCTTTCAGCGCCCTGTTGGACGCCAGATCCCGGTCCCCAAGGAAGAAATGATCCATGCTGTTGCCCACGCCGGTGATCCATATGGGTTTGTCGCAAATTTTTACGGCGATCTCCTCGGCGGCCAGGACCATGCCCACGGCCCCGTCGGAAACCGGCCGGGCATGCAGGGCCCGGATGGGATCCGCCAGCATGTCCGATGCCATGACAGCTTCGGCGGTGAGTTCCTCAAGACCCGGCGTATAGGGATTCTGAGCCGCGTGTTTTCGGCACCGGGCCACGATTTTGGCCAGTTGCGCGTCGGTGATGCCGGATTTGGCGGCATAAGCCTGGGCCTGGAGACCGGCGGCCGCGCAGAAATCAAGTCCCACCGGCCGGGTAAAGAAGGGGTCGAATGCCACATGGGTGACCATGTTGCGGCTGGCGCACTGGGATTCCTTGCAGTGCCCCATGATCAGGACCATGTCGTTGTGTCCGGACTGGATGGCGGCCAGACCGTAATAGAGGGCCTGGATGCCTTCCTGGGCCACTTTTTCCTCGCAGCCGAAATGGGCGCCCAGAACATCGGTCATCGCATTGTTTGAGATGGTGCGGGCGTCGAATATGTCATCGGAAACGCTGATGGTCATATCGATCCCCTGGACCTCGGGGCGATGCCGGGAAAATTTAATGTCCACCTGCTGCCGGAGCGCTTCCAGAACATCTAAGGCCATGCCCTGGAACCGCTGATTCCATTTGTCGCGCTCATACGTTGTTTGTGCCACGGCACAAATTCCGACTCTTCTTGCCATGATCGTGCTCCTCCTTGAGTTTACGGGGTGTGCGGCTAAACAGTTAATGTTGCCGTAATAACTCGAATTTTTCGCTACAAGTCTTTCGGGGCGCCCCGAAATCCACGATTTCACTTAAAATCGATTTATTACGTCTATATCATTTCATTTGCGGAAAGACCGCGTGATGCTCGTTGTAACAGTTCCAGAAATCATTGTTGCGGATGGCCCGGATAATGCCGTCCTTGCTTCTGGGGCAGTCCATCTCGATCCATGCCCGGCCGCAGCCGATGCGGGTGTGGGAATCGTCCGTGGCCACCTTGGGATAGGGGATTTCCGGGATTTCGTACTCCGGGGTCCGAAACCCCTTGGTGGTAACTTCCACGGCATCGATGGGAAATCGTTTGGCCACGGTGGTGATCCGGTCGATGACCTTTTCCATGGGCAGATCCAGCTCGGCGGGATGGTTGAAAATGTGCAGCCGTTCCGTATCCCCCTTGATGCGATTGACGTGAACGTATCCTTTTTCAAAAACCGTCAGCTCCAGGCCCCTGAAGATGATCATGTCCGTGGGCAGGGTCTTGACGATATCGTAGCAGTTGGGCCGCAGCAGATAATCATGATCGGTGAGGGCGATGAAATCGAACCCGAGGCCGGTATAGATATTAACGACCTCGGGGATGGTCAGTTCCCCGTCCGAACAGGTGGTGTGAACATGGAGCGCGCCCTTTAAGTGCATGATGCCCCTTCAAACAGATTATCGATGCCGCCGGTGATAAAGGCCACCGCGTCCCGGCCGATATGGGTGAGGTCTTCGGGCTTTTCCTGCCATAAGATATATTCATAGGCCACGCGTTCATAGATGCCCATAATGATCACCGCGATGATCTCGGGCGAAAAATTTCCCTTGAAGCACAACCCCTGATTTTCGGCCACCACGGTCAGGGCCGCCAGTACGTCGCCGGTGCATTTGTCGAAAAGCGCTTTGCGGTGCTGTTCCACTTCCGGGCTTTTGCCCACCGATTCCCTGAAGATGATGGCGCATTTCTCCGGGTAATTCGCGCAGAAATCCTCGAAAAACGCGTGCCCGGCTTTTTTAAATCCCGTGATGTTGGGGCCGTGCTTTTTAAAGGCCGTGCCGATGATGCTCCGCAGCAGATACCCGATCTCGTCCATCAACTGGACCAGCAGGTCTTCCTTGTTTTTAAAATAGAAATAGACCGCGCCCACGGAAACCTCGGCGGCATCGGCGATCTGTTCCATGGAGGCCATGTGGTAGCCTTCGCTGGCAAACAGCTTTTCCGCGGCGGCGAGGATGGTCTGGTAGCGCTTTTCCCGCTCTTTCTGGCGGCGGAGCGCTGATTTGGATAAGGTCTCGACGGCGGCTGTGTTTTTTCCCGGCATGATCAGCCTCTTAATTTCGCAGGCCCAGGGCCGCGTCGCCGATTTTAACCCTGGCGATTTCCGTTGACGTTCCGGCGATCTGGAGAAATTTGACGCAGCGGGATGCCCGTTCCACGGGGTTGCCGGTTTCATAGCCGGCCCCGCCGAGAATCCGCATGGCCTCGCCCGCCACCTGTTCGGCGGATTCCGAGCAGAACACCTTGGCGCAAAGCGTCAGGGATTCGGCGTCGGCCGGGACGTTTTCGGTGGTCCAGGCCGTCCGAAAGGCGAAAAGCTGAGAAGTTTGAAACAGGGTCAGCATGTCCGACAGTTTAAAGCCGACTTCCTGGAAGGCGATCACGGGTTTTCCGCCGCTGCGATGGGTTTTAGCATGGTTTCTCGCTCCGTCAAAAGCGGTTTTCATCAGCCCCAGGCTCGCGCCGATCAGGACCTGGTTTTCCCACATGCGCAGGGTCTGGAGCATGTTTTGTCCATCCGGGATCATGAGGATCTGATCCGCCGGGATGGCGCAGTTTTCAAGGGTGATATCAGCGATGGCCGCGCCCTGAAACCCGGGGGTATTTTTGCGCGGGCCGACGGTCAGGCCCGGGGTTCCGGCTTTGACCAGGAAAACGGCGCTTTTGCCTTCCGCGACGCCCGCCACCGCGAACCAGTCGGCAACAGGGGCGTTGATTACATACTGCTTTTTGCCGCTGATTTCGGCCGTATCGCCGTTAACGGCGCCGCCGGCGGTCAGGGGGGCGTTTTCCACATTCATGCTCTCTTCGGACAGGGCCAGGGCGCCGATGAGTTTTCCGGCCAGCAGGGGCGGCAGCATTTTTTCCTTAATGGCAGGCGTTCCCCATTGAGTCAGAATTTTTCCGAAAACCCGGGTGCTGGTTTCAACCGACAGACAAATGGACGGTGAAATGTCTGCAACCACTTCCACGGCAACCATCAGGGATGCCAGGCCGTTGAATCCGGGAACCGCCTCCAGGCCGAATTTCAGATAGGGGGTGTCGGCCAGAACGGCCAGGGTTTTTTCCAGATTGGCCCGGACCTGTTTGGTGTCGGCGACTTCGAGATCGCCTTCTTTGGCAAGCAGGGTCAGGCGCTGGTGCAGATCGATATTTAAGGTGAATTCTTTTTCACTGATTTCATAATTCATTGCCGTTCTCCCTTCAGATCAGTTTGGAAATGATCATTCTCTGGATATCCGATGTGCCGCCGCCGATGGGGGCCAGGCGGCTGTCCCTGAAGATCCGCTCCATATCGTATTCATGGCAGTAGCCGTATCCGCCGTGCAGCACCACCGCATCATTGGAAGGCCCCATGCTCCAGTCGCCCACAAACAGTTTGGCTACGGCGGCTTCGAGATGGTTTAAGGGCTTTTTCTGGTCCTTGCACCAGGCGATTCGGTAGACCAGGTTCCGGGCTGCTTCCCCGAAAATCCGGATATTGGCGATTTTTCGCTTGATAGCCTGGAACTGGCCGATTTTCCGGCCGAACTGTTCCCGGTCTTTGGCATAAGCCACGCATCGGTTGAGCATGAAGGTGGCCGCGCCCACAAACGGGGCAAGCAGGGCCGAGCGGTCCCATTCCACGGTCTGAAGGGACATGTTGAATCCGTCGCCTTCCTTGCCCAGCAGGTTTTCCGCCGGGATTTCGCAGTTGGACAAATACAGCTCTGATGTCTGGGAGGTGCAGACCCCCATTTTGATCAGGGGCGTGCCCGCGGAAAAACCGGGGGTGCCTTTTTCCACGATAAAGGCGGATATGCCGGCGTGTTTTTTTTCCATGTCGGTTTTGGCGTAGACAACGGAGACATCGGCGATGGGGCCGTTGGTGATGAAAATCTTGCTGCCGTTGAGAATGTATTTGTCGCCTTTTTTTTCCGCGGTGCTGGTCATGGAGGCCACGTCCGAGCCCGCGTTGGGTTCGGTTAAGCCCATGCAACCGATCCATTCGCCCGAAGCCAGTTTGGGGATGTATTTTTTGCGTTGTTCTTCGGTGCCGTGGGAAAAAATGGTGTCCGCGCAGAGAAAGGTGTGGGCGCCGTAGGCCAGGGTCAGGCCGCCGTCCACGCCGGCCTCGCCCAGGGCTTCGCCGGCCAGGACCGTGGTGATGACGTCGGCCCCGCCGCCGCCGTATTCTTCCGGGAAATGCAGGCCCAGAATGCCAAAATCCCCCAGCTTTTTAAAGGATTCAAAATCAAACTGCTTTTTGAGTTCAAATTCCTGGATCCGGGGCACGATTTCCTTTTTGGCGAACCGGATCACTTCCTTTTTAAACATCAGTTGTTCTTTGGTGAAGGAAAATTCCATGTTGGTCTCCCTTTTAAAGCGGTTGTAATGGCAGGATCCGTTTCCGGCATTGCCGGAATTTTATTTTTAAATATTATTCATAAACAAAATCGGATTCAACATTAAAATCTGATTCAGTAAATGTCAAGAAGTTTTTCGGAATTTAGGGAAGAGATTCAGATTTTCTTAAATGGTTGACACAAGCGCTTGAAAACCTTGCCGATTTTCGCCGTCTCATGCGGGCGGCCTGTCTGCGTATCGGTAACCTCATTAATCAGACGGAACTTGGGCGTGACGTGGGCATCTCCCAACCCCAGGTCCACCGCTTCCTCAATCTCATGGATGCCAGTTATCAGGCAGTTCGTATTTCCGCCTATGCCGTAAACCGGACGCGCCGGCTGATCAAGGCGCCCAAGCTCTATTGGAGCGATAGCGCCCTTGCCCTTTTTCTGGCCGGTGAAAGCGAACCGCGAGGGGCTCATCTGGAGAATCTGGTGCTCACGGATCTTCTGGCCTGGCGCGACATACAGGCACATCGTCCAGAGGTGCTTTACTGGCGCACGGCTACAGGCCTGGAAGTGGATTTCGTTATTGAAACCCCGAATCGACTGCTGCCCATCGAGGTCAAGGATTCCTCTCGTGTAACAACCGCCGACGCCAAAGGGCTTGAAGTTTTTCTTGAAGAATATAAGGATCTTGTAGATGGCGGATTGATCCTTTACGGCGGCAGTGAAATTTTCCCCCTGACTCGCCATGTGTTGGCGGCGCCATGGTGGAAGGTAGTCTGAGCCGGCCCGCCAAGAGCTTCAACGGTTTTAGGAAGCCCCATACCCCGGCATCAAATAGATTGTATCGCCAGAAACATTCTGCGGAGGTCATCAGTAATCGGGGTGAACCCGAACCCTTCATAAAATTTTTGCGCATCACGGTTGACGGCGTCAACAACAATGGCATAAACGGCGATTTCCTGGCTGAGGGCCAGGACGCGCTTAACGGCATCAGCGAGCAGCATTTTCCCCACACCCTTTCCCTGTGCGGATTTATCCACCGCCAGCCTGCCGATCAGGGCGGCCGGCACCGGATGTTTCGGCAATTTACGGGACAGCTTTTCAGGGAGATGGTTCAACTCAATGGACAGACTGCTGAGGGTGTAGTAACCAACCACCTTCGTTGGGAGCTCTCCTGGAGCGGCGACGAACACACGGCTGATATGACGCCTGACATCCTGTTTCGCCTGCTTGTGAAGATAGTCATCGAGCATTTCAACGCCGGAAAAAAAGCTTGCGCGGTCATGGGTCGGGTTGAGCGGCTCAATGATCAAACTGAAAAAATCAGTCATTTGCTGATGACGCGCCGGGAGTGTTCTTCAAGGGCATTGGTCAGTTTGCTGTTGAAACTGATGGCGGTATCCAGAGCGTTGAAAAAAATCTTTGCGTTTTCAGCGTTCAACTTCAGCGACTCATGCTCATGGACGGTTTTCTTCGCCTGTTCCACGGCGCTGTTCAAAACAAACCGGCTGACGGTTTTACCCTCCAGGCCGGCGGCCCGTTCCAAAAGGGTTTTAATGCCGCTTTCCAACCGGAGATTGAACCTGGCAGCTTTTGTTTGTGTCGGTGCTTTCAAAAAAATTCTCCTCTATTCGTGAATGGTATCGAATTGAATGCAAATGTACGTCATAATGGTGCCTTTGTCAATCTGATTTTTAGCCTTTATTGTTAAGGAATCGAATTGACCTACCTGTCCGGCAGTTCCGTGCCGCGACTCATGATCTCGATGTAGCCCGCGTAGCTGAACAGGCGGTTGCGTTTCCGGGCGGTCAGCTCCTTGACGATGCCGAGCTGCTCCAGATGGCCGAGCGCCTTGTTGACGGTCGCCGGGGTGATGCCTGTTTTCTCTGCCAGCGAGCCTGATGTGGCGATAGGATGCTCCATCAGCGTCCGGTGGACCTGGAGGGTGGAGGCCGCCGCCCTGCCGAGGCCGCTGATCTTGTCGCGGTCCTGGTTCGACAGGTCCATGAGCTGTTGCGCTGCCTCGATCGCCTGGGTGGCGGTGGCGATGACCGCCTCGGCAAAGAAATCGAGCCAGGCTTCCCAGTCGCCGGTCAACCGCACGTTGTTAAGCAACTCGTAGTAATGCTGCCGATTGGTTTTGAAATAGAGGCTGAGGTAGAGCATCGGCTTTCGCAGCACCTTTTGCTCGCTTAACAGCAGCGCGATCAGCAGGCGTCCCAAACGGCCGTTACCGTCCAGAAACGGGTGGATCGTCTCGAACTGCACATGGGCCAGCGCCGCCTTGAGCAACACCGGAGTCGGCTCCGGCTGGTCATGGAGGAAAAGCTCCAGCTTGCTCATGCACTCCAGCACTTCTTCTGCCGGAGGCGGAACGAAGACGGCGTTGCCCGGCCGGGTACCGCCGATCCAGTTCTGGCTGCGCCGGAACTCGCCCGGTGTCTGATTGCTGCCCCGGCCCCTGGTCAATAGCACGCCGTGGATCTCGCGGAACAATCGCAGCGAAAGAGGCAGTCCTTCTTGAAGCAGGCGCAGACCATGGTCGAGGGCAGCGACATAGTTGCTGACCTCCCGCACGTCATCCAGCGGCACGCCGGGTTTCTGATCCAACTCAAACAGCAGCAGGTCGGACAGCGACGACTGGGTCCCCTCGATCATGGAGGAGAGCACCGCCTCCTTGCGGATGTACATGTAGAGGAACAGCGAGGTGTCCGGCAGCAGGGTCGAGACGCTGTCCAGCCGCCCGAGCGCCAGCAGGGCCTGGTCGAACTTGCC
>QZJS01000006.1 GCA_003597945.1 Desulfobacteraceae bacterium | reverse complement strand
GATGGCTGCGTTGCAGGCCGCTTCAAAATGCTCACATATTATCGAATATGCTCCGCTTTTTCATTGGCCCGCGCCTTGCCCTCGAACCTGATCTGAGGTCTTGAAACGGCTTCTAAGCCGTTTGAAAACCCCGATTGAGATTTTGAAACAGTTTCTAACAAAATTTTATATGATTTCAATACCGCAATTCCGGCAACGGGCCCGGGATTGGGCACAGGCTTTTGCGGTCTATCTGAAAATCCATCCCTTGCGTTTTTTTGCCAGACGGTTGACCCCGTCTTGAATCCGGCTTTCGATTTCCTTGTATTTGCGGTCCAGATAATCCTTGTCGTCGGCCCGATCCGGGTCCGAATCGATTTCCACGGGTTCCAGGATTTCGGTCCGGATCTTGGCGGGCAACGGGATGTGCATGGGAAAGGCCTCAAGGGTCACGCCAAAAGGAAAGCCCAGAATCAGCGGGGCCATATCGCAGCGCAGGATTTTTTTCAGCCCCAGCATCTTAGCCAGCTTCCGGCCTTCGGCCAGCACGAATACCGTGTCATGACCGCCGACGGTGGCAACGGGCACGATGGGAACGCCGGATCGGATGGCCTGGCGGATAAACCCCTTGCGGCCTCCCAGCACCACCGTGTCGCGTTTTTCCCACGACCGCATGGCGTCCACTTCGCCGCCGGGCCAGATGACCACGTCGTGTCCGGCGCTAAATGCCGCGCTCACCGACTCGCGCTTGGCCGGAATCACGCCGACTTTTCGAAAATACGCGCCCAGCCCGGGAAGGGCCATCAGTACGTCGTGGGCCGTGCCGTGAAGTACCCGTTCGCCGTTAAAGCGGCGGTACCATGCGGCGCAAAAACTCCAGGCATCCATGGTCAGCCAGGTGCCGGAATGAATGCCCACCAGCATGGCGGCCGTATCGGGCAGGCGCTGCCACCCGTCGGTTTCCGCGCGGAAATAATAGTCTAAAAGAAAATTCCAGACAATCATCTGCCGATCCATGGTCTCTTTGTCCTGGGGGGCGATGGACCAGTCCCCGGTGCGGTTGGCGATCATGTCGGTAATGGTTTTGAGTACGCCGGTTTTAGCGATTCCGGCCCGGTCATTGTCGGTGTTAATCAGGCCGCGCAGAGGGGCGGCAATGCCCATCAGGGCTTCGTTAAACAATTGCTGTCCGGCATCGATGGGTTTGGTCATGGAAGCATACATGGCGGTTCTCCTTTATAATAAATTGGTTATATTCATAAATCGTTTTTTCGCTTTAGCGACGGTTTCCGCGTCCGGGCCGCCTAACTCAGCACATACGCGTCGTCTTCCGGGAAAAGCGATGCGGCAATCATGCGCTTTTTTTCCTGCCATCGCACCAGTGATGACGGCATCCTTTCCGCGGTTTTTTCGGCGGCATTTTGCGGCATCAGGGCCTGGAGTTCACGGGTCATGGCGTTTAATTCGCGCCGGATGGCCGCGATTTCAATTCCGAGCAGCCGCCGGGTTTCGGCTTTGGGTTTGCCGGCCAGGTCCGCGGCGGAGATCACCGGTTGATAGCGTCGGCACATGACCATATAGCGGGGAAGTTTTTTCCAGGGCGGCAGCGTGATGTTGATGCCGCGCAGGCCGTTTGTTCCGGGAACGGTCAGGCTGAACGGCAGATTGATCCGAAGATTCCAGATTTCGGCGCCCTGGTGGGCCATCAGGCAGATGGCGGCGTCTGATTTGATCGCGGCGGCGATCATGCCTCTGGATCGAAACGGAGCCACGTAATCCGTAAAGGAGAGCAGGCAGTTGGCGCCTTCGGGGGCCGTTCCGGTCAGACCGATTTCCTTGTTTTTCAGCAGGCTGACAATCTCATCCACGGTGTTGACGTCCGTGGGGGTTCCCAGGACCCGGCGGTAATAGTCCTTGAAGCCCGGAATCAAAAACAGGGCCTTGTGCGGATAGATGCCGCCGATGATATCACCGTAACCATTGTCGGAAAAAAACTTTCCCACCAGGGCCACCAGGGGAATCCACGCGGCCCCCGGTCCGTGGGAAACAATGGCCACCACCGGCCGTCCGTCCGTGGGCAGCAGCGCTTCCGGATTAATGATGTCGCCCTGTTTGACCAGATTTTTTAATACAAAATCGGTGTAGGGTTTGAATTTTTTCATGGGAACGCCTTTGCCGGGCCGGTCGTGAAGGTCCCGGCCCCTGGTCTTGAATGCTTCAATGTGGTCGATGGCTTTTGGTGTCATGGCTCAATCCTTTAAAGATGATTAAAATAGTCTCTTCCCGATTATTTGTCAGGCCAATTGTTTTTCTGAATGTAAAAACAATTGTTCGTACAAGTGTACGCAAATATGTTCTCTTTTTTTGAAGGTGTCAAGATTTTTTTATTTTTTTTCAGTCGGCGGAAGGAAACAGGCCGCGCTCCGGGTCCCCCAACAAGAGCTGCTGCCGGCGGAACCCCGCTAACCAGCGTGCCTGGCCCATCGGAGCCCATCCGGACTTCATGGTAGAAAATATCAATACTTGTTTTTTTAATCATTTTTAAATGCAAGACACAAATTAACTTGACAAAAAAATAGCCTTACTTTAATTATTATGTAATTATCGTTATAATAAATTTTAACTATTTATTATTAATAGACTATTTGTGATATTTTAATGAGTGATTCCAAGGGAAAAGAATTCATGACCGGACCGGAAAAAACAGAAGCACGGAAAAGCAGGATACTGGAGGCAGCCACCCGGATATTTTCCGAAAAGGGATTCCAGGACGCCACCATATCGGAAATCGCAAAGGCCGCCGATGTTTCGGATGCCTTTGTTTATGAATATTTCAGCACCAAGGAGAACCTTTTGTTCTCCATTCCCGGGGAACACATGCAGAAGCTCCATCAGGATCTGGATTTTCATCTGAAGCTGATCCGGGGCGCGGTGAACAAGCTGCATGCCACCTTGTACATGCAACTGCTCTATTACAGCGATCATCCTGAATTTACGGCCGTCATGATGCTGACGCTTAAGAATAACCGGAAATTCATCGATACCGAGGCCCACCGAAAAATACGCGGCTACCTGAAAATCATCGACCGCTGTATCAGTGAAGGCGTTGAATCCGGCGAAATCCACGCTGATATTGACCCCTATTATTTAAGGGCCGCCCTGATCGGCGCCCTGGAACATATCGTTATCAACTGGTTGCTGCGCAAAAATCCGGAAAACCTGATGGACGCATTTGAGCCCCTGTTCGAGGTCTGCCTCAAACTGATCCACAAGGAACCGGAGGCCGTCGGCTGTCCGCTGCTGTCTCAAATCAAATGCCCGCCGCAAAACGGCTGCAGCGGAAAAAGCCGGTTTCCCGTATCCGCCAACCCCGAGGAAGCGTGATCATGTATATCATCGAGAGCAAGGTGAATAAAAATTCGGATGAATACCGGAAAAATTTCGAGGCCATGGAAACGCTGGTGACTGACTTGAAAAAAGAACTCGCCCTGGCCATGGAAAGCCGATCCCAAAAAGCAATAGACCGCCTTCACGAATCCGGAAAACTGCCGGCCAAAAAGAAGCTGGAGCTGCTGCTGGACAAAAATTCACCGTTTCTGGAGATTGCGCCCCTGGCGGCCCGGGGCATGTATGACGGAAAAGTGCATAAGGCCGGGCTGATTACCGGCATCGGAATGGTGGCGGGGAAAGAAGTCATGATTTCCATCAATGACGCCACCATCAAGGGCGGAGCCGGTTTCCCCATGAGCGTGAAAAAGGGGCTGCGCTGCCAGCAGATCGTTATGGAAAACCGCCTCCCCAGCGTTTCGCTCATCGATTCAGCCGGCGGGTATCTGCCGCTGCAGTCGGAAATTTTCCCCGACATCGACGGCGGCGGCCGGATTTTTTACAACCAGGCCAAGATATCGAAAATGGGCATCCCCCAGATTGCCGCGGTGATGGGCTTATGCACGGCCGGCGGCGCATACGGGGTCGCCATGTGCGACGAGATCGTCCATGTCAAGGGCCACGGCGCCATCTTTCTGGGCGGTCCGCCGCTGGTGAGAGCCGCCACGGGCGAAGAGGTGAGCGCCGACGACCTGGGCGGCCCCGACGTCCATTGCCGCCGATCAGGGGTCTCCGATTACATGGCCGAAGATGACGCGGACGCTATCGCCATTGTCCGGAAAATCGTAAAAAACCTGCCGGATCCGGACAAAGCCCAAATCACCCGCCTCAAACCCGAGGAGCCGCTCTATGATCCCAAAGAAATTTACGGCATTGTCAGTCGGGATATCGCGGTGTCCTATGACTGCCGGGAAATCATCGCCCGGATGGTGGACGGCAGCCGGTTTCTGGAGTTCAAGGAAATGTACGGGCCAACGCTGGTCTGCGGCTGGGCCTATATTCACGGCTATCCGGTGGGCATTCTGGGCAACAACGGAATCCTGTTTCCCGAAAGCGCCTTAAAAGCCACCCAGTTTATTCAGCTCTGCGACAAGCGCAAAATCCCGCTTCTGTTTTTACAAAACATTACCGGCTTTATCATCGGCCGGGCCTACGAAGAAGGGGGGATTACCAAAAACGGCCATAAAATGGTCAATGCCGTTGCCACGGCATCGGTTCCCAAATTCACGGTGATTGTCGGCGCTTCCTTTGGGGCCGGCAATTACGCCATGTGCGGCAGATCGTATTCTCCACGGTTTTTGTGGATGTGGCCCAATTCCAAAATCGGAGTCATGGGGGGAGCCCAGGCGGCCGATGTCCTGATTTCCATCACCAACGACCAGAATCGGCGTCTGGGAAAACCTCCCTTGACCGCCGAAGAGGAGCAGTCGCTCCGGGACCCCATCCGGCAGAATGCGGAAACAGAAGGAAATGCATACTACAGCACGGCCCATCTCTGGGATGACGGCATTCTCGATCCTGCAAAGACCCGGGATGCCCTTGGACTGGCCATATCCGCTTCCCTGAACGCCCCCCTCAGAGATGACGAATACGGATACGGGATTTTCAGGATGTAATTTTAATTTTAAGGACACGCCATGTTCCACAAGATATTGATTGCCAACCGCGGTGAAATCGCCATGCGGGTGATCCGCACCTGCAGGGAGATGGGAATAGCGACTGTGGCTGTATATTCGGATGCGGATAAAAAAGCGGCTCATCGGTTTTGCGCGGACGAATCGGTTCATATCGGGTCGTCCGAACCTGCCCGCAGCTACCTCAATATTGAGCGGATTATCGCGGCGGCCCAGGAGACCGGTGCTATGGCGATTCATCCGGGCTACGGTTTTTTGTCTGAAAACGCTGATTTTGCGGCTGCCTGCGAAGCAGCCGGCGTCATCTTTATCGGACCGCCTTCAAAGGTGATCCGCGCCCTGGGGGACAAGACCGTCGCGCGACGAATGATGGTTGACAGCGGGGTTCCCGTAACACCGGGGATGCACCGGGCTGAAACAGATCCCGTCCGGTTGGCCGAAGCCGCCGAGCAGCTCGGCTATCCGGTACTGATCAAAGCAGCCGGGGGTGGTGGCGGCAAAGGCATGCGCATCGTCGCCTCAAGCGACCAGCTCCCGGAAGCCTGCCGCTCAGCGGCCCGGGAAGCAGCCGCGGCGTTCGGCAACGCGGACATCTATATTGAAAAGTATATCGCCCGTCCGCGGCATGTTGAAATTCAGGTTCTGGCGGACGCCCACGGCAACGTCATCCACCTTCTGGAAAGGGAATGCTCCATCCAGCGGCGGCACCAGAAGATTATCGAGGAATCCCCCTCCACCGCCCTGACGCCGATACTTCGGGATAAAATGGGGCAGGCCGCGGTGGCGGCGGCCCGGGCCGCGGGTTATGTCAATGCCGGCACCGTTGAATTCCTTCTGGATGAAAATGGCGGTTTTTATTTTCTGGAAGTCAATACCCGCCTTCAGGTGGAGCATCCGGTGACCGAGATGATCACCGGCATCGATATCGTCCGGCACCAGATTGAAATCGCGGCCGGCCGGAAACTGAACCTTTCCCAGTCAGATATCGCCGGCCGCGGACATGCCATCGAATGCCGGATATACGCGGAAGATCCGGAAAATGATTTTTTCCCCTCCCCGGGGAAAATTCTTTTTTTGCAGGAGCCTACCGGTCCGGGGATCCGCAATGACGGCGGCGTCTATTCGGGCGCCACGGTGCCGCTGGAATATGACCCGATCCTCTCCAAGCTGATCGTTTATGCCGAAAATCGAGAGCTTGCCGTCAAGCGGATGCGCGACGCCCTCTCCCGGTATGTCATCCTGGGGATCAAGACCCCCATCTTGTTTCTGATGGATGTCATGGACTCGGAAACATTCAAACAGGGCGATACGCATACGGATTTTATTCCCCGGCATTTTGCAAACTGGAAACCAACGCCGGTAAATCCCCATGGCGCCTGCCTGGCCTTTGCCGTTCATGAATTGACCGGAAAAAAGCGGTCTGAGGCGTTTTCGACGGCAAAAGGGCAATTCCCGACGCCCTGGGAGACCCTCGGAAACTGGCGATAGATGATGACGAAATGCGCTGCCGGGACGCGCAGACGACCAACGGAGAAAATAATGGAATACAACCTCAGGATCAGCGATGCCGATATCCGGATGGAAATTGATCCGCACCGGGAGAATAATTCGTTGACGGCCGTCATCGGCGAACAGGAATACAGGGTCAGCTATGAGGCGGTTTCGGAAAACAGAATTTACATGGTGGTGGATGACGGAAAAGAAAAAATCGGGATGGATGCTTATGTGGCCCAAACCGCGGATGGAAAAGTCATCCATATCAACGGCGGCGTCTGTATGGTTTCAGATAATGATGATTCTTCCCGGCAGCAGCGAAAAAAAAACGGGGCCGCCGGTCTTCCGGACCGGGTTACGCCGCCCATGCCGTCTCTGGTCATATCCGTTCTGGTAAAAACAGGGGACACCGTGGAGAAGGGACAGGGGGTCGTGGTGGTTTCCGCCATGAAAATGGAGACCACCCTCATGGCGCCCTATGCCGGGAAAGTAAGAAGCGTCAATGTCGCCGAGGGGGACAAGGCGGCCCCGGGCGATATTCTGGTGGATATTGAAAGAGCGGAAACCTACAAGAATTAATTTTTAAACAGGGGGTTATCAACGTCATGGGAAGCGAAATCTATTTTACTAAAGCACACGAACAGGTGCGCGGGGCGGTCAGGGATTTTGTCAACCGGGAAATCAACCCGCATGTGGATGAATGGGAGGAAAAGGGGATCATACCCCTGCGCGCGCTGTTCAAAAAAATGGGGGACCTGGGATTTCTCGGCATCCGCTATGATGAAAAATACGGCGGCGAGGGCCTGGACTACTGGTATGAAACCGTGGTCATGGAGGAGCTGGCCCATACCCATTGCGGCGGCGTGCCCATGGCCATTGCGGTCCAGATGTGCATGGCCACACCGGCCATCGATGAATTCGGCAGCGAGTATCTGAAGCAGACCTATCTAAAGCCCGCGCTCAAGGGCGACATGGTTTCCGCCATCGCCGTTACCGAGCCCGATGCCGGATCGGATGTGGCGGCCATCCGGACATTCGCCAGAAAAGACGGCGATTCCTATATCTTAAACGGCTCCAAAACCTATATCACCAACGGCACCCAGGCGGATTTCCTCACCCTGCTGGCCCGCACCAGCGAGGCTCCGGGATACCATTCCTTCAGTCTGTTTGTGGTCCCCACGAACCTGCCCGGATTCAAGGTCAGCAAAAAACTGGATAAAATGGGCATGAGAAGCAGTGATACCGCGGAGCTCTATTTTGACGACATGAGAATTCCGGCAAAAAATCTTATCGGAATCGAAGGAGAAGGGTTTATCCACCAGATGATGCAGTTCCAGCATGAGCGGTTTGCCGTGCTGCCCCTGGCCTATATCAGCGCCAGAGACATGATCGATGAAACGGTTGAATACCTGAAAAAACGGATCGTGTTCGGAAAACCTTTGATCAGGAAACAGGTCCTGCGCCACCGGCTGGCGGAATGGCTCAGTGAAATCGAGTGCCTCCGGCAGCTCACCTATCATATCGTGCGGATGAAGATGGCCGGTCAGGATGTTTCCAGGGAAATCTCCATGGGAAAACTTTTCAGCGGCAACCTCATGGGCAAGGTGGCCGACGGTTGCCTGCAGATGTATGGCGGACTGGGATTAATGAATGAGATGCGCATATCCCGTGCGTTCAGGGATGCCCGACTGCTCTCCATCGGCGGAGGGGCCAGCGAGGTGATGAGCGATGTCATCGCCAAACTCGAAGGATACTAAAGACAGGAGGCACGCTCATGAATGATCAGCATTTGCTTTACCGGGTCGAGGATGCCGTCGGCATCATCACCATCAATCGCGAGCAGCAGCGAAACGCCATTACGCCCGAAGCCATTGATCTTTTTCATACCTATCTTGATCAGGCGGAAAATGATGAGCGGGTCCGCGCCGTTCTGATCACCGGGGCCGGGGACAAGGCCTTCTGCACCGGGGCCCAGCTTGCCGGCGGCATGGCAACGGAAGGAAAAGACATATTCGGGTCGTATGCTAATCTGTTGGATCGGCTGGCGGGGTTTCCCAAGCCAACGGTGGCCCGGGTCAAAGGGTATTGCCTGGCCGGCGGAATGGGATTTATGCTGGCCTGTGATATCGTGATCGCCGCGGACGACGCGAAATTCGGTACGCCGGAAGTCAACGTCGGGCTGTGGCCGATGATGATCGGCGCGCTGATATTCCGCAATGTCTTGCGGAAAAAAGCCATGGAGATGATTCTGCTGGGCGAGCGGATGACGGCCCGGGAGGCCCTGGACATGGGATTGATCACCCGGACGGCGCCCGCGGACGGCCTGGATGAAGAAGTGAATAACGTTCTCAAGATCCTGGTCTCCAAAAGCCCCATCGGCATGCGGCTCGGCAAACTGGCCTTTTATGAAGCAACCGACATGCCGTTGAAATCCGCTCTGATCCATCTTTCCGAAAAGCTCAAGGAAGTGGTGGGCACGGACGATGCCCGGGAGGGCATTACGGCGTTTATCGAAAAGCGGCCGCCGGTTTTCACCGGCCGATAACCATTACAGGGGGGGATTTATGAACAGGAACAATCCGACAAGAAAAGACAAGGTCATCATCGCCAACTGCAGCGGGTTCTTCGGGGACCGCCTGTCCGCCGCCAGAGAAATGGTGCAGGGCGGCCCTATTGATTTCCTGACGGGGGACTATCTGGCCGAACTCACCATGGCGATTCTTTTCGGCCAGAAAATGAAAAAACCCGACACCGGTTATGTGGCCACGTTTTTAAAACAAATGGAGCAGGTGATGGGGGAATGCCTGGATAAGGGCATCCGGGTGGTTTCAAACGCCGGCGGGCTCAATCCCCTGGGGCTGGCCAATGAACTCCAGAAAATCGGGGATGTACTGGGTCTACATCCGAAAATCGCCTGCATTGAAGGCGATGATCTCCTGGGGCGTCTTCCCGATCTGCAGGAAAAAGGCGAGGCCTTTATTCACCTGGATAAGGGCATCAGCCTCAAGGATGCGGGGGGCATGCCCATTTCCGCCAATGCCTACCTGGGCGGATGGGGTGTTGCGGAGGCCCTTGCGCAAGGGGCGGATATCGTGGTGGGCGGCCGCCTTGCCGATGCCGCGGTGGTGATGGGTCCCGCGGCCTGGTGGTTCGGGTGGGATCGCGGGGACTGGGACAGGCTTGCCGGGGCCGCTGTTGCCGGTCACATCATCGAATGCGGCGCACAGGCCACGGGGGGCAACTACTCGTTCATCCATGAGGTGCCGTCGTTTATCAATGTCGGCTTTCCCATCGCCGAAATCTTTTCCGACGGTTCCTGCGTGATCACCAAGCATCCGGGCACCGGTGGGTTGGTATCGGTGGATACGGTCAAGGCCCAGCTCCTTTATGAAGTGAGAGGGCCGAAATATCTGACCCCGGACGTGGCGGCCCGGTTCGATACCATTGAAATCTCCCAGGAGGGGCCGGACCGGACCCGGATCACCGGCGTAAAAGGCGAGCCGCCCCCCGAAACCACAAAGGTCTGCATCAATAATGCGGGCAACTATCGAAATTCAATGACCATCATTCTTACGGGACTCGACATTGAAAAAAAGGCGAAAATCTTCGAGGAGGCCTTGTTCGACAACCTCGGGGGCCGGGGCAATTTTGCCGTGGAGGATGTGCAGCTCATCCGATCCGATAAGGAAGACCCCCGGTCCAATGACGAGGCCTTTGCTTATCTTCGGGTCTCGGTGATGGACCCGGACGCCAAAAAAGTCGGCCTGTTTTCCGCCAAAATCGTTGAGCTGGGCCTGGCCAACATCCCCGGTTTCACGGCAACCGCTCCGCCCACCAAGGGCGGCCCCGCCATTACCCACTGGCCGACGCTTGTCTCCACCCGGCATATTCAGCAGAACATCATGATGGACGGGCAATCCGTTGCAGTGGATGCCGCGGCGCCGGATGACCCGGCAGCGGTTCCGGCCCCGATCCCGGAAGCGAGGGAAGTACTCATTCCTCCGGCGCCCGCGGGGAAAATGGTAAAAATAGCCCTGGGCCGTGCTTTTGCGACGCGCTCGGGCGACAAGGGCGGAAACGCCAATCTCGGGATATGGGCCAAGACCCCTCAAGCCTATGCCTTTCTGCGGGAATTTCTGACCACGGCAAAATTAAAGGAACTTCTGGCCGACTTGAGCGAATTTGAGATGGAGCGCTATGAGTTTCCCAATCTCCTGGCCCTTAATTTCTATATCAAAGGCATGCTCGGAGAAGGCGTGGCCGCTTCGCTGCGCAGCGACCCCCAGGCCAAGACGCTTGGCGAATACCTGCGGGCCAAAGTCATCGACTTGCCCGAAGCGATCATCGAAAAGTCCGGCGCCTGATTTTAATCAAACGCCATGTCGGTTTTCCAGACTTCCCATACCTTGCCCACCAGGTCCGGTCCGGGTTTGAGGGTCATTTTGCCCGGCCTCCATCCCGAAGGCGTGGCTTCCTTGCCTTTGGATTTCCGCACCAACTGGAAGGCCTGCACCTGCCGGAAGGATTCCATGACGTTGCGTCCCACCGGCGGGGTCAGCACTTCATATCCCTGGACCACGCCGTCGGGATCGATGATGAACCGGCCCCGGGTTTCAACGCCCGCGTCCTCGTCATATACCCCGAAGACTTTTCCCACCCGGCCGCCGGCATCCGACAGCATGGGAAAGGGGACCCCGCCCTTGACCATTTTGGATAATTCATTGTCGTTCCACATTTTATGGACAAACACGCTGTCAATGCTCATGGAAAGGATTTCCACGCCCAGCTTTTGAAAATCAGCATATTTTTCGGCAACTGCCGAAATCTCGGTGGCTCAGACAAACGTAAAATCGCCGGGATAAAAACAGAGCAGCACCCACTTGCCCAGGTACTCCGAGAGTTTTACGGAAACAAATTTGCCTTTATGATAGGCGGGAGCGGCGAAATCCGGTGCTTTTTTGCCAACACGGATCATTTGTGAAACCTCCTTTGGGATTAGGGTTTGTTGTGCGGGTTCCGGCTCCACTTTTTCCCCCACCGGACCTCCCGTGGGGCGGGCGCAGCCCACTTCCATTTCTTTTCCCATGGTGCGTACCCTCCTTTTTGTTTCTTGGTTTAGGTGTGAGACATGACGGCGTTGAAAAAATGAATTGATTTTTTCAATCAATGTACAAAAAAGCATTGCTGATTTCAATATCTTTTTATTGGCATATGATTAGAATGTCATGCTGCCTTTATGGTTTTGGAATTCCCGTTTCGTTAATTTTTCCTTCAGAAAATTGACAATCAGGGATTTAAATAGTATTTTCTAAAATAGTGGGCCGTTAAAAACATAGCGACGCGAATGGATCGTTGGGATCGTTTCAGATGCAACCCTTATACGGAGGTGATCATGAAAAAAAACGAAAATGGCGGATGGAGCCCTTATCTGGCGGGGGCGCTGGCCGGACTCGTGGGGGTTTTTTCGGTCTGGTTTGCCGGTCAGTATTTCGGCGCGTCCACCAGTTTTGTGCGAACCGCCGGTATGATCGAACAGCTTTTCGGGCCGGAACGGGTGGCCGGGATGGAATATTTCATCAAGGTGGCGCCCACAATCGACTGGCAGTGGATGTTTGTTATGGGAATTTTTTTTGGGTCGTTCATCTCTGCTGTGACGTCGGGATCATTTAAGTTCCAGGCGGTGCCGGACATGTGGGCCCGGCGGTTTGGCGCCCGCAGCGTGGGCCGGCGCGCTCTGGTGGCATTTGTGGGCGGGGCCGTGGCCATGTTCGGCGCGCGCCTGGCCGATGGCTGACCGAGCGGACACGGGTTGAGCGGTTCGCTTCAACTGGCGGTCAGTGGGTTTATCGCGTTGGTTTGCTTCTTTATCGGCGGCATGATCGTCGCCCGTCTGGTTTACGGAGGTGACCGGTCATGAATATGCTTATTTACGGACTGATAACCGGGCTGCTGTTCGGGTTTCTGCTGCAAAAGGGGCGCGTGTTGCTATATGACAAGCAACTGGGCGCGTTGCGGCTGAAGGACATGACCATTGTCAAGTTCATGCTTTCCAGCGTCATTGTGGGCATGGTGGGCGTTTATCTGCTCAATGATCTGGGTCTGGCCAAACTCTCAATTAAAGCAACGATTCTGGGGCCGGTCATCATCGGCGGATTGGTTTTCGGGATCGGCTGGGGTTTGCTGGGATATTGTCCGGGCACCTCAGCGGGCGCCCTGGGGGAAGGGCGGTGGGATGCGATATGGGGTATCCTGGGGATGATATTCGGGGCCGGAATTTTTGCCGAAGCCTATCCCATGCTTAAGTCAACGGTCTATACTTGGGGGGATTACGGCAAAATCACCCTGCCGCAGGTCCTTGGCGTCAACCACTGGTTCGTCATCCCGGTGTTTGTGGCGGCGGCCGTAGTGCTTTTTCTCTGGTTCGAAAAAAAAGCGCTGTAAAAAGGGATCTGTAACTGAAAAAGACGGCTGACTTGTTTTACGCCGGATATTTTACCGGCGGCCGGATCTTGCTCTGAAAATAACCCTATTCTCTTTGTTGGACCACCCGCTTGACGGCTTCGGCAATCAGATCCGGTTTTTCCTCCTGGATAAAGTGCCCCGCAGCGGTTTCGGTTACCCGGGCATGCGGCAGGACGGCTCGGACCCGCTTCAATGCCCGGCCGAGGATCGGGTCTTTTGTGCCCCAGACGATTTCGCAGGGGCCGGTAAAGGATTTAGCAAGTGCCCGGCATTTTTCAAGTCCTATGACGGACGGATGCCCCATACCGTCGGGCACCATGCGGGCAAGGGCCAGGGGAGCCACATTTTCCCGGAATTTTCGCAGTGGATATTGGTAGGCTCTTGCGATATTGCCGCTGATGCTGTCCGGATTTTTCTGGGTTTTATGCAGAATGTTCTGGGGGAAGCCCAAAACCCGGAATATTATGTCGCTGATCACCGGCATCCGACTGAACCGGTGAAAGGCGGTAGGCTTGAAATCCGGGTTGGGCGGGGCAATGGCGGTGTTTAAGATCACCATGCCCTTGATCAGGTGGGATCGTTCCGCAAGCGCTCGCAGCCCGATGGGGCCGCCCCAGTCCTGGCCCACAAAGATCAACCCGTCCTGATCAAGGTCCAGTTGATCGATCAGGGCACCCAGCCACCGGGCATGGTTTTCCAGGGTGTGCGATTGAATGGATCGCGGTTTGCTGGAAAACCCCAGCCCGATCAGGTCCGGAGCAATGCAGCGGATCTGATCGCCGGCAATCCGGTCCATGATCCGGCGATACAAGAATCCCCATGTCGGATTGCCGTGCACCATTAAAACCGGCAAGCCCTGGCCGGCTTCCATTACATGCATCTGCTGCTGATCGCCCACGTCAATCACATACCGGATATGGTTTTTCGGCAGCATTCTGCCGATCCAGAAGGGCATGTCCGGCGGTGGCAGGGGGCGTATCATGGGGATTCCTTTTTTTGTTTTGGTAACTTAATGCGTTTTTTTTTTGTGGAGGATCCTGAAAAAACCAATAAAATTATTGCTAAGGTAAAACAGCGGGTTCGTCAATAATCTTGTTTGATGGTTTTGAAAAAAATCCAGATTCATCTATATTTTACGATAAGGTCAAATCTGGATTGGGGAAAGACATGAATGTACTGGTAACCGGGGTCGGCGGTTTTATCGGCGGCCAGTCAATCGTTGCCGCTGTCATCTCGCGTTAGACGAAATTAAGGATCATGCTGTCATTGGCCGCAAAGGGTTTTTGGGGCAGTTCGGATTCCGCGGCAACGTATCCGGGCACCGCGATGCCGGAATCAAACTGGGCGTAATTGACAAAAGTCCGGCCGTCGACGCGAACGGTCATGCCCGTTGACGGCCGCCGCAGCGGCACGATGGCTGAAACTCCGCGAAAGCGGTCAAAAACATCGGCAAGTCCCATCGACTCCGCCTGCTTTCCGATATCGACTTCCCGGTAAAAGCGCGCATCAGCTTCAATCTCTGTCTGAAAAGTGTCTCCGATGGCTGACAACACGGCGTCAAGGTTCCGGTTCATGATGAATCTCCTTATATGCCATGCCTTCACCCGGTGATCGTCCGGGAAAAGGGCGGGCAGTTTAAAGGGGTTAAAAAGGGGTGAAAGCCTGCGGCCCCGTGAAAAAGATGAGCGCGTCAAACGCGTCATGGGCTAAAAATAATCTCTTGGTAAAAGATGTCAATGGATGCCTTTTTCCGGGTGGTTTTTGCCAATTGTCCTCTGATATGATACCTTTTAAATCCATGAGCATAAAAGTTGCATGGATTTAAAAAATAATTAAAGCGGCACCATATTGTTTTTACAGGGGATCAGCGGGTTGCAAAAAGGCTTGAAAAGACATGGATCCCCATACATCCGGACTGAAATGATAAAATGAAAAACCGTGCAATAAGCCAAAAACGAGCCGGAAAGGGCAGGCTGATTGGTTGGAGCCTGTTTTTTTTAATGATCGTCGCGGTTATGGTGCTGGCGGTCTGGGAGATGCAAACTTCGCGGATCCAGGCCATGGTTTTTTCCCGCATCGCCGAAGACTTTATATGGCAGGTCGGCCCCGGCCATACCCCCGAGATCAGGTTTCCATCCCACGGCCCGTATGATCTGCGTCTTGGCTACGTCAGGATTCCGGAATGGCGGGATACACTCACGGCCGGCGGATATGCGGTATCAGCCCAAGCCCGTTGGTCACCTGAGCTGATCCGTTATAACGAGCTGGGCGTTTTTTCGATCTATCCTGAAAAAACCCAGGCGGGGATCACCGTCTATGACCAGAGGGACCGCCAGATTATGCGCACCCGCTTCCCTCAGCGGGTCTATCCCGGCTACGGCAGCGTTCCTCCGATACTAATCCGCATGCTCTTATACATCGAGAACCGCTATCTGTTTGAATCTTCTTCGCCGTATCAGAATCCCGCCATTGAATGGAAACGCCAGGGCAAATCGCTTATCGACGCGGTCATCGCTATAGTCGATGATGATCATCACGTGGCCGGCGGCAGCACCCTTGCCACCCAGATCGAAAAGTTCCGGCATTCGCCCGACGGCATTACCACCGGCGCCCGGGAAAAGCTGAGGCAGATCGTGTCGGCTTCCCTGCGGGCCTACCAGTGGGGAGAATGGACCGTTGATGCCCGACGGCGCATCGTGCTGGATTATATCAACGCCATCCCCCTGGCCGCTGCTCCCGGATACGGCGAGGTTATCGGCATAGGCGATGGTCTCTGGGCCTGGTACGGCATGGATTTCGAGACGGTTAACCGTCTGTTGTGGGATCTGGAAAAAGGACCGCCCGACCGTCACATGCGTGAACAGACCGGCAGGGCGGTCAAGGCGGCCCTCAGCCTTTTCCTGGCCCAGCGCCGTCCGTCGGCATATCTGCTGACCAGTCGCCAATCCCTTGAGGCGCTGACTGAAAGTTATCTGCGGCTGATGACAAGAGACGGCCTGATATCGCCTGCTGTCCGAGAGGCAGCTTTGGGGGCCGACTTGAGCTTTGCCCGGGAAGCACAAATTGTATACCGGCTTGATCCGGCCCGGCGCAAGGCCTCCAATTTGATCCGTTCCCGGCTGCTTGCCGGTCTCGACGTGGAAAGGCTCTATGATCTTGACCGTTTGGATATGGACGTCAAGACCACCATCGATTTGGATCTTCAGGAAAGGGCCACGGACATGCTCATGGGGCTTCGCGACCCTTCACATGTTGAACGGGCCGGACTGATCGCGCCTTTCCTTCTGGAAAAGGGCGATCCCACCGGCGTGGTCTATAGTTTCAGTCTTTATGAGGCCACATACGATGGCAATCTGCTGAGGGTTCAGACCAATACCTATGACGGCCCCTTTAATATCGACGAGCAGACCAAGCTTGATCTGGGGTCTTCGGCCAAGTTGCGGACCCTGGTGCATTACCTTGAAATCATCGCCGGACTTCACCAGACTTACGGGGGAATGGAAGCGCATCAACTGGCGCGGGTCCAAGGAAAAGAAACCATAGACCCCCTGTCCCGCTGGGCCGTCGGTCATCTGAGGGAAAACCCGAAACAAGATCTTTCATCCATGCTGGCCGCGGCCATGGAGAGGCGGTATTCGGGCAGTCCGGCGGAGCGGTTTTTCACCGGTGGCGGACTGCATAGCTTTTCCAATTTCAACCGTGCCGACAACAACCGGGTCATGTCCGTGGGGGATGCCTTTAAAAATTCCGTCAACCTGGTTTTTATCCGCCTGATGAAAGATATTGTCGGCTATCACATTTTCCAGCGCTACGGCACCACTCCAGGAGCACTGGAAAAACTCGATGAACCGGATAAACGCCGCCTGCTGTCGGTATTCGCCGACAGGGAAGGGATTGTTTTTATCCGGCGGTTTTATGATCAATACAGCAGGAAAACGCCGGAGGCGGCGATGGACCTGCTGATAGAGGAAATCCGGCCGGTGCCGGCGCACCTGGCCGCGGTTTTTCGATTTTTGAGGCCGGAAGCGACCATGGAGGCCTTTGCCGGTTTTCTGCATCGGCATCTGCCGGATTCCCGGCTGACCATGCCTTTTATTCAAAAACTATATGGGGATTACGCACCCGGCGCATTTATCCTGGCCGACATCGGATACATCGCCAATATTCATCCCCTGGAGTTATGGACGGCCCGGTATATGATGGAACATCCGGAAGCTGGTATCCGGCAGGCCATCGCGGACAGCGAAGATGTGCGTCAGGAAGTATACCAATGGCTGTTTAAGACCCGCAGCCGGAGTAAACAATTTCAACGTATCCGGACGATTCTCGAACTGGAGGCTTTCCAGGACGTTCACCATGCGTGGCAGCGCATGGGATACCCCTTTGATTACCTGATACCATCCTATGCAACCACCCTGGGAAGTTCAGCGGACCGGCCCGGGGCGCTGGCCGAGTTGTCCGGCATTATTTTAAACAAAGGGGTAAGAAAGCCGATGGTGCGGGTCCAGAGGCTTCATTTCGGCATGGACACGCCTTATGAAACCCGTCTGGAGCGCACGGCATCTGTCGGGAAAAAGGTCATACCGGTCGAAGTGGCGCAAATTGTCGAAGGGGCCATGCGGGAGGTGGTGGCCGACGGCACGGCCCGTCGCCTGCAGAAAGGGATTTCCCTTTCGGGCGGGCGATATGCGACCATCGGTGGGAAAACAGGCACCGGGGATCACCGGTACAAGACCTTCGGCCCGGGCGGCGCGCTTATCGGCGACCGCGTGGTCAATCGGACCGCGACCTTTGTTTTTTTCATCGGGGACCGTTTTTTCGGCACCATCACTGCTTACGTATCCGGACCGACCGCCGGCGATTATGCATTTTCCAGTTCCCTTCCGGTACAGGTGCTGAAAATGATGCTCCCGGATCTCGCGCCCCTGCTGGAGATTTCAGAAGAGGAAATTCGTGAGTAAAAACGGAAAAAGAGGATAAAAAACGATAGAGGGCCGCAAAATCAACAGGCGCGCCCTCTATCGCAGGGGAAACTTTATTTTACTTGCTGCAAATTATTTTTTCATGTGCTTCATGAAAACAGCTTCTGCCTTGGCGGCGGCGTTTTCGGCCCGGTCAGCAGCAGCGGCTGCCCTGTCGGCTGCCTGCTTGGCTGTTTGATTGGCTCTGTCGGCGGTGGCGCAACAATCATCAGCTGTTTTCTGGGCAGCGGCGGCCGCGGCCATGGCGTTATCTGCTTTCAGGGAAACCGCGTCAACCTGTGCCTGGAGTTGCTTTACCGAGGCGCAGGTGGCGCAGCCGCTGACCATAAACGCCAGGGCCATCAGAATGACGCAAACACGAATTGCTTTGGAATTTTTAAGAATTTTCATAGGTTGTTCCTCCTTTTACTTTTTCATGTGTTTCATGAAAACGGCTTCTGCTTTGGCAGCGGCGTTTTCGGCTCTGTCGGCAGCTGCAGCGGCCCTGTCGGCTGCCTGCTTGGCTGCCAGATTGGCCTTGTCGGCGGTGGCGCTGCAATCATCAGCTGTTTTTTGAGCGGCAGCTGCAGCGGCCATGGCGTTGTCGGCTTTCAGTGATGCCGCGTTAATCTGGTCCTCGAGTTGTTTTACCTGGGCGGTGGTGGCGCAGCCGCTGACCATAAATCCCAGAGCCATCAGAACGACACAGATGCGAATCACCTTGGAAGCTTTGAAATTCTTCATTGTTCTTTCTCCTTTTCATTTTTGTTATATGTTTAGTGAATGTTCTTAATCACGCGATCTTGAAAATTCCGGTTAACCGTCACCCCCTTTCGCAACTGATCCTACTGGAAATGGTACGCCGTTTTTTTCTTCAACACAACGGATGACTTCATCGTGCTCAACAAGTTCCCAGAGGCCCCTTTGTTTGAATAGTGCCTCTGCATGATGCAACAGGTCGGGTATGCGTTCATAAATATCAGGATGAACTTCTAAGTAAATCAAGCCGTTTTCAACACCAATCTTGACCGGTTCATAGATTACCTCTACCTGTGCGCCCATACTGACTTCCTGATAAAATAGGGAAATATGCTCCGGATACATCCGGATGCACCCCCGGCTGACCAGTCTGCCCACACCCCAGGGATTATTGGTGCCGTGAATGCCGATATGTTTGGCCGATAATCCGACCCAGTAATCTCCCAGTGGATTGTTTGGGCCAGGCGGCACGGGCGTTTTACCGTATTCTTCCCAGGCCGACGGCGGTGGCATCCAAGTGGGGTTGGCCTGCTTGGCCACCACGCGGTGCGTACCGACGGGGGTTTCAAAACCCTCGCGGCCAAGACCCAAGGGATAGGTTTTTACCATACCAATTTTTTTCATGAAAAGATAGAGCCGCATTTCCGGAATATTGATGACCACTTCCTCATGCCGGGTCGGGGGCAGGATCCATCGGCTCGGAATGGTCAGACGGGTACCGGCTTTGGGTACCCACGGATCAATATCCGGATAATACAGGGCGACTTCATTATATCCCAGCTCATAATTCCGGGCTACGTCCAGCAGGGTCTCCTTGTAGCCGACGGTATGATACTGGAAAAACCCGATCACACTGCGCTCGCTTCCCATTAACCCCAACCCGGGGGAAAACGTATACTGGAAAGCGGCGGCCGCGGCCGACCCGTTGAGACTAATGAAGATCATGGTCAGGAAAAAGGCGATTTTATTTTTATTCATTTTTATATAATCAATGGTTTCGACAGGTTATTGTTTCAATTTTTGATAACCTTTTACGCCGGAGCTTAAAAGAATTTTTATTATACATTAATATTAAAATGTTGTCACCGCTTGTTGTCAATAATAATCGTCGCATTTGAAATATTGATATAAACATAAATATGCATGCATTATTTATACCATTCCAAGAGTAATGTCGGTCCCGGGGTCGGGGGCGCTTCCAGGAAACTTCCCTGAAGTTGTTTGCTGTAAGAAATATCGTGCAGTGGGATAAACAGTTTTTTACAAATCCATTAATTAATGATAACAATAGAAAAAATAAGAATTAATAATTCCGGTTTTTTGCAAAAATCGGAATTAATGGTTCCGGTATGGGAAAATGCAACATATTCTGATCGTTTCCAAAAATCATCACGATATTGAACAGGTTCGCCTGGCGTTCCAACAGGCTCGAACCCTCAAGCTCGCTTCCGATGTCGGGAAAGCATTGGAACTCCTGGCCCAGCGGCGCTCCGACCTTGTATTCATAGACATCGATATGCTCGGCAACGGTGGACGATATTGCCAGGAAACCATTCACTCCTTCAAGAATTATTTCCCCACCATCGAAATCGTTGTCGTGGCGGACAAGGCACGTATCCGGGATGCCGTAAAAGCCGTGCGTTCCGGGGCGAGCGATTACGTAACACGACCGCTTGATGCCGAGGAAATTCGGCATGTTGCGGAGTGCATCAGCAATGAAATGATCGTCCAGTCGGAGCTTGATTATTTCCGGGGCCAGTTCTGGAAAACTGATGCCCTGGCGTTTATTCAGACGAATCATCCGGCGATGAAAAAAGTTTATGAATTAATCCGTCTGGTTGCGCCGACCCGGGCCACGGTGCTGCTTGCGGGAGAGACCGGCACGGGCAAGGGCGTCCTGGCCAGTCTGATCCACCGGCACAGCAACCGGGAACAAGGAAGATTCATCAGCGTTCATTGTGGCGCTATCCCCGAAACTCTTGTTGAAAGCGAGCTTTTCGGACATGAAAAAGGGGCCTTTACCGGCGCGGTCCGGCGGAAGCTGGGGAAATTTGAAATCGCCCGGCAGGGAAGCATTTTTTTAGATGAAATCGCCACGCTTACCCCTTCCGCTCAGATCAAGCTCCTCCAGGTTCTTCAGGACGGGACCTTCTCCCGGGTGGGTGGCGAGGATATTATCCAGACCGATGCGCGTGTAATTGCCGCGGCCAATATGGATTTAAAAGCGATGTGCGATCAGGGGACTTTCCGCCGGGATCTTTATTTCAGGCTCAATGTGTTTCCCATTGAAATCCCCCCTTTGCGGGAAAGAGCAGAGGATATTCCGATCCTGGCGGAAGTGTTTCTGGCGCGATTAAATGCCCGGATGAATCGATCGATCAAAGCGATCCATCCGGACGTGATCGCCGCCATGAAGCGCTACGCCTGGCCGGGAAACATTCGGGAACTGGAAAATATTCTGGAACGGGCCTATATACTGGAAACCGCCGACACGCTGACCCCTCTGTATTTCCCCCAGGAGTTGCTGGGAAACGGTCCGTATCGGAATGCCCTTGCCGTTGACGCAAAAATCCCCATTGCCGAGGCCCGGCGCGGTGTTCTGGAAGAATTCGAGCAGCAGTACCTCCGGCTCCTGTTAACCCGCAATAAGGGCCGGGTCAACAAGAGCGCCGAAGACGCCGGCATTACGACACGCCAGTTCCATAAACTCATAACGCGATACGGTATTATCAAAGAAGAATTCAAGGCGTAACCGTAAATTCGTGAATCGCAACCACGACAAGTTTTCATCAAATCTTCCGATTTCCACTCCACATCCTCCCCGTGCTTTTCCAACGGTTTCGACCCTGTGATATAATTAGAAATGGCCCGATGATTGCATTAGAATTGCCAGGGGTGAAATTAAAAGGATTTTGAAATGACGCTGAATGAAAATAATGAAAAACACATAACAGCCATAGGCGTTGTCATTCCCGTGGACTGGGATGAAACGGGGAATCCCCGGTCCTTTGCGTTATCGACATACAAGGAACAGGAATATTTAATCGATGGCCTGACCGAACCCGGTCGCCGGTTGATGGGGCTGGTTCACCGGAAAATAAGGGTAACCGGAGAACTGGGGGCAGTGATCAATGATCGCAGGTTGATCACGGTAAAGCATTTTGAGCCGGTATAAAGGCTGTTAAACCATCGCGTTACGAATCAGGCAGTAAGGGACAAGATCTAAAATGAACAACCTTCTTGTGCGGATATTTATAGCCCAAATGCTGCTGCTAATGGTTTTGGTTTTTGGTGCGTGCGGCTCTGAAGAGACGGTCATGATGCCGACCCCGCAGGCCATGGAGACTGCCCGGGCGGAAAAATATGAAATTACAATGCAAGGATATGAAGAAGCAGCCCGGATTATAATGGAAGCGGAAATGGAAACGATTCAGAAAGAAGAAGCGGCCTTTTCGCCGGCGGAAAGCGCTGATCCGATACCGGATTAGCCTTTATCTCCTGCCACCTATAACTATGAATGTCTTAAAAGGGTCATATGTTGCCGCTGGACAACATATGACCCTTTTTTACGGAGTTGTTAATGAGTTTCCGGAATCTATTGTTTAAACTGAGGGTTGAGATTGAACCCTATTTCGTTTATAATCAAGTCTTCGTATCGTTATTTCCAATGGCAACCAATTTGTGTGCGCCAAGCGCATTATATAAGCATGGGACGGCAAGGAGACGGTCGACGAAATGCCTGATAAAAAATATGAACTCAAAGTGCTGATGCTGGATGCCGCCACGGGCTTTTACCGCATGCAGCGCTACCGTGTGGGCGATTTTTTCGGTCCCGTGGATATGGGGATTCATCTGGCCTTCAAGCATAACGCCTTGACCATCGGCGCCGGGCTTCTGGCCGGCTCCGTGTTTCCCGGATCCAACCGGCTCATATTCGCCGGGATTTCTCCCTGCTGGCACGGTTTTTATGTCTCCTCCATGGGAGGGGCGGCCCTGGTTTTTGACAACCTCGGCATCAACATACTCAGCCTTATCGGCAAAGCCCCGCAGCCTTCGCTCTTGTACTTAAACCGCAGCCACGGCGAAGAAATCGCGGTGGAACTGGTTCCGGTCGTGCCGGAAAAGATCTGGGACCAGGGCCGAAAAGGGGTTTATGCCGTGATGGAAGAGGCCATCCGGATGTTCGGGGAGCGGTATGAAAAGGATCTCCGGGTTCTGGCCGCGGGTCCGGCCGCCCGTTATACTGATTTCGGGGCCATTGCCTCGGCTCCGGTAAAAAAGGGGGTGCTTACCCCTGTGGATACCTGGGCCGGCAGAGGCGGCTTCGGCAGCAAGCTGTTTCAGGAGCATGGTCTTGTGGGCGTCATATACGGCGGAACCCATATTGATGAGGATTTCCGTGATCGCTCCGTGGCGGACGAATGGTTCGAAGACAAATTCAACCAGCGGATGGCGGCCAAGGATATGGAGGCCACCACCAAATACCGTTATGATCCGAAACTCGAAACAGGCGGCACGTTCGGGGCTAATTACGCCACAATGGGCGGCGATATCCTGGCGTTTAATTACCGCACCATCTACTGGAGTCAGGAGGCGCGCCGGGATTTTCACCAGCGGTTTATCGTCAATCATTACCTCAAACAGTTCAACGAGGAGACCATACAAACCAAACAGCAGCGCAATTGCGGCGAGCCGTGCGCGGCGGTTTGCAAAAAAATGCACGGCATCTATAAAAAAGACTACGAACCTTATCAGTCCATGGGGCCGCTATGCGGCATCTTCGACCAGCGGGCCGCCGAGCAGCTCAACCACCATGCCGACCGCCTGGGTTTTGACGCCATCTCTGTCGGCGGGATTCTGGCATGGCTCATGGACTGCATGGACGACGGGCTAATCACACCCGGGGACCTGGGGGTGGACCGGATGCCCAAATGGGAGACGGCGGACTTTGACGTGGTAGAAGACTCCATGCACAATGCAAAACTTGGCATGGCCCTGCTGGATCAGATGAGCCAACCTGATGGAAAAATACCGTTGCGGTTCGGGGCCAGGAAATTTGCACGCCGTCTCGCGCGGGAAAAGGGGACGCCGGTGCTGGATCGGTTTGTATACAACGCCTTTGCCCGCCAGGGCTGGGTTGTTCCCAATCAGTACTGGACACCCGGGGCCTTTGCGCCCATGGCCATAACGGGTAAATATTACATGCACTACGGCCGGAATTTTTTACCACCCCGTGAACTGGGAAGAGAAAACGCCCGGCGCATGCTCAAGGAGCTGATGGTAGACAACATGGGAATCTGCCGTTTCCACCGGGCCTGGGCCGAAACGCTGATACCCGATATCGTGGAAAATCTTTTCGGGTGTGGGGAAGCGTTTCTGCGTTCCATAAATCTGACCGCAAGCCGCATTACCAGCCGCAACGCCTCTGTTTTCTGGGAACCAAAGCGGGCCCGCGACATGGTGTCCACATTTTTGAAAAACAAAAAGGAAATCGATGGCGACAACCACGACGAACTGAACCAATGGATCGATCGTTTCGAAAAAGATGAATACGCCGCCGCCTATGAGTTCTGGTATGAAATGCATAAAGGCATCCACGAAATGCTTCGGGAGTTTCCATCGTAAAAAGAAGTTTTTTCAAACTGCACGTCCGGTCATGAACGGCTATTTTCATGATGTCGCCGGCTGATAGCGCCGCACACCCAAAGCCGAAACCCGGAGGCGTCATATCAGCTTGTCAACAGGATCCAGCCGCAAAGAATGGCAATAGATATCAGCGTCACGGGGATACCCGCACGGGCGTGCTCCTTAAATCCGATCTCGATTCCGAAGTTTCTGGCCTGTTCAATTACGATCAGGTTGGCGATGCTGCCGATGACAATCAGGTTGCCCGCAAAGGTGGAAGAAACCGCCAGCACATGCCATGCCGCCGGATCGGCGGGATTCAGAAACTGGATCAGCAGAATCACGGCCGGCACATTGCTGACCATGTTGCTCATGACGGCGGATACGCCGGTGAGGATGAAAAGGTTGCCCGGGTCAATGCCGTATCGACCCAGATGAGCGATTACCGCGGCCGGGATATCGTATGCGACAATTCCCTGGATAATAACAAACAATGCGCAGAACAGGGTGATCAGGTGCCAGTCGATGAATTCCAGCATGCTCCTTGATCGCAGTTTCCGGCTGCACAGCAGCACCCCCGCCACGCCGATGGCCGCATATTCCCGGGGTACCGGGGAAAAGAAAAGAACCATGAGCGCGGCCGCGGCCATCAGCCCTTTGCCGCTCTGCCAGGCATTGAACTCCGGCCACACTCCGTTTTTTGGAGGCATCCGCCCCGGTAGTAGTGAAACAGCAAACCGACCCCGGTAAAGCCGGCAGATCAGCAGATAGGCGGCCAGCAGGGCGGCCATGGACGGCGGGCCGCACCATGCCATGAATTGGCCGAAGTCGAGACGCCCCATCTGCCCGATGAGCATGTTTTGCGGGTTGCCGATGATGGTGGCGGCCGACCCGATATTGCTGGCCATGGCCAGGCCGATCAGAAACGGCGCCGGGTTGACCCGCGCGGTGAGCAGGGTCACGGCCAGTACCGGAGTGAAGGCCAGGCAGACAATATCGTTGGCCAGGATGGCGGAAAGGGCAGCCGAAAGCATCATCACGGAAAACAGAAAGGTCCGGGGATAGTCCAGAAAGGCCGTGCTTTTCAGGACCGCCCAGGTGTAGAATCCCCCGAGCCGGAGCTGGGCCGAGACGATCATCAGGGCATAAAGCAGCAGGATCGTTGACACGTCCACGGCGTCCGCCGCCTGCTCTACGGAAATCACGCCGAAAACCACCATGGCGATGGCCCCGAGCAGGGCAATGCCGGTCCGGTCCAGCATCAGTCCCGGTATCCGGCCCACGGCCACGCCCGCGTAGGTCAGGATGAAAATAGCAGCGGCGACCGAGATCATAAGGCGATATTACCGCACGGCGAATCCATCAGCCCGACGGTCGAAGCCAAAAAATGATGCACTATCCCCACTTGCCGTAATTGGCGGGTCACCGCAATTTCCCAGACCGACATTCGGATACGCCTCCCTAAAATGAAAAGACCGCGGATCGATCGGATAATTGGAATTTATTCCCGGCATCCCAGACTGTCAATGCATTATGTGGGGGGTCAAACCTTGATTTGTGATTTATTGGCGGTGAAGCTTATAATTTTGAAGTATTTTTTGGCATCATGGTCCCGCTACATCCCGATTTTTCAATGAGTCACAATAAGGTTTGACCACTTTACAGCGCTAAGGCAAGGCCCTTTTATAAAAAAAGGACCGGATAAAACTTTTGAATTCTATGTAAAAAGATGATAGATGCATGGCCGGATTTTTTGATTTCATTATCAGTAACTCAGGCGCATCAGGCAGTATAAGTCGACAGGGGGACAGGCGATGAATGCGTTGATTCTGGCTGTGTTTGCGGCAGGGGCTTTCGGGGTGGCTTATTTTACCTACGGCCGGTTTCTGGCGGGCCGGATTTTCAGGATACGGCCGGAAAATGCCTGTCCCAGCGGCGCCTTGAGGGATGATTACGATTTTGTGCCCACGTCAAGGCATATACTGTTCGGGCATCATTTTACCTCCATTGCCGGGCTGGGCCCCATTGTGGGGCCGGCCATCGCCGTGATCTGGGGCTGGGTTCCGGCCGTGGCCTGGATCATTTTGGGAACGATATTTCTCGGCGCGGTGCATGATTTCGGTGCGCTGATTGTTTCCATGCGAAAACAGGGCCGCTCCATCGGCGATGTGGCGGCTGATCTGATCAGCCCGCGGGTCAGGCTGTTGTTTCTGCTTATCATTTTTTTTGAGCTCTGGATCGTCATCGCGGTATTCGGTCTGATCATCGCCATTTTGTTTACCATGTATCCCCAGTCCGTAATTCCGATCTGGACGGAAATCCCCATTGCCATGATTCTGGGCTGGTGGGTCTACCGGAAAAAAGGCAATATTTTCTGGCCCAGTATCGTGGCCGTGACCCTGATGTATGTTTTTGTCTGGGTGGGAAGCCTGGTTCCGGTGGATCTTTCCGCTACAGGGCTTGGCCCCATCGGCGTCTTATCCGTGTGGATTGTCATCGTGCTCGGGTATGCTCTTATTGCTTCCCTTTTGCCGGTGCAGATGCTGCTTCAGCCGAGGGATTACATTAATTCCCATCAGCTCATGATCGCCATGGGTTTGATCGTTGGCGGCATTTTATGGACCCGGCCCACGGTGGTGGCGCCCGCGATCCATGTTGATCCGTCGGGCGCGCCGGCCCTGCTTCCTTTTATTTTCGTGATCATCGCCTGCGGGGCCATTTCCGGGTTTCACTGCCTGGTCAGCTCGGGCACGTCTTCAAAGCAGTGCGCCAGTGAGTCCGACGCCCAGTTTATTTCCTACGGGAGCATGCTCATGGAAGGCGCTCTGGCCATCCTGGTGGTGATCGCCTGCACCGCCGGCCTGGGAATGGGGCTTGACATCAACGGCCAGGTGCATACCGGCGTGGCGGCATTTAATACCCATTACGCCACCTGGCAGGCCGCCGACGGCCTGGGTTCCAAACTGGCCGCCTTTATCTACGGTTCGGCCAACATGGTCGAGGGGATCGGGCTGTCCCATTCCTTCTGTCTGGCGATCATGGCGGTTTTCATCGTTTCCTTTGCGGCTACCACCGTGGACACGGCCACGCGGATCCAGCGATATATTCTGGTGGAGCTGGGAAAGGCCGTCTCGGTAAAGCCCTTGACGAATAATGTGATGGCCACATTTGTTGCCGTGGGCACGGCCCTGGCCCTGGCCTTTTACGACGGCACCGGCAAGGGCGCCCTGAAGCTCTGGCCCCTTTTCGGCACGGTCAATCAACTCCTGGCGGGCCTGGCCCTTCTGGCGATCACCATTTACCTGGTACGCAAAAATATCCGGGCCGTCTATACGTTTCTGCCCATGTTTTTCATGCTGGCCATCACATCCTGGGCCATGGTGCTTAATATTGAGGAATATTTTATCACCCGCAACTGGCTGCTCTTCGGCATCGGGTCCCTGGTCATGGGCTTAAACGTTTGGCTGTTGACTGAGGGGCTGATCGTGCTGCGGGGAATTGCCGGCGGAAAAGGGGTTGCGGCCCGAACGTTTTAATTCGCGGGTAGGCGATCAAGGAATTTTATGCAGTTGCCTGCCTGTCAAACATAAACCAAAGCCATCGAAACCACCGATTTTATATTTTGTCATGCCGTCATTAAGGGAGGTTTATTGTTATATGAACAACGCGGATTTTATCATTCAATACGCCGTCAAGGCCGGTATCGATGTCTGTTTCGCCAACCCCGGCACTACGGAAATGCCGCTGGTAAACGCTCTGGACAAGGTCGCCGGCATGCGGGCCGTGCTGGGGCTGTTTGAAGGGGTGTGCACCGGCGCGGCGGACGGCTATGCCCGCATGGCCGGAAAACCGGCCATGACCCTGCTGCACCTGGGGCCGGGTTTTGCCAACGGCGTCGCCAACCTCCATAATGCCCGGCGGGCCCGGGTCCCCATGTTCAATGTAGTGGGGGAGCATGCGAGCTGGCACCTCCCTTTTGATCCCCTGCTGGCCATGGATATCGATGCCCTGGCCGGAAGCGTGTCCGGATGGCATCGCACGGTAAAAACAGCCGGGCATTTCGGCCGGGATACCAAAGAGGCCGTTGCCCGGGCCATAAACGGTCAGATGGCTACTCTGATCGTGCCCAATGATTTTCAATGGGCGGAATGTGTGGAAACGACAGACTCTTCGGAGGCTATCGTTTCTGATGGCGACCGTTCCGGAATCGATGAAAAATGGATCGGACAGGCTGTGGCCATGCTGGGGCGCGAAAAACGGTGCGCCCTGATTCTGGGTGGGCGGGCATTATCCGAAACAGGCCTGATGATGGCGGCCCGGATCAAAACCAAAACCGGTTGCGATTTGTTTTATGATACCTTTCCTGCCCGGCTGGAGCAGGGGGCCGGGTATCCCGATATTCACCGGATTCCCTATCTGCCGGAAATGGCCCTGGAGGCGTTAAAGCCTTATGAGGGAATTGTGTGCATCGGCACCCGCGCGCCCGTGGCGTTTTTCGGATATGAAGGCCTGCCGAGTGTTTTCATCCGGGATGATCAACAGCGACTGGTGATGGAAAGAGGCGACGGGGCGGCCCTTGATGCTCTCTCCATGATTGCCGATGCCCTGAATGCGCCGAATAAACCCGATTCCGGAGTCCTGTCGGTCCCCCGACGTCCGGACATGCCCTCGGGCCGGCTGGACGGGGCAAAGGCCGGCGCCGTGCTGGCGGCCCTGCAGCCGGAAAACGCCATTGTGGTGGAAGAAGCCATAACCAACAGTCTGGCTTATCATGCTCTGATCAACACCTGTCCCCGGTTTACCCTCCTGGCCCTGACCGGTGGTTCCATCGGTCAGGGGCCGCCCTGCGCCACGGGAGCCGCCATTGCCTGCCCGGATCGGCCGGTGATCGATTTCCAGGCCGACGGCAGTGCCATGTACACCATTCAGTCCCTGTGGACCCAGGCGCGGGAAGGATTAAACGTCATCACCCTGATCTGTTCGAACCGGTCCTACGATATTTTAAAACTGGAGATGGCCCGGGCCGGCAACCTTTCTCCCGGAGCCAACGCCGGCCGCATGACCGATTTGTCCGGCATTAACTGGGTGAAACTCGGCCAGGCACACGGCGTCCCCTCGGTATCGGTCGACACCTGCGAGGGCATGGCCCAGGCATTTGAAAAAGCCCTGTCCGAGGGCGGCCCGCATCTGATCGAACTGGCACTGTGATGGGGAGAAATGCCTATTATAATCCCCTTTTTCTGAAAGCCCTTTATTTTTGAACCGGATTTTCAATCCGCCCAAATTGCTGTTTCCACATTTTGTCAACGCCACCCGGCCATGTCAATTTCTGACGGTTTTTTACCGTGCAAAAAGGTATGACCTTTACAATTTGAGCCGGCCAGTCTATAATTTCATACAATTTACGTCTCAATAGCCAATTAAATCAAAAAACTAGTAGTCGCCGTGAATTGCTGTGACATTGAATAAAGAGGATAGGACGATGACGACCCTTAAAGAACGCGGAAGCGCAAGGGATAGACACGGAAGATTATGGACGGCGAAGGTGGTATCTTTTGCCGAAGCGGAACAGGAAGATTTTCGGTTCTGGTTTGAAGATCTTTCTCCGGATGAGAGGGTGAATGCCGTTGATGAGTGTTTGTCCGGATGCTTGAAAACCAGGGGGAAGCATGGCGCAGAAAGATTACGAAGAGTTTATCGAACTATTAAACGCAAATAACATCAAGTTTCTTATCATCGGTGCGCATGCGGTTGCATTCCATGCACGGCCGAGGGCGACAAAAGATCTTGATATCCTGCATGAAACCGGTCCCGAATCCGCCGCGGCCATACTCAAAGTCATTCAAGAGTTTTTTGGAGGACATGACATTGGAATAACGGCTGGCGATCTTGCCAATCCGGAAATGATCGTTCAGTTGGGCGTCGCGCCGGTCCGGATCGATTTGATGGGAAATGTTGCCGGTATTGCTGATTTTGAAGCGGCGTGGGCAAGGCGTGTCAAGGGTAAATATGGCAATGTGGATGCCTGGTACATTTCACTCGATGACCTGATCCAAAACAAACAAAAGGCCAATAGGGATCAGGATAAAGCGGATGTTAAATATTTGAAACGCGCTCAGGGAGCAAAAACACATGTTCGTCGGGAAAAGACGAAGAAATAAACCCGATATGTTTTGTTGCCGCGCAATCAGATTTGTCTTTTTTGAATTATCCTAACCCGTTCGGCGGCTCCGAAGAACCCCGATGCACCGGCCGGGGAGCGATCCTGCCCAGGGAGCAGGCGATGCCTGCTACGCTCATCAGGGCGAAAACCATCAGGGACCAGCGCATGGTGGTGATAAACGCCGTGCCGGTTTCCGGGGTGATGGGTTGGCGGCCCATGAAAACCGACAGCAGCACGGTGATGATGGTCATGCTGATGAGCATGCCCATGGCCCGCATGGTGGCCAACAGGCTGGAAGCGGTTCCATAATAGACCGGCGGAACACTGGCCATGATGGCCGCGGTATTGGGGGTGGAGAAAAACCCGAAGCCGATGCCCAGCAGGATCAGGACGACAAAGATCACGAGCAGGGGCGTATCGGCGGTGATGCAGGCGGCTACCGCAAGCCCGGCGGCGCAAAGGCCCATGCCCACCGTGGCGATGCGGGCCGGCGGACGGATGTCGGAAAGCCGGCCGGCCAGGGGCGCGAGCAGGGCCTGGATCACGGGCTGGACCACCAGGATGAGGCCGGCGGTCTTGGGCGGGATGCCCCGGATGGTCTGCAGATAGATGCTGAAGAAAAACACCACGCCGAAGGATGCCGCGTAATTGATCAGGGTGGCCGCGTTGCTTAAGGTAAAGGCCCGGTTGGTGGTCAGCAGCCCGACGTCAATAATGGGCGAGTCGTTTTTGGATTCATAAAACAAAAAAAACAAAAGGCCCCCCAGACCGGCCATGGCCATCCATTTGGCCTCGGGCATTGCCTTTAGTTGGGTGACGCCGATAATCAACGCGAACAGGGCCGCCATGTAGATCAGGCTGCCGAAGGCGTCGAAGCGTTTTCCCCGGGCGTCGGCCCATTCGCCTTTGAGCTTCCAGATGGCAAGGGCCATGGCCAGCAGCTCCACCGGCACGGCGATATAGAAAATCCAGCGCCAGCCCAGGTAGGAGATCATGAGTCCGGCCAGGGTGGGGCCGGCGGACAGGCCGATGTAGACCCCGGAGACCACGATCCCCATGGCCCGGCCCCGGCGATGGGCCGGGATCACGCAGGAAAGGATGGCCAGGCTGGTGGAAGTGATCATGGCGGCCCCGGTGCCCTGCAGGAATCGAAACAGGATGAACGACTCGATGCCCGGGGCCAGGGCCAGAGCCATGGTGGAAACGGTCATCACCACGGTTCCGCTGATAAAAACATTTTTGCGGCCGTAAATATCGGCAAACCTTCCCACCGGCAGCAGAAACAGGCCCACCCCGAGGATATAAGCCATTTCAATCAGGCCGAGCTGCACGGCATTGGCGGAAAACTCCCGGCCCAGGGCCGGCAGGGCCACACCCACGGCCGAAAACATGAACGGGGTCAGAAACTGAACAATGGTGACCACCACGATGGTGGCGGTTTCGCCGGGGTTGCCGGTTGCGGTGTTTCCGTTACAAGATGATGATATATTGTCTTGGGCTTCAGCCGGCATCCCCGTTATCCTGAAATCCAGTTTTCCAGAATCAAGGGCGCCTCAATGCGTTCGTAGTGCCGCATATTGTTCGTCACCAGAACCGCGCCGATGGAAAGCGAATGCGCGGCGATCATCATATCGATTTCGCCGATGGGCCGGCCGGCGCTTACAAGCTGATGGCGGATACCGGCGTACCAGTCGGCCGCATCGGCATCCCATGACGGCACGCGAACGATTTTGAGAAATTGCCTTACCACCACATGCAGGCGATGATCGCCGGGCAAACTTTTAAGGCCATATAACAGCTCAGCCCGCGTCATTACCGATATGCAGACATTGGATGGCGGAATGTCCGCCAGTTTCGCCTCAATACCGGGGCACCGGCCCTTGATGATATAGCTCGCCGTATCCGTATCCAGCATGTAGATCATGGTCAGGTTTTCCCGGCCTTTTTCGGCGCGTTTACATCATCAAACACGCCGCGTGCCAGGGGAAGCACATTCATGGGCCTGTCGGCCATGAAATCGACAGGCATATCAATGGAGTCAGTCAAATCAAAGAAATCCTTCCATATTTTTTTGCCGGGGCGCCTGGACAGCACCACATCGCCGGTGGCGTCATCGCGCGTGGCATAAACCTCATCGCTGCCGCTGAAGCGAAATTCGGCAGGGAGCCGAACGGCCTGGCTGCTGCCGTTCTTAAACAGCTTAGCGGTTCGTGTTTCGATCATATCAACCTCCCAAAACAAAAGTATATACGCAAATATATACTTTTGTCTGGCAATGTCAACGGGTAAATATACAATAGGGGGACGCCCATTCATCACCCAAAGCACCGCATGCCCGAGAATTCAGGTGTTGTTATGGAGTCTATGGTAATTTTTGCTACGCCACGCTTTCCTCTAAATCATGGGGCTTGAGATGGCCCGCCTCCCATCGTTTGTCTAAAAAATAGAGAATCGGCACGGTCATCCGGGAAAACAGCAGGGACGCCACTTCGCCGGCCATGAGCGATATGGCCAGCCCTTGGAAAATGGGATCAAAAAGGATCACGGACGCGGCCACTACCACGGCGGCGGCCGTGAGCATCATGGGCCGGAACCGCACGGCGCCGGCGTCGATCACGGCCTTGTCCAGGGGCATGCCTTCGGCCAGGCGCAGCTCGATGAAATCCACCAGGATAATGGAGTTGCGCACCACGATGCCGGCCCCGGCGATAAACCCGATCATGGAGGTGGCCGTGAAAAACGCGCCCAAGGCCCAATGGGCCGGCATGATGCCGATTAAGGAAAAGGGAATGGCCGCCATGATCACCAGGGGCGTGGAAAAACTCTGGAACCATCCCACCACCAGGATAAAGATCAGCAGCAGCACCACGGCAAACGCGATGCCTAAGTCCCGGAACACTTCATAGGTGATGTGCCATTCGCCGTCCCATTTCATGGCGAATTTTCGGTCGGTCTCGGGCAGCCCGGCGGTGTGCTGGGCGATCCGGTACCCTTCGGGCAGGTCGATGGCCTCGATTTTTTTCCACATATCGAGGATGGCATAGACCGGGCTTTCCTTTTCGCCGGCCACGTCGCCGATCACGTAAACCACCGGCATCAGGTTCTTGTGATAGATGCTTTGGTCCACGGGCACGGGTTTTACCCGCACCAGCTCGGACAGAGGCACCAGACCGCCGTCGGCCCCGGCCAGCCGGACGGCCAGGAGACGGTGGATATCGGCCCGTTCGGGCAGGGACTGGCGGATGACGATATTGACGTCTTCCCGCTCGGACGGCTGATGCAACAATCCCGACGGCTTGCCGGAAAGCTGCATGGTCACGGTATCGACGATTTTGGCCGCGGGAATGCCGTGCAGGGCCGCTTTTTCGGAATCAATATCAAAGCTGTAGCGGGGCCGGGGATCTTCCATGTAGATGTCGGCGTCCACCACGCCTTCGGTGGTGTCTAATATTTCCAGAACCTGAAGGGCCAGTTCCCGCTGCCGCTGATAGTCCGGGCCGTAGATTTCGGCCACCAGGGTGGAGAGCACCGGCGGGCCGGGCGGGACTTCGGCCACCTTGATCCGGGCATCGTAGCGGGCGGCGATTTCCGCCAGGGCCGGCCGGACCCGCTTGGCAATATCATGGCTCTGATCTTTGCGGTCGTGCTTGGGCGCCAGATTGACCTGGATGTCGGCCATGTGGGGCCCCTGGCGCAGGTCGTAATGCCGCACCAGTCCGTTGAAATTGAAAGGGGCCGCGCATCCCGCGTAAATCTGGTAGTCGGTCACCTCGTTGACGGTTTTAAGATAGTCGCCCATTTCCATGGCCGCGGCCGTGGTCTGCTCCAGGGTGGCGGCCTCGGGCAGGTCGATGATGACCTGGAATTCGCTCTTGTTGTCAAAGGGGAGCATTTTGATGCGCACCATGCCCAGACCCACCATGGCGCAGGCTCCCACCAGCAGGACCACCACAAAGATCAAAAAGCCCCATCGCAGGAACGGCCGGTGGATCAGGGGATCCATAACCCGGCGATACAGGCGGGTGGACCAGTCCTCGGTTTCTCCGTGGCCGTGCCCTTTTCCCGACGCATCGGGTTTGATGAGCCGGATGGCGGCCCAGGGCGTGACGATAAAGGCCACCAGCAGGGAAAAGATCATGGCCGCGGTCGCGCCCACCGGAATGGGCCGCATATAGGGTCCCATGAGGCCGCCCACGAACGCCATGGGCAAAATGGCGGCGATCACCGTAAACGTGGCCAGGATCGTGGGATTGCCCACCTCGCTCACGGCTTCGATGACCACGTCGGTCAACGGCCGGCCCCGGTTGCCCGGCAGCCGGTAATGGCGCACCACGTTTTCCACCACCACAATAGCGTCGTCCACCAGGATGCCGATGGAAAAAATCAGGGCGAACAGGGTGATCCGGTTCAACGTATAGCCCACCAGGAAAAACACCGCCAGGGTCAGGGCCAGGGTCACGGGAATGGCCAGGGCCACGATGACCGACTCCCGGCGGCCCAGGGTCAGCCAGATGAGCAGGGTCACGGAAACCACGGCGATCATCATGTGAAGCAGCAGCTCGTCGGATTTTTCCCTGGCCGTATCACCGTAGTGCCGGGTCACGGTCATTTGGATATTGCCGGGGATGATCCGGCCCCTTGATTCTTCAATTCTTGCCAGGACCCGCTCGGCCACGGCGATGGCGTTGGTCCCCTTGCGCTTGGCAATGGTCAGGGTCACGGCCGGGGAAAGCCCCATCCGGGAAGGTTCCGACCGGCTCATGTTTTGCTCGGCTGCCGGGCCGGCCCCGAAAAATACGTAGTTGTCCGGTTCGGTCTTGTCATCGGAAACCTCGGCCACATCTTCGAGAAATACCGGACGGCCCGCGGCAACCCCCACCACCACGCGGCGCACATCCTCGACGGTCTCCAGAAAGCCCGAGACCCGGATGCTGACCTGCCCGTCGATGGAGGGGAAACTTCCGGCCTCGGCGGCCATGTTGGTCCCGCACAGCATGTCGTGAATCCGGTTTGCGTCCAGGCCGAAAGCGGCCACCCGGGAGGGATCGAGCCGCACATCCACCTGCCGGGCCTGGCCCCCGATGATTTCCGTAAGGGAGACGCTGGGTTCCCGCTTGATCACATCCTCGATTTCAGCGGCCACCCGGCGCAGGGTATAATGATCCGCCGAATCGCCCCACAAGGTCAGGGCCAGGATGGGAACGTCGTCGATATATCGGGGCTTGATCAGCGGCGGGCTGACCATGCACGGAATCCGGTCCATGTTGGCCATGAGCTTGGACTGGAGCCGGACAATGGCGTCTTCCTCGTTTTCTCCCACGAAGAACCGGACGATCACCATGGACAGGCCCGGGCTGGAGGTGGAGTAAATATATTCCACCCCGGGGATTTCCCAGACCAGCTTTTCCATGGGCCCGGTCACCCGGCGGGCCACTTCCTCGGACGTGGCTCCGGGCATCTGGACGAAAATATCCACCATGGGCACGATGATCTGGGGTTCTTCCTCCCGGGGCAGGGCGATCACCGCGCCGATGCCCAGCAGGATGCCGCCGATGATGACCAGGGGCGTCAGCTTGGAATGGATGAACAGGCCGGCGATGCGGCCCGCCATACCGGTTGATCCGCTCATAGGGCCTCCACCGTTACGCCGTCGGCAATGGTATGGTCCGGCCGGGCAACGATTTGATCGCCGTCTTTGAGGCCGGAAAGAATTTCCACCTGGTCTCCGATGGCTCTGCCGATACGGACCAGTCGGAACCGGGCGATATGGTTTTCATCCATAAGAAAAACGCCGGTCAACTGGCCGTGACGCACAATGGCGGAAACCGGCGCCGCCAGCGCCTGTTTTGCGCCCACGGATAATCCCACCCGGGCGAACATGCCGGATCGGATTCCCGGGGTTTCCGGCAGACGGATTTTAACCTGGACCGAGCGGCTGGCCGCATCCGCCGTCGGGTCCACCGACAGGACCGTCCCCTGGACAAGTCGGTTTTGCAGAGAGGGGATGGTCACGGAAACAGGCATGCCGGCGGTCACATGGACGATATGGGTTTCCGGCGCCATGATCCGGACTTCGTGCCCCTGAAGGGGTTCCATGCGGATCAGGGGGGCTCCCGGGGAGGCCAGGTCGCCGGGCTCGGCCAGCCGGGCCGTAATGATGCCGTCAAAAGGCGCCGTCAGGATGGTGTCGCCCCGGGCCGTTTCCGCCGCGGCCACGGCGGCCTCGGCCTGGGCTACCCGCTTTTTCGCCCCTTCATACATGGATTCGGCCTGTTGGAAAGCGGCCCTGGCCTGTTGATATTTGGCCTCCACTTCATCGAATTCCTGTCGGCTGACCGCGTCGGATTCCTTTAAAAAGGCAAACCGCTGGTAGGTGGCTTCCGCCAGGGTCAGCCCCGCTTTTGCGGCTTCCATACCCGATTCGGCGGACAGCATCCCTTGTCTGGCCTCGGCCAGTCCGGCCTTTGCCTGGTTGACCTGAGCCGCTGAAAGCCGGTCGTCAATGGACAGCAGCAGGTCCCCGGCGGCCACGTGATCGCCTTCCCGAACCCGGATTTGCGTTATGGCGCCCATGGTTTTTGCCGACAAGGTGGCAGCCGATGGGGAAACCACCGTTCCGGTGGCCTCATAAATGATGGGTTGCGTTTCGGCGGCGATCGTGATCACGGCGGCTTTTACGATTTGCGCCGTTCCCGGCGGCGTGGAGCCGGGCGGGATATCGTCTCCGCATCCGGCCACAAATGCCGGGATGGCAAGGAGTAAAAAACATGCCGGTAAAATTTGCGATCGATGTTTTCTTCGTTTCACGGCGGCTTCCTCATCATTATATGATATGTTGACGGTATCGCTTAAAATCGACTTTTACGATGTTACCATTAATAATCTCCGGTTTGCAATCGGCGGTCCGGCAACCCATTGATCCGCGAGCGGATTTGCGCGTGTTGCCGAAAAAGACGGGGCGGGTGATCCGCGTTAAGAATTTCTCACTGTTTGAGGGCGCAGCCCGAGTTTGAGAAATTCAGCGGATCGACCGATCCGTCCGGCAACACGCGCATTTAGCGAGCGGATCGATGGGTTGCCGGACCGCCGTTCCACGATTGTCCGAAATTTTCATCCAGTGTGCCTGCGGCCAGGCGGAGCCGGGCGTGGGTTTCCATGTTTTCCTTGAGGGCCTCAAGCCGCATGCTTTTGGCCCGGTACACCGCCAGTTCGGCATCCAGCAGGGAGACCACCGGCAGCAGGCCGCTCTCATAACGGTCGCTGATGATGCGCAGCGCTTCTTCGGCCTGGGCAACGGCGGTCCGGGCAAAGATGATCCGCTGCTGTGAACTTTGCAGGTCAAAATACGCCTGTTCGGTTTCCAGACGGACCTGCTGTTTCATTCCCGCCAGGTTGGCCTTGATCTCTTCATGAAGATGGACCGTCTCCCGTGCCCGCGCCGAGTGCTGGAATCCGGAAAACAGGTTCAGCGTCACGCTGGCCCCCACCAAGTAGTTGTCCGCGGTATCGGAAAACGATTCGCTGTTGATCTCGTAGGCGCCGTTGAGATTCACCGACGGCAGATGGGCCGATTTTGATTTTTGAATTTCAGCCCGGGCCATCTGTTCCCGCAACACCATCTGCTGAATGTCGGGTCGTTTTGCCAGGGCGGTTTCAATCCAGTCGGACAGGGGGGGGTGCGTTCCATCCATGCCGGCCGGCGTCCCCAGCGAGGTCAGGGGAGAAACGGCAAGATGCAGATCCCGCCCCATGACCGCGTTGAGCGCGGCCCGGGCCATGGCCACATGGCTGCGGGCGGAGATGCGGTGCTGTTCCAGTTCGGCGATGTGGACATCGATCCGGAGCAGGTCGCTTTTCACCGCCAGCCCTTTTTCAAACCGTTTTTCGATCAGGTGGTGATGGGCCCGGGCCGTTTCCATGGCCTGGTCCACCACGGTCGTGTTTTCAATGGCAAGGATGAGGTTGGTGTAGGCGGAAACGGTTCGGGCGATGATTTCCTGGCGCACCCGTTCCAGGCCGGCCTTTTCGGCGTCGAGGGCCAGGCCGGCCTGCTGCCGGCCGAACCAGGCGGCGCCGCCGTCAAAAACGGGCCAGGTCATCTGGACCTGGGTGGCGAAATTATCAATGGCGTTGGGATCATTAAGGCGTTCGGGCAAAAAATCCTCGTTGGTGATGGCCCCCTGGTTGAGTCTGGTTCCAAAGGCCCACATGGGGTTGGTGGTCCGCTGGTAGGTCTCGCTGACATAAAGCCGGGGCAGAAAACCGGAGCGGGCCTGCACGATGCGCTGGTCGGCGGCCGCGACCCGCGCGCCGGCCGAGGTTATTTGGGGATTGTCGGCCAGAGCCGATGAAATGGCCTCATGGAGGGTCAGGCCGGCGGGATTTTCATCAAGGGGTTCCATTTCCGAAGAATGGGCCGGCAATGCGTGTATCCATGTGATGATGACGAAGACGAGAATTACATTTAGTATCCGTTTCATGGTCTGTTTTCCCGACAGGGGGTTAAAAAGGTTTCAAAAATACAATGCATGATCGCCGCGGTTTTGTCAAATTCCGTTATTGGCGCAGTGCCTCGTTTATCCCAGGGACCTGTGATTTTTCGCAAAATACCGGAGTTTGTAATTTCCCGGGCCATTGGCGTCGATCCGGGTGATGGCGCAGTTGTCCACCCGGGAAAGCCGGATAAAATGCCACAATGATCCGCCCAGTATCCTGACCGCCAGAAAAGAAATCCATCCGGCGTGACCCACGACGGCAATCCGTCTTTCCGGCAGGGCGTTGAGAACCGCCAGCATTTCATCCACCTTCCGGTTGATTTCGGAAAGAGTTTCTCCGCCGCGGGTTTTTCCAAGGCGCCATTTCAAAAAATAATACAGGGTAAGTCCGGCAATCATTGCCTGATCCATCACATTGTGCATGGGGGCCGGCCAATGCCTTGACATCACCGTGCGCACAAGGATGTTCTTTTTTACCGGAGTGCTGCCCAGGGATATTTCGTCCAGTTTATCAAATCGTGCGTCATAGGGAATGCCGGTTGCTTCGGATATAATCGCGGCGGTTTCCATGGCCCGTTTCCGGGTGCTGGAGACAATGCGCTCAATTCCAAGGTTGTGCATAATATTTTTAAGCGCCACCGCCTGCTGTTTTCCTTTTTCGGACAGCTGTTCGTCGACCTTGCCGAGCATATCCCTGTCATATACGGAAAGGTGCAATGATCCCGCATCATTAACGGGGAGCGCGTGCCGGATAAAATAATACTGGCGGTGTCTCATCTGTCAGATAAACCTGTCTTTTCGGGCATTAGCGTCGTAAACCTTAAACCCTGTCCGTAAAAAAAAAAGAGGCGCGGCCGAGATTTTTATTTTTTTCCCGGGATTCCCTCAAACGATTTTTCACAGCGGGTTTCTTTTTGTAAACACCTATCATGATTCCTTTTCTGAGTCCAGAAATCAAACGATTGAAAAATATTTTTCCGGCCCCACATATTTTCTTGCATTTTGAAAATAGATCTTTATATTTCGAAACTAGAATCAAGCTGATTTTTCGGCGGGTTCTAAGGCATTGTGGCCAAAACCAAAAAATTAAAAAGGAGCATGCAGATGACAAATGTTACGGCCCCGTTTCAGAGTGTTGTAACAGCGGCGCCCTCATGCCCGGTGGAGGAGAATGAAGACGAACCTCCGGGTACGCGGCCGATCAGGCTTTTTGAGGACTCCCCCCAGGTTCTGACCCAACCGGGACAACTTGTCCGTTTCCCCGCCCATCGCACCGGGGTGTCAAACCCCGCCGTCCGATCTTTTCGAAAACGCTTTTTTCACGCCATCCCGACCAAACTCTGGAATGACTGGCGCTGGCAGGCCAGCAACCGGATTCGCAGCGCGTCCCAGCTGGCGACCATGATATCGCTGTCGGAGCCCGAACACTGGGCCCTGTTTCATGCCGATGTCAAGCTGCCGCTGGGGATCACGCCGTACTACCTGAGCCTGGTTTCTCCGATCGATCCCGATCAGCCGCTGCGCAGGACCGTGATCCCGACGCCCCAGGAACTGATGCGGATGCCCGGTGAAGCTGCTGATCCTCTGGGTGAGGAACACCAGAGTCCGGTTCCAGGACTGGTTCACCGCTATCCGGACCGGGTACTTTTGCTGCTGTCTGATTTTTGTTCGACCTATTGCCGGTATTGCACGCGTTCCCGGGTGGTGGGACACGGTTCCATTCTGCCGGGTCGGGCCCGTCTTGAGGCGGCGTTCGAATATATCCGTAATACGCGAACCGTCCGGGACGTGCTGCTGTCGGGCGGAGATCCCCTGATGCTCGGAGACGACCGGCTCGACTGGATTCTGTCCCGACTGCGCCAGATTCCCCATGTGGAGATCGTGCGCATCGGAACGAAAATTCCGGCGGTGCTCCCCCAGCGGATCACCCAGAAACTGGTGCGCGTTTTAAAGAAGTATCACCCGCTCTGGATGAGTCTTCATTTTACGCATCCGGATGAATGCACCATCGAATCCCAGCGGGCGTGCACCATGCTGGCCGACGCCGGCATTCCGCTGGGGTCTCAGACCGTGCTGCTCAAGGGTGTAAACGATGACGTGGAGACCATGAAATCCCTGGTGCAGCGTCTGATGAAAATGCGTGTCAAACCTTATTATCTGTATCAATGCGATCCCATTACCGGATCCGCGCATTTCCGGACGTCCGTGGCCAAGGGTCTTGAGATCATCCGGGGGTTGAGAGGATTTACCAGCGGCTATGCTGTGCCCACCTACGTGGTGGACGCCCCCGGGGGCGGCGGTAAGATCCCGCTGATGCCCGACTATACGGCCGGCCGTGACAACGGAGACTTGCTTTTGACCAATTACGAGGGAAAAGTGTTTCGATATCCGGATCATGCGGATACGGCCTGTATTCAATAATTGATATATCCGGGGATGCGTGTGCGGGCCGTTTTAAGCCGCCGCATCCCCATTTTTATTATCTTTGAGAGAATGGAAAAATGGGACTGACCATCGGCATAACATACGACCTGCGGTCCGAATATCTGGCCATGGGATATACCGAGGACGAGACCGCTGAATTCGACCGGGATGACACGATCTCGGCCATTGAATCGACCCTGTCCGAACTGGGCCATCGGCCCGAGCGCATCGGGCATGCCCGGCAGCTTGCCGCGGCCCTGATCGCCGGAAAACGATGGGACATGGTCTTTAATATCGCCGAGGGCATGCACGGCATCGGCCGGGAAGCCCTGGTGCCGGCCCTGCTGGATCTCTACCGGATTCCCTATACCTTTTCCGATCCGCTGGTCATGAGCCTGACCCTGCACAAGGGGATGACCAAACGGGTGATCCGGGACGCGGGCATTGCCACCGCTGATTTTTTTGTTGCGGAACGGGCAGGCGACGCGGAGGCGATCTCGTTTGATCCGCCTTACTTTGTCAAGCCTGTTGCCGAAGGGACCGGAAAAGGCATATCCCCGGCATCCATCGTCCGGAAACGGGCCGCGCTGCGGGAGGCATGCGAACGCTGCATCCGGATCTATCATCAGCCTGCCATCATCGAGCCGTATCTTTCCGGCCGGGAGTTTACCGTGGGCATCGTCGGTACCGGTGATAACGCCGAGGTTCTGGGCAACATGGAGGTTCACCTCAGGGAGACCGCCGAGCCCGGGGTTTATTCTTATGTGAACAAGGAAGAGTTCGAGGACCGGGTGACGTATCGGCTGATGGCGCCCGGCGCTGATCCGGTTGCGGTGGAAGCCGAGGCCGTTTCCCTGGCTGCCTGGCGGGTTTTGGGCTGCCGGGACGCGGGCCGGGTCGATATCCGGTGCGATGCAGAGGGGCGTCCGCAGTTCATGGAAGTCAATCCCCTTGCCGGCATTCATCCGCACCATTCGGACCTGCCCATCATCTGCAACCTGGCGGGGATTCCCTACCGGAGCCTTATCAACCGTATTCTTATGTCCGCGATGTCGCGGATATCGGGGCAATAATCATGCGGATCGTCATTTTGCATGATGATATTCCCGATGCCTCCGCTCCCGATGCCGCCGATGTCCTGGTGCAGGCGGAAACCGTTGCCGGCGTCCTGGCGCGGTTCGGCCATGATGTTGCGCGGTTGCCGTGCACATTGAACCTGGACGCCATGGGGCGCCGGATCAGCGCGGAAAACCCGGACGTGGTGTTCAATCTGGTGGAATCCGTCAACGGACGGGGAGCGCTGATCCATCTGCCGCCGTTTTGCTTGGAGGCATGGGGCATTTCCTACACGGGCGCTCCGGCCGTGGCCATTCTGGAAACATCCAACAAAATCATGGCCAAGGAGCGCATGGCCGTCAATGGTCTGCCCACGGCAGCCTGGGAGGGGCCGTTTCCGGGACGTCGATGCTTGGTTGCCGGAAACGTTGATGCCCCAATGGAAGACGAGATCGTCACCTGGATCATCAAATCCGTATGGGAACATGCTTCCATCGGCCTGGATGCCGACGGTCTGGTCAAAGAAACCCGGGCCGGAATCCGGGCTCTTCTCCGTTCGCGCGCAGCAGCCCTGGGCGGGGCCTGGTTTGCGGAAAGCTATATCGACGGCCGGGAATTCAATCTGTCTCTTCTGGCCGGACCCGGCGGGCCGGAGGTGCTGCCGCCCGCGGAAATCCTTTTCGAGGGATTTGCTCCGGATAAACCGAAAATCGTGGATTACCGGGCCAAGTGGGATGAAGACTCCTATGAATTTAACCATACGCCGCGCCGGTTTGATTTTGACGCCCAAGACGCCGCGCTGCTCACGATGTTAAAAGATCTGGCCCTCCGGTGCTGGAAGGCTTTCGGTCTGGCCGGATACGCCCGGGTGGATTTCCGGGTGGACGGGGCCGGGCGGCCGTGGATCCTGGAGATCAACACCAATCCCTGTCTGTCGCCTGATGCCGGTTTCGTCGCTGCCGCGGCCCGGGCCGGCCTGTGTTTTGACGATGTCGTCTTGCGTATTCTTGACCCTGCGGTTGAATACGGCTATCGTTGAACAAATTGTTTTGAAATATAATGATACTGAGTCCCTTATGCTAAGAATCCGACGCATTTACGATGATTTTGTACCGGCCAACCGGGAGCGGCTTGCCCAGGTTCAGGAAATTCTGCGCAAGCGGTTTTCCGATATTTCCGAGACGGAAATCGTTATGATCGGTGAAAAATTGCGCAATCCTTTCAAGCAGCGGTTTCGTCTGGTTTTGTTCGTGGCCGAGAGCATCCGGAGAAAAGTCCTGGGGTTTGCGTCACTGCTGCATGAGCCGGAGATCGGTTTTGCGTTTCTGGACTGGCTTGCCGCCGCATCGGGGAGGGCCGGCGGCGGCATTGGAGGAGCCCTTTACGACCGCGTGCGGCAGGAGGCAAAGTCGTTAAACGTCAAGGGGTTGTTTTTTGAATGTCTGCCGGATACGGTCGAGGCCTGCCCGGATGCGGCACTGCTGGCCGAAAACCGCTCTCGCCTGCGTTTTTACGAGCGCTACGGCGCCAGGCCCGTTATTAATACCGGGTATGAAATGCCCGTCAAGGAGGGCGATACCTGTATGCCCCATCTGGTCTACGACGGTCTGGACGCCCAGTTGCCGCTGCGCCGGTCGTTTGCCCGAAAAGTGGTGCGGGCGATTCTGGAACGCAAATACGCTGAATACTGTCCGCCTGAATACGTCGACCGGGTGACGGCATCGTTTGCGGAGGACCCGGTCTCCCTGCGGCCCTTTCGGTATGTCAAGCCCGCGGCGGTAAGGGCATCGGTGGAAGGCCGGTCAACCGACCAGATCGCCCTGATCGTCAACCCCCGGCATGAGATTCATCATGTCCACGAGCGCGGTTACGTGGAATCGCCGGTGCGGGTGAGAAGCATTCTGTCCGAACTGGAGCCCAGCGGCCTGTTTACGCCCATCGCACCGCGGCCGTTTGCCGACAGCCATCTCCATGCGGTGCATGATCCGGCCTTTGTCAGTTATCTTCGAAAGGCATGCGCGGAACTGCCGCCGGGAAAATCCCTTTATCCTTATATATTTCCGATCCGCAACAAGACCCGGCCTCCCCGGGAACCGTCGGTGCTTTCCGGTTATTACTGCATCGACACCTTCACCCCCATCAACGCCAATGTCTGGCCGGCGGCCAGGGGAGCGGTGGACTGCGCATTGACGGCGGCCGGGGAAGTGTTAAACGGCCGGCGGATCGCCTATGCCCTGGTTCGTCCCCCGGGTCATCACGCCGAGCGTCGATCGTACGGGGGATTCTGCTATTTTAACAACAGCGCGGCGGCGGCGCAGTATCTGAGCACCTGGGGCAAGACGGCCATACTGGATTTAGATTATCATCACGGCAACGGCCAGCAGGATATTTTTTATCAGCGGGCCGATGTTTTGACCGTATCCATCCACGGCCACCCGTCATTCGCCTATCCCTATTTCAGCGGATTTGCCGATGAGAAAGGCGACGGAGAAGGCGAGGGGTTCAATCTCAATCTTCCTTTGCCCGAGCAGACGGATGGCAGGCAATATCTTAAAGCCTTAGATCTTGCGGTCCGGCGCATACGGGATTTCAATCCCCATTTTCTGGTGACGGCTTTAGGTTTTGACCCGGCCCGGGGGGATCCCACGGGCACATGGTCCCTTCGGGCCGGGGATTTCGAGGAGAACGGCCGCAGGATCGGCGCCATGGGGATTCCCATTGTGGTGGTTCAGGAAGGGGGATACCGCACCCGGACCATCGGCCGCAATGCCCTGCGATTTTTCAAGGGCCTTTCCGCCGGGTTCGAGACATGGGCCAACAGCCGCCATGATCCCAGGGAACGGCTGCACGGCGTCCAGTTCCGGCATGAACCCCAAGAGGCCGACCCGAAACGGGTGCGGAAGCTGGTGGAAATCACCGGATTTTTCAATCCGGCTGAAATCGATATCGCCGAAGAGCTGGTGAGCGAACGCCTGCTCAAGGGGGATGACAGCGGATATTATTTTATTTTCGCCGAACATTTCGGCCGTCTTGCCGGCTATGTTTGCTATGGTCCGATCCCCGCCACCGCGGCATCCTACGATCTTTACTGGATTGCCGTGCATCCGGATTTCCAGGGACGGAGCTTGGGCCGCAGACTCCTTAAGGAAATGCAATCTCTTGTGGCAAAGGCCGGCGGGGGGCGCATCTACGCCGATACATCCCAGCGGCTCCAATATGCCAGCACCCGTGCCTTTTATGAAAGCTGCGGCTTTACCCTGGAGACCGTGTTGAGGGATTTTTACGCGCCGGGCGACGGCAAAGCCATTTATTGCAAGTCGCTGGTCTGATCCTTTCAGTTCAACCCACCTCATCCGGATCCAATGAAACGCCACGGCTCCTGAAATTTCTTTCCGATAGAATCCGGTTGAAATTTTAGCGATATATCTGTATAGGAAATAGACAGTGAATTGCGATTTCGGCCGGTCGCTTTTCGGATAAAGGACCTGCCGCATACACCCATCCAACGGCGACGGGAAACCCCATGGATACCACAGACGCCGGATATCAGGACATCATCCCCGGTTACCGGATCGGCGAGTTGCAGTATATCAGTAGCCGTTGTGTCTATTACCTCGGTCGGGACCTGTCAAAAAACCGCAATGTCATCTTCCGGTTTTTAAAAAACAAACAGGCCGATGCCGATGAAATGATCCGTTTCCAGAAGGAATACGAACTTCTGCGGGATCTTGCCGATATCGACGGGATCATCCATCCGGTCATCATGGAAGAAACCCCTTACGGTCTGGCCATGATCCTGGAATATTTCGAAGGCCGGCTGCTTTCCGAGACCATCTGGTCCCTGCATTCCGGGGATGCCTCCGGCGGCGTCTCGATGGCCTTGCCGGATGCTGATCCGGTCATGGCGTTTCTGTCTTTCGGTATTGCCATGACCGGGGTGATGGAGAAAATCCATAATCGGGGAATCGTGCATCAGCAGATCAATCCCGATGACATTGTGTGGCATCCCCAGGCCGGCCGGGCGGTGGTCATTGATTTTTTTACCGCTGAACCCGTTGAAAAAATATATAAAAAATCCGTCATTAATGACATCCTGACCTCTTCCCTGGCCTATATCGCCCCGGAGCAGACCGGTCGGACGGATCGATTTGTTGACCGGCGCACGGATTTTTATGCCCTCGGCGTGATATTCTACCTGATGCTGACGGGAACGCTCCCCTTTGATGCCGATGATACCAAGGTGTTGATCCATTCCCATATCGCCAAGACGCCGGAGCCTCCCCATCGTGTCAACCCGAAGATTCCGCCGGCCCTTTCCGCGGTTATCCTCAAGCTCATGGCAAAAGCGCCCGAAGACCGTTATCAGAGCGCCGGCGCCCTGCACGTGGATTTGACGCACTGTTTGAATCAGTTGCGTGAATCCGGGAAAATCGAAGATTTCGACGTGGGTAGGGCCGATATTCCGGCCAGGTTGAAAATGCCTCACCACCTGTATGGCAGAGAAAGGGAAGTGGCAGAAATTCTTTCCGCATTTGAGCGTGTCAGGGCCGGCGGCAAGGAAATTATCTTTCTGACCGGAGTCCCCGGCGTCGGTAAATCCAGGCTGGTGGGAGAGATCCATCAGATGGTGAGAAGCAGTCAGGCGTTTTTTGTGACCTGTGAGTTCGACCCCTTGAAAATGGATGTGCCTTATGCCTCGCTCATTGACGCTTTTGGCGACTTGATCCGGCATCTGTTGACCTTGGATGAGGAGACGGTGCGGCGCTGGCGGGAATCCTTTTTGCAGGAACTTGGCGACAATTGCCGCCTAATGGCTGAGGTGATCCCCGAGATTTTTCATATTACCGGCGACCTGCCGCCGTTGCCGCGGATATCCTCGGCGGATGCGGAGCAGCGGTTTCACAGTGTTTTTCGCCGTTTTGGCATGCTGTTCGCCGCCGCCGAACATCCTTTGATTATTTTTTTGAATAATCTTCAATGGATAGATGACGACTCGCTGGATTTAATGGAAGGAATCCTTAAATCCGGGGAGATCAATCATGGTCTGGCCATCTGCACCTGGCGCCCCTCCAGCGAGCCCGGGTCCAAACAGCAGGCCGTTTTTCTTGAAATCATTAAGCGCACCGGCATCGAACCCCGCCTGATTCACCTGGAACCGCTGGAGGCCGACGCCATCAACCGGCTTGTGGCGGATTGCCTGCGCACCAGCCCGGAAGAGACCCGGGAATTATCCGCCCTTGTCATGAAAAAAGCCGGCGGAATTCCGTTTTTTGTCTTCCAGTTCCTTAAAGCCTGTTGCGATCAGGGGTATGTCGCTTATGACGGCCAATGGCGTTTTGACATGCAGGCCGTGGCCGGCGCTGATATCACTGATGACGTGGCCGTGTTCATGGCGGAAAAAGTTAATCGATTGCCGGCCGGTGTCGCCCAAATGCTTCAGGTGGCATCCGCCATCGGCATCTGGTTTGACGTTTTGCTTCTGACGCAAATCACCGGCGCAACGGAGGCAGAATTAAAAGACACCTTTGCCGTTGCCGTCAGCGAGGGGTTGGTGGTTCCCCAAGAGCGCGGTTTCCGGTTTGCCCATGCCCGTGTGCGGGCCGCGGCATATGCGGGCCTGAGCCAAGACGCCCGGAATGACATCCATTATCGCATCGGAGAGACCCTGCGGGCGGCAGGTGATGAGCATCAAATCGAACAAAATATTTTTGAAATCGCTTATCAGCTCAATCAGGCCGTAGATCGGATCATGGACCCGGACCAGCGGATGGACCTGGCGCACCTGAATCTGCGGGCCGCTCGAAAAGCCAGGGCGGCCTCGGCATATGATTCGGCAAGGCAGTATCTGAAGCGGGTAAAAAGCCTGATGCCGGCGGACCCCTGGAACAATGCCTATGATCTTACCCTGGCCGCGCATGCCGAAAGCTGCGAGGTGGAATATCTTGCCGGTGATCCCGCAGCAGCGGACCGGTATTATGACGCGGTTTTGAAACATGCGCGAAAACCCCTCGACACGGTCAAGGTATACGAAGTTAAAATTCTGATGCACACGGCCGCCAACCGGCCGCTTCAAGCCATTGATTCAGGGCGGGAAATTCTTTCGGCACTGGGAACCCGGCTGCCGGGAAAGGTGACCCTGATCAATGCGGCCTGGGTGTTGCTGCGCGTAAAATGGCTCTTTAGAAATAAAAATATGGATGAGCTGCTGGGCCTGCCGGTAATGACCGATGCCAAAAAAATCGCCGTGTCCCGGATTCTGACCCGTTTGACCGAACCTTTTTACGTGGCGGATCCCACAGGTCTGGTGGTTGTTGTGTCCAGGCTCCTTATCCTGGCGGTGCGATTCGGCAATTCGCCGTATGCGGCCTTTGCCTATACAGCATACGGCGCTGTTCTCTGCGGCTTTTTCAGGCAATATCATCGCGGCCATGAGTTTGCGGATTTGGGCCTTAGAGTGATGGAACAATATAATGCCGGCTTTTTGCGGGCCAAGATCAACCTGCTTATCGGCGGCGGCATTCATCACTGGACAAAACCCCTTAGGGAAAACCAGATTTATCTGCTCAGGGCCTATAACAGCGGCATTGACATCGGGGATCATTCCTTTGCGGCTTACGGCCTGACAACTTATTTCTATACGCTTTTTTTCCTCGGGGAACCCCTGGATCAGGTGGCGGATAAACTGGAGAAATTCAGGGCCCCCTTTGAGAAACTGCGACAGGAAAGCACACTGGAGGAATATCTTTTCTGGCATCAACTGGTTGAAAATATTCGCACCGCCATAAATGACCCGACGCGGATACAAGGAGCGATATGCGATGCGGATGAAATCGCGTCGCGGTGGGAGACGGCCAAAGACTTAAACCGCATGGGTATTCACGCTGTCGGCAGGCTGGTGGTCAGTGTTATCTTCGGTGATATCGACGGCGCCCTGAAATGGGGGGGAGATGCCCGCAAATACATGGACGCCGTGGCGGGACAGATTTTTGTTTCCCAGTATCATTTCTATCATTGCCTTGCCCTGCTGGCGGCCGCATCGGGTGTTGTCGGACGGAAACACAGACGATACGTCAGACAAATCAAAGCCCATCAAAAACATTTGCGGGATTTCGCACGGCATGCGCCTGATAATTATGAACACCAGTATCTGCTCATCGAGGCCGGTCTGGCCGCGGCCGGCGGCGAACTTGAAAAGGCCATGATTTATTTCGACGGCGCCATCACCCGGGCCGGCCGGAACGGTTTTCTCCAGGACGAGGCCATCGCCAATGAAACCGCTGGAAGGATATGGCTGGAAGCCGGTAACCCGGAGATTGCGGGTATTTTTCTGGCGCGTGCACGGCGATGTTACCAGCGCTGGGGCGCCGCGGCCAAGGTGGACCAGATGGAAGCCCGTCATCCCCATATGGTGGAAGGATCGGGTGATATCGCGACGGCTGACGTTTTTGCTGAAGAAACGGCGCCGACCCGCACCGCCGATACTTTAATCGATATCGACGCCATTGATGCCATGTCCATGATTCAGGCGGCCCAGGTCGTATCCGGGGAAATTGAACTGGACCGGCTGGTGGATCAGCTTATCCGCCTGAGCATCGAAACCGCCGGGGCCCAGAAGGGGCTGCTGATACTTAAAAAGGATGGCCGGTATATTGTGGAAGCCGCCGGGATTTCCGGAAAGGAAGGCATCGCGTTGAGCCGTCCCGGGGAATCCATGGCCCGGTACGCGCCGCAATCCATTATCCAGTTTGTGGTCCGGACCGGTGAAACGCTGCTGTTAGAGGACGCCTCCGAACAGGATCTGTTTTCCGATGACCCCTATATGGCCCGCCATGCCCCCAAATCCGTGATCTGCCTGCCGGTCATGCATCAACATCGTCTAATGGCGGTGATGTACCTGGAAAACAATCTTTCCGGCAGGATGTTCACGGCCAGACATCAGGAAATCCTGAAGGTGATTGCGGCACAGGCGGCTATTTCCATTAATCACGCCATGTTGTACGAAGCCCTGCGGAGCGCGGAAAACCGGCTGAGCAATATTCTTTCCAGCGCCAATGAAGGTTTCCTTGCCATAGACGCCCAGGCAATGATCACGGACGTCAATCCGGAAATGTGTCGTATCCTGGGCAGAAAACGGGAATCGCTTATCGGCATGAATTATTTCGACCTGCTCGATCACCAGGGGGCCTACATGGTCAAAGAGCAGCTCGTCCTCCGTCGCCAGGGGCAAAAAGGGGCCTATGACATTGTTTTTACGCGACCCGAGGGCACCCGGGTGGAATGCCTGGTCAAGGCCGTTCCCATAATGGACCGATCCGGCACGTTCATCGGGTCATTCGCGATGGTCACGGACATCACCGAGCGGAAGCGGGCCGAGCGGGAAGCGATGCTTTTAAACCGGGACCTGGAAAAACGGGTGGCGGTCCGTACGGCGGAACTGGAGGAGATGCTGGAAACCCTGAAACAGACCCAGGATCATCTGGTGCAGTCCGAGAAAATGGCGGCCCTCGGCGGACTGGTGGCCGGCGTGGCCCATGAGATCAACACGCCCATCGGCATCGGCGTGATGGCGGTATCTTTTCTTGAGGAAAAGCTCGAAAGCCTGAAGACGGTAATGGCGAACGGCGCATCCGCCGGGGAGGATCCCGGCAAGCTGATTGATGGGGCCATTGAAGCCGCCGGCACCATTTATAAAAATTTAAGCAGGGCCGTGGAACTGATCGGCAGCTTCAAGGAGGTGGCCGCGGACCAGACCAGCGAGGAGCGGCGTCGGTTTAATGTCAATGATTACATCGGCGAGGTCTTGTTAAGCCTTCAGCCGAAATACAAGCGTACCCGCCACAACATCACCGTTGCCTGCCCTGACGACCTGGAAATCAACAGCTATCCCGGCGCGTTTTCCCAGATCATCACCAACTGCGTCATCAACTCGCTGACCCATGCCTTTGCCGACGTGGATGCGGGGCAAATGGAAATCCGCGTGGCCGTGGAAGCCGATGATCTGGTTTTTGAATATCGCGACAATGGTTGCGGCATGAGTCCGGAAGCCGCTGAAAAAATATTTCAGCCTTTTTTTACCACGCGTCGCGGCAGCGGCGGCACTGGATTGGGCATGTATATTGTCTATAATCTGGTTACCCAGACCCTGGGCGGTCGGATTGAATGCGATTCAAGGCCGCAACAGGGGCTGATCATTACCGTAAAAATTCCCATGGAAAATTTAAAATGAATTTATGTGTCTCGCCAACGATTGCAATCCTGGCCATGGACTCGGGTTCCCCCATTATTTGTGAAAAGGAAATCGCCTATGAAATTTAACATTACCCATGCGTATGAAAAAGACACGGATACGGTTTTTAAGGTGCTCACGGATGAATCCTATCTGGTGAAAAAGTTTGCAGCCACCGGCGCCAAAAATATCAGAATCCCTGAATGCGGTCAGCACAGCGGCCGGTTTGTGATCCGCCGGCAGATGGACCTTCCCGCCAACCCGCCGGATCTGTTAAAACGGTTTGTTAAAAGCACGAATTTTGTGGATGCCGTGGATACCTGGCAATCCTTTGACAAGGCTGCCAAGACCGGGGTGTTTGAGGTTAATGTGAAAGGCGTTCCCATCAGCATGACCGGTACCCTTGCGCTCAAACCCACCAAAAAGGGTTGCGATTACATCATTGCATTTGATGTTAAATGCCCGATTCCGCTCATCGGCGGTAAACTCGCCAAGCTGGTCGAAGACGACACCCGTGCCAATCAGCAGAAAGATTACGCATTCACCCGCAATTATCTTGAAGCGCTGTAGCACGGATTCATGGCTTTTTTATTGCATAGTGCCCATATCCGCAAAAATGGCTTTTAAGTGTTGAAAAATGAGAAAGAGTCGATTACAAAGGGCGCACAATGATTTTTTTATATCGTCATCAATAATGAATTATCAAGGGAGAATCAGTTATGGGCAGAGGCGATCAGCGCACCAGGCGGGGAAAGATTTCCAGGGGCACCCATGGGAAAACCCGACCCAAAGCCGGCAAAAACAATAAATCCAGTAAATCCAAATCCGCATAGGATTCGTTGACGCGACGCAGCAGATGTCGCACTTTTTTTGACCCTTGAAAAATATATTTTCAGGGCTTATGTTGATACTCCCTGGTTGTGATAAGCGGGGTGCTAGCGGTACCTTGTGACCCGAAATCCGCTTAAGGCGGGGCCGAATTCCCGCGCCGAGGATTGGATCGGAAAAATAAATGGTTCAGACCGGTCGCCGCGTAACAGACACTTATGAACCTCGTCAGGTCCGGAAGGAAGCAGCGATAAATAATGATGTCTGTGTCGCGGATCGATCCCGGTCATGCAATCCTTTATATGTTTCGAAATAATTCCAGGCCGGGTTCACAGCCAGGGAATTTTTTTAGCCGGTAAGCAAAGCAAAACCTTCGCTTCTCTTTATCCAGCCAATATTTCGCTCAATATTTTGCATTTTACAAAGCAGATTTTACTAGACGGCCTTCCTTGACAACCCCCTTTTTGGTCTTATTTTTCTTTAGAAATTTAAAGCGGTTGATACCGGCTTCCGTATTATCGGGATTGCGGGGTATTAAGCCCATTCGGATCATAACGGATGGATTCGGGAGAATAAAATTGACGCGAAAAGGCTACGCAAAAGAAATTGATGCAAATCCTTTTGAAATGGAAGAGGGCTTCAAAGATGTTGAGGAAGAAGAACGCTTTTTTGGCCCCTCGGACGGTGTAGGGGATAAAATGCAAGACATCGATGAGGACGGGATCGCGCAAACCGCGCCTGAAGGAGATGATATTGAAAGCGTAAAGTCTGAACTGGAGTGTCTCCGGAAGCAATCGGCGGACGACAGGGAACAGTTGCTGCGCGTGTCGGCGGAATTTGAGAATTACAAAAAACGATCCCAGCGCCACATGGAAGATTTCAAGAAATACGCCAATGAGGCGCTGCTCAAGGAATTGTTAACGGTGGTGGATAATCTGGAGCGGGCGATTTCATCTTCCGGCGGCATTTCGTCTGGTTCGCCGGATTCATGCATTGTGGAAGGGGTTGAAATGACGCTCAAGGAAATCATGCGCGTACTGGAAAAATTTTATGTGACGCCCATTGATGCGTTGGGAAAGCCTTTTGATCCGGCTTTTCACGAGGCGGTCATGCGGGAAGAAACAACCCAATATCCTGAAAACACGGTCTGCAATGTGCTTCAGAAAGGATACATGATCCACGATCGTCTCCTGCGCCCGGCAATGGTATCGGTAGCCGCCGGATAACCTATCGGGCCCGGCGGGCAGGCGGTTTTGACGTAAAGGATGGTTCATACCATTATATATACATGACTAAGGAGGATGAAAATGGGCAAGGTTCTTGGAATTGATCTCGGCACAACCAATTCATGTGTCGCCATCAGAGAAGGAAACGAATCAAAGGTGATCACCAATCCGGAAGGCGGCCGGACAACGCCGTCCATTGTCGCCATCACCGAAGGCGGTGAGCGGCTGGTGGGGCAGATCGCCAAGCGGCAGGCCATTACCAATCCGGAAAATACGGTCTTCGGCGTCAAACGGCTGATCGGTCGAAAGTTTGATTCAAAGGAAGTCCAAAACGATATTAAAAATCTGCCGTACAAGATCGAGCGGGCGGCCAACGGCGATTTACGGATCAACCTGCGGGGTAAACTCTACAGCCCGGCGGAAATTTCGTCCTTTATCCTGGCCGATATCAAGCATTCCGTGGAGGAATACCTCGGGGAAAAAGTGACGGACGCGGTGATTACCGTTCCGGCCTATTTTGACGACAGTCAGCGCCAGGCCACCAAGGATGCCGGAAAAATCGCCGGATTAAACGTGTTGCGCATCATCAACGAACCTACGGCGGCATCGCTTGCCTATGGCCTTGATAAGAAAAAGGAAGAAAAGATCGTGGTATTTGATCTCGGCGGCGGCACATTCGACGTGTCGGTTCTGGAAATCGGCGATGGGGTCTTTGAAGTCAAGGCCACCAACGGCGATACCCATCTGGGCGGGGATGATTTTGATCTCCGGGTGATTGATTTTCTGGCCGATGAGTTCAAGAAGGACCAGGGGATCGATATCCGCAAAGATAAAATGGCCTTGCAGCGACTCAAGGAAGCGGCCGAAAAAGCCAAGATGGAGCTGTCTTCATCGCTTCAGACGGATGTGAACCTTCCCTTTATCACGGCCGATGCCAGCGGGCCCAAGCATCTTAACATCAAGATTACCCGTGCCAAACTGGAATCTTTGGTCGCTGATCTGCTGGATAATCTGGAAGGCCCGTGCCGCATGGCGCTTAAGGATGCGGGATATTCCGCCGATGATATCGACGAAGTGATCCTGGTGGGCGGCATGACACGGATGCCCGCGGTGGTGGAACGCGTAAAGAAGTTTTTCGGCAAGGAGCCCAACAAGGGCGTCAACCCGGATGAAGTTGTTGCCGTGGGCGCCGCTATTCAAGGGGCCGTGTTGAAGGGCGATGTCAAGGACGTGCTCCTGCTGGATGTCACGCCACTGTCTTTGGGCATTGAAACCCTGGGCGGCGTGATGACCAAGCTGATTGAAAAGAACACGACCATTCCTACCCGAAAAAGCCAGGTCTTCTCCACGGCCCAGGATAACCAGCCGGCGGTGACCATTCACGTGCTTCAGGGTGAAAGGGAAGTGGCGGCGGGCAATAAGACCCTGGGCAAGTTTGAACTGGCCGATATTCCGCCCGCGCCCCGGGGCGTGCCCCAGATCGAAGTGACCTTTGATATTGATGCCAACGGCATCGTCAATGTGTCGGCAAAAGACACGGCCACCGGCAAGGAGCAGTCCATCCGGATTACGGCCTCTTCCGGCCTGTCCAAGGAGGAGATTGACAGGCTCGTCAAGGATGCGGAGTTGCATGCCGAAGATGATAAGAAATTAAAACTTCTGGTGGAAGCCCGTAACCACGCGGATTCACTGATGTATTCCACCGAAAAATCCATGCGGGATCTCGGGGATAAGGTGGACGCGGAAACCAAGACCAATATCGAAGAGATTTCCGGGCGTCTCAAGAAAGCCGTTGAGGGCACGGACCCTGATGAGATCAAGCGGATCAGCGAAGAGTTGATGAACGCCTCCCACAAGCTGGCTGAAGCCATGTATCAGCAGGCTTCCCAGGCGGGCGGAGCCCAGGATGCCGGGGCCGACGCCGGCGCGTCCGACGCCGGCGCCAATGCCGCCGGCCAGGACGAGGACGTGGTGGATGCCGATTACGAGGAGGTCAAGCAAGACAAATAACCCGCGGTAAGACAAACCGCGCCCCCTTCCGTTTATCCGGCAGATTCATGCCGTATGGACGGTATATATATCAAAGATCCCGGCGTCGCCGAAGAAGGCGGGCCGGGATCTCTGTTTCTGGGCACGGCGTTTTGTCCCTTTCGGCAGACATAGCGCGCCTTGCCGCACCAGCCCATAAACCTATAAAGCGCCCATGGAATTCCGGTTGACTTTTTCGGCGGTTCTGTTAGGTCTTTTTCGTTTCATATCAATATGATCCTGTTTTACGGGATCGCGAACCATCAGTCCACTCGCTAAATGCGCTTGTTGCCGGCCGGGTCTGTTGATCCGCTGAATTTCTCAAACTCGGGTTTTACCCTCAAACAGTGAGAAATTCTTGACGCGGATCAACCGCCCCGTCTTTTTCGGCAACAAGCGCAAACCCGCTCCCGGATTGATGGTTCGCGATCCCTCCGGAGTCGGGTTGATTGAATGCGGTTTTTGGTAACTGTTTGGCAAGAAAGTATTTTTAAAGGGAAATAAAGGGAAATAACGAATGCAGATCACGGAAATGCTGGCCAGAAACGCCAGGATGTATGGAGATGAAGTCGCCTTGGTGGAGCGGGAACCGGCCGCCGGCGGACGATCGGAAATCACATGGGACCGGTTTTACCGTCAGGCCAATCAACTGGCCCATTACCTGCGATCCATAAACATTGAAAAAGGCGACCGGGTGATTCAGCTCATGATGAACTGCCTGGACTGGCTTCCGGTCTATTTCGGCATTCTGCGCTCCGGCGCGGTGGCCGTTCCCTTGAATTTCCGGTTTCAGACCTATGACATCATGCATTGCAACGACCTTGCCGAGGCCCGGGTCATCATCTTCGGCGAGGAATTTATCGACCGGATTGAAGCGGGCAAATCCGATTTTGACCGTACCATCCAGACCTATATCTTTGTGGGGGAAAAAAGCCGGAAACCGGATTGGGCCCTCTGGTACCCGGATCTGCTGGCCGGCCGCCTTGAAACCGAGCCGCCGATCGATATTGATTTAACCGACGGCGCCGGGATCTATTTCACCTCCGGCACCACCGGCCGGCCCAAGGGCGTGTTCTTGCGGCATCGGCACCTGGAATTTGCCGCCTACCTGGAAAACCGGCACCACAATCAGGTCCATGGGGATAATTTCCTCTGTATTCCCCCCCTGTATCACACGGGCGCCAAGATGCACTGGTTCGGCAACCTGGTGGTAGGCGCCCGGGCCGTGATTTTAAAGGGCGTCAGCCCCAAAGCTATCCTGGAGGCCGTATCCGGGGAAGGCGTCACCATTGTCTGGCTCCTGGTGCCTTGGGCCCATGATATCCTGGTGGCCATTGAAAACGGGGAGATCAACCCGGCCGACTACCACCTGGATCAATGGCGGCTCATGCATATCGGGGCACAGCCGGTCCCACCCAGCCTGGTGGAAAAATGGAAGGCCGTCTTCCCGCACCATGCCTACGACACCAATTACGGGCTGACCGAATCCACGGGCCCGGGCTGCGTGCATCTGGGCATGGAAAACTATCACAAGGTCGGCGCCATCGGCATTCCGGGGTTTGACTGGGAATGCCGCGTCGTGGATGAGAACGGCCGGAATCTGTCGCCGGGCCGGCCCGGGGAACTGCTGGTCCGGGGGCCCGGCGTGATGGTGGAATACTACCGAAATCCCGAGTCAACCGCCGAGGCCCTTGCCGGCGGATGGCTCCACACGGGCGATATCGCCCGGGTGGATGAAGACGGTTTCATCTGGCTGGTGGACCGGAAAAAGGATATCATCATCAGCGGCGGGGAAAACATTTACCCGGTGGAGATCGAG
>QZJS01000098.1 GCA_003597945.1 Desulfobacteraceae bacterium | reverse complement strand
GTCGTTTTGTGGTGAAACAACAATATCCCCAAGGAGGATTTTTTTTCAAGGCCTCAATTTATCGCTTTACTACTGTAAAATGGTTTTTGGACAAGAGTGTTCTCAGAATTAATTTTTCTGATATAGTATTTGAAAACCGGCTCTTCATCGCTTTTGCCCCAAACAAAAAAATCGACTTAACAAGATGTTCCATGGCCCGGGGAAGCTGCTCAAAATGGTCGATGAACTGGATGGCCCGGCCGTACTGCTCCTGCATGGCCTGCCGGTCTCTGTAGCCGCACCCCAGAGTGATCAGATCGATCTTTTCCTTCCGGCACAACTCGATCCCGTAAGAAACATCGCACCCGAAATTGGATTCGCCGTCGGTCACATGGATGAGGATCTTTTGGCGGCGGTTTTTGGGCATCATCATGGCCGCGGCGATAATGGCCTGGCCCGAGGCGGTCTGGCCCGACGGCGGCACCGACATGAGCGTGTTTTCCTTGATCAGGCGTGAAAGCATGGCGATCCCGCCGGATTCAAAATAAGCCCAGGCATTCAGACGGTTTTTATCGCCGGAAAGGGCCTTGTGCAGGTTGGCGATGATGCTTTCCACCATTTTCCATTTGATTCCCCGCATGGAGCCGGAGGCATCCATCAACAGGCCGATGCACCAGTCCGGATTGGGAATCCGCAGATCCTCCCTGAAACACCGGCCGTTCACCGGGGCCCGGTAGAGACGCCCCGGATCGAGCCGGCCGGTGAGCAGGCCTCGGCTCACAATGGTGCGGCGGGCCGCGTAATTCTGAAACACGGCCTTGAGCCTGCCGATCATCCGCCGATCGATCACCGGCCGGGACGGCATGTTGAAATCCCATCGGGACATGGGCTCAACGGTTTCATTGTCATATCCGGCCACGGATCGGATGAGCGGCGTAATATCAACGGCATCAGCGGCCAGACAGGTTTGAATTTCACGAACCAGGGGCCGGGGCAATGCGGGTTTCCCGGGTTTTGCGCCTCCGGTTCGCCCGGCCGGACTTATTCGGGCCGGGCTGGTGCGGGAAAACCAGTAAAGCTGTTTATGGTAAACAGGCAATTGTTTGATCGGCCCTTCCACCTGCTTCCAGGCATCGCGATAAAAGGATGCCCGGTTTTGACATTTTTTCGTCACCCGCCAATCGGCCCCGGCCTCGTTATACAACCGCCGCGCCAGATGATTCAACGCGTCAAGCAATTCGCTGTATTCGGGCTTTGGCTCCCGGACGGCCGGATCATCAAACAGCCCGGCCCGCCAGGTCAGCATCAGCTCATCCACGGAAATGCCGTTTGACGGCACCCTGGCGTCCTGGTCCGCCAGATCATGGCCTCTGAGAACCGCGGTATACAGGCCGAACACGGACAAATCCGATTTCCGGTCCACATAGATGTCTTCGCCGGTGACCACCATTTTCTGAAACATCACCTTTTGAAGCGGCGGCATGGACTCCATGTCCGGCTCAAGGAGTTTCCAGACATGGGTGGACCATTCCATGCGATGCAGGGCTTCATGGACCACATGCCCGATGACCGGATCAACTTTTTCGGACGGGACCGGATATTGCCCCATCACCCACTCGGGGCTGACCCGAATGGCCCCGTCGGCCGCCGAGGACATTCCGTCATATTCGATCCGGCCGGTATTGGCCCCCAGATGGCCGGCAACCTTGCGCAGCGCCCTCAACAGGTTGGCCAGTTCAATGGATTCCCTGGAAGACGTGTTTTTCCGCCAGTAAGCGGATATGCCGTCGATTGCCGTAGACTCCCGGCAGCGGTCCGGACAATCCGGCCGAATATCGCCGCCTGAAAATACCGTATCACCCGGGTCCATGCCGCACTGCGGCTTGAAGCTAATAGAGCTGATAGTTTTGACCATGACGCCCGCTTCCGGTCTGTTTCATCGCCACGTGAAAAGAGAGCAGAATCGATTCCAGCATATCCGGACTGATCTGCAGGCTCATGGCAAAGGCTTTTTCGATGCTCGCGCCGATGGAAACCATTTCCGCGATCATCAGGGTATGCCGGGTGGAGACCACGATGGGTTCCCGGTTGTTGTTGCGCAACTGGCCGGCCACATTGACAATGGTCAGGGCGTCGGCCTCCTCGATGCCGGTTTTCAGGCAGAGCACCCGGGTTTCCACCTCACGGGGCAGATAGTCGAGCATGGCCACGTAAAACCGGTCCCGGAGAGCCGCATCCAGCATTTCCGTGCCGACAAATTCATCCCCTTCATTCAGGGTGGCGAAAAACACTACGTTTTCTGCCACCTTGATATGGCCCAGCTCGTCGGTGTAGATGCTCCGGTCTTCTGAAAGCACGGAAAACAGCATATTAAGGGCCTTGGGGTGCTCCGGCCGGTTGATCTCCTCCAGATGAATGATGCATCCTTTCGTCTGAACGGCATCAGGAAACAGAAATTTGCGGTAATAGGTCCGACCGTCTTTGAGCCCGTGTTCGCCGAACAACTGGCCCGGTTCAGAGAGCATCCCGATCTGAAACGTGGCCAGGGGCCGGTTGTTCCGGGCCGCGAACTGCCGCACCAGGGTCGATTTGCCGCACCCCTGCTTGCCGGCCACCAGCACGTTGACCGGGTGCCGCTCCGACAAAAGCCTCACCCGATCCATGCTTTCGATGATATCTTCCGGAAGAAAAAAATGCGGATCCGCCTCCGGAACCATTAATTTCGGACGATTCGGATTCATCGGCCGTCACGCCGCCGCGTCAGTGGCAAGGCCCTCGATGCCGGCGCTTTTTCCCCACGGGGCGGCCCCGCCCGTGATCTTTTCAAGGGTTTCGCCTTTAAGTTCATCCACCGCCACCCATTCCTGGCAGTTGATGCACTGACGGATGCTGATGGACGCGTCGATGCGCGCGTTGTAAAGATATCTGAAATCCGACAACGGCCCGTCATGGCCGCATGCAATACATTTCATAAACTTTTTCCTCCTTCTCATAGGTTAATGCTATTTATTCCATTTCGCATTCAAGATGACATCAAGGCGGCAAGGAGAAGGCGACGCAGGCTTACTTCCGGTAAGTCGAGGAGCCGACGACGCAGGCAACGCCGATGCCGCTTGAATGCGAATTGGAATTATTCCTGCAATTGCCGTATAGTCCGCCGATACGCCGGATCGGAGCATTCATATCCGTCCTTGTCGATGAGCTTCATCTTTTCATATTGCGCGCACCCGGAGGCATCCGAAAGGGTCCGGGTCAGATACCCTTCCTTTCCGTCCGTCACATATACCGGCGGATTGGCGTGGATATCCGAACCCAGTTTGAGCGTCTTGCAGGACCCCCGACCGTCGCTGGACCAGGAGGTTTCCAGATAATGCAGACACGTGCCGCAAACTTTTTCAGGCTTTTTCCCGGGAGCGGATTCCGGTTCCCCGAGATTCGGAGCCAGCATGCTGGCATAGGCCTTTCGTTTTTCCTCTCTTCGCGACATGGGCATTCTCCCTGTTTGAATGTGTCTATATAATATTACTTATTACGATTACCCCAGTCCATGAATGGTCCGCTGAATAATATTATCCTGGGTCTTTCGGCTGATATCGACGAAATGCGCGCTGTAGCCCGCCACCCGGACAATGACTTCCTGGTACTGTTCCGGCTCCTTCTGGGCCGCCCGCAGCGTGGCGTCATCGATCATGTTGAACTGGATATGATCGATGCCCAGATCCGCCCAGGTGCGGATGTAGGCCTTCCAGAGCTGATAACCCTTTTCGCCGGCAAGCTGGGTCGGGGACAGCCGCTGGTTCAGCAGGAAAGCCCGGCCGTCGGTGATGTGGTCGATTTTGCTGCACGATTTAAGCACCGCCGTGGGTCCTTTTTTATCCAGACCCGGACCCGGTGAGATGCCGCCGTCATACAGGGCGTCGCCCAACCGCCGGCCGTTGGGCAGGGCGCCCACGATATTGGCATAATGAATGTTTCCGCTGACGTTTTCCGGCAGAATGGGCCAACTGTTGCCCGACGGGCATTTGAGCTCCCTGGAGAATTTGGCCGCTTCGCGCAGGCAGCGGATCATGATGTCGTCAACATAATCGTCGTCGTTGCCCCACTTGGGCGCGTTTCGCACAAAGTCCAGCCGCATCTGCTCAAAGCCCTCCCAGTTGGCGTCCAGGGCTTCCTTGAGCTGGGCCATGGTGTATTTCTTCTCTTCAAACACCAGCTTCTTGACGGCCGCCAGGCTGTCGATATTTTCCACCCAGGTAAACGCGGTGATCCACGCGTTGCCGCGCTCCAGAGACGGCTCAAAGGTGTCCATGCCGCTTTCGATGGATCGTTCCGATATTCCGGAAAGAAATGGCCTTGGGGTGAGTCTGGGCGCCAGTGTCCGGGCCCGGTTCACGGCCCGAACGAGGATGGAAAAAATGGTTTTCATCTGCATGGTCCAGGCGTCAAAGAACTCTTCGAAATTCTTGAACCGGGTCACATCGCCGGTTTCCGCGCCCACCTGCATGTTGACCACCTTGTCGTATCCGCCGGTCAGCACGTATTCGATGATTTTGGCGCAGTTGGCCGTGGCATTGGCCATGCGCATGGGCTGATACCCGTGCTTGGTGGTGGGGCACGGCGACAGGCAGGCCTGGTTGGCCCAGAGCCGGGCCTCTTCAATGGGATGCCCGTACCAGTGCATGGTGTTGGCGATGAGCACCGGATCATTGCGCATATTGGGATACCCCAGCCCCTGGCGGTTGCATTCGAAAATCTCGCGCAGGACTTCGTCTTTGACCTTGGGGTGCCAGCGGAACGACAACGTGGGATTGGCCACCCGGACCAGGCGGGCCGCCTGCATCAGGGCGATGGTCAGGTCATTGCAGGCATCGTTGCCGTGGGCATCCACGCCGCCGATCGTCCAGACCCAGGTGCCGTCGATCCCCTGGAGCCCTTCCCGGGTCCATTTGGGCTTGAACTGGCAGACTTCGGCGGCCCGGATCAGAAATTCGCCCACCAGGTCCAGGGCCTCTTCTTTGGTAAGCGTGTGATCAATATTGACGTCCTTGTCGTAGTAAGGACCGTGATAAAAATCCGGCCGGGACGGCCAGGCACCTTCAATGGCCTCGGTCCGGCTCATCATCTGAATGAAAATATCATACTGAAAGGATTCCTGGAGATTGCGGGGCGGATGGGCCGGCACGCGCTCGCAGGTTTCGGCGATCTTTAACAGCTCTTCGCGGCGCACCGGATCTTCCTCGAAATTTTCGGCAATAATCCGGGCCAGCCGGGCATAGCGCCGGGCAATGCGGATGCCGGCCTCCAGGGTGATTTTCATCGCTTCCCAGTTATTGAGCTTGTCATACATGTCCGTAGTTTCGGGTGTGGCGCCTGGCGCGTGGGTCATCTCGTCGCCTTCGTCGATTTTCCGGTCCAGTTCGTCAATGATGTCCTGAAACGCCCGTTTGCCCGTCATGATGTATTCATAATCCTTGCTGGAATAGCCGCCCCGGGCCAGGGGGACGCCCCAGCCGATGGAGCCGGAGAGCATTTTCATCAGGTCTTCCATGTCAAACACCGGCATCATCCGATCCAGGTCGGTTTTACCGCCCCAGTAGGCATTGACCTCCTGGATGATTTTCTGGCTTTCGTCAGCGGGCTCGGGAATGGCGGTGGGGTCGTTGTAGACTTCCACGTTTAAAATCGACGCGCAGCTCGGGTCCCATCCGATGGTATGGGGCAGGCTGGCGGTATAGCCTGCAAGCTGGGCATGATCGGTGATGAAAATGGTCTTGTTATCCAGGATGTGAGCGATCATTCTGGCAAACTTGATGACATAGGCATCATTGGAAAACTCCAGTTCTCTTGCCTTCCGGGTTTGCAGCTGGGCCCGTTCCAGATCGACTTTCACGCCCGGCGCGTACAGACCGCCGATGGCGCCTTTTTTCCAGATGGCCTTGCGCAGGTAGTCGAGCCGGCCGGAGCGTTTTTTCTCCGCGGCCCACCACCACTGCTGCCTGGTTTCAAATTCTTCAACGCTGGTATCTTTTAACGCGGCTTGTGCCATGGTTTTATCCTCCTATATGGGTTCGACTCCTATTTTTTAGCAAACGATGCGCACTTGACCGCGTCGTCAGATGCGTTTACCGGTTTTGACTGGTAGTATTCCTGACGGGGATCCACTACGCGCCTGACGCAATCGCCCTTGTCCGGATTTTCTTCCAGCGGAAAATAACTTTTACATTCTTTGCATGTCGCCATATCGGCCTCCTTTTATTGATTTTCAGTGACCATAATAATGTAAAAAGTAAATAAATCTGGCTTTTTACATTTTATTACCAGCGTACCGCGCGGCACGCGAAACAAAGCACGTCATCCAGGCGGCGATGGCGCCAGGATCGAATCTCAGGTACCGGTATGTTCAAATCCTGAGCCGCCCACCGTTGCCGCAAATCCGGTTTCCCGGTAAAGTTCGGCGGCGGGTTCCAGCAAAGACGGCTCAAGGGCCTCGATTGACTGCATAGGCCAGCAGATGCCAAGCCAGTCGTATTTGTCCTGGCACCAGTTGTGAAACGGCAGCAGATCGATGCGGCTGATTTTTCCGGGCAGGCCGGCCAGGAATTGGGCCATCCGGAGGTGTATTTCCATGTCATCGTTGAAACCGGGAACAATCGGTATCCGAATCCAGATTTCCGTTCCATTCCGCGACAGCCGGGAAAGATTTTTCAGAATCAGGGCATTATCAACGCCCGTGAGCAGCCGGTGGGCCGCCGGATCGATATGTTTTAAATCAAACAGGACAATATCGACGTTTTCGATGATGGTTTCCAATATGGGCCAGCCGCAGAAGCCGTTGGTATCCAGACAGGTGTGAATGCCCCGCTGCCGGGCCGCCAAAAAAAGCCTGCCGGTAAAATCCGGGTGAGCCGTCGGCTCCCCGCCGCTGACCGTCATGCCGCCCCCGGAATTGTCGTAAAACGGCCGGTCCTGTTCCACCTCATCGAGAATATCGTCAATTGACATGGGCCGTCCCGCCACGCAGAGCGCGCCGTAAAGGCAGGCATCCACGCATTTCATGCACCCGTCGCAGCGGTCCCGGATAATTTTTTGATACGCGGATCCCGGTTCCCGGGATTCTTCCGGCGGCACCGGCGCGTTGATGGCCTCCTGCGGGCAGGCCTCCATGCACGCGCCGCACTGGACGCAGAGCCGCCGCTTCCAGTAAATCTCAGGCGCCCGTGAAATGGTTTCCGGATTGTGACACCAGGCGCATTTTAGCGGACAGCCCTTGAGGAAAACGCTGGTCCTGAACCCCGGGCCGTCGTTTACGGCAAATTTCTGAATGTCGGTGACCAGCGCCTGCTGTTGCATGATCGGTTCCTCTGCCGGTGTCTCGTGCCTTGTCCCTTAAAATCTATCCCCAGACACACGAAAATGGTTGCGCGGTTTTCCACTTGCGGTTCTCACGGCCTGGCCGCATCAACTGCGCCTCCAGTTTACAGGGCCCGGGTCAGCTCGCCCATGCGCTCCAGATGTTCCAGCCCGTCAATGGTCTGACGGATGGTTTCCGCCTTTTCGGACGTTAAAACGCCGGCGCACAGATCCACAAATTTCCTGCCCACCCGGTCCTTTTTGATCGCTAAGGGCGGGATCTGCTGCAGGATGTCGGAAAAGCCGGTGCGGGTTTTTCCGTCCGTGGTTTCAATCTCCACATGGGCTTCCAGGGCGAGTTTGCCGGCATCCAGGTCAACGGTGATTTTTTCCATCAGGGCCCTGATGGCAGGATGATTGACGTTTTCATCCGTAAACGCCCGGGTGCCGGTCTCGCCCGAGACCAGGGCATTGGCCACGCAGAAGGGAATGGAAAACTTGCCTTCCAGACCGGTGGCGGGCACGGCCCTGCCGGCCGCATCCAGCGCCATTTTCGATGACCGCACCGTAATTTTCGCGATATCGTCTAATGCGATGTTTTCATCTTCCACCACCTGCAGGGCCGCCTCCAGGGGCGAATGGGTGGCATGGCAGGACGCGTGGTATTTCTGGGAAATATTGACCACATCCCAGCCCAGGCCCAGCATCCCCAGCACGTCTTGATTCACGCCGCCCTTAAACAGCGCGAAAAAGCCGTGGGGGCCTTCCAGCACATCGGCCGGGCCGGTAAAGTCCTTTTGGGCCAGCAGGGCCGCCATCATGCCGGCCTGGGATGCCCTGCCCGCGTGAAACGGCTTGCACATGGTCCCGAACACCCGCTTCAACCCCGATGCCTGGGTGGCGGCGATGCCCAACGCGTAAACGGTCTGGGTCTTGCTCAGCCCCAGCAGTTTGGCGCACCCGGCCGCCGAGGCCAGATGCCCGATGGTGGACGTGGCATGCCAGCCCGCCATGTAATGATCCAGCCCGGCGCTGACCCCGATGACGGCCCCCACCTGCAGGCCAACCAGATAGGCCGTGAGAAATTCCCGGCCGCTTTTTCCCTTCCATTCGGAAAGGGCCAGCAGGGACGGAAACAGCGTGACCGACGGATGCCCGAAAAACGAAACCAGGGTGTCGTCGTAATCAAGCACATGGGAAGCCGTGCCGTTGATCAATGCCGCCTGATCCACGGATTTTTTTGCGCCGTACCCGATGATGCTCGCCCGGGGATGCCCCCCCATGTCATCGGCATAGGCAATGAGCTTGTCCACCATGGGATCGCCCACCCCGCCGAAGGTCACGCCCAGCCAGTCCATAAACGCGGTTTTGGCGTGTTCGAAAATCTCGGCCGGGATCTTGTCGCTGCCCGTGTCTACGCTAAATTCAGCCAGTCGTTGCGCCAGTGTCATGGTGTTTTCCGTCATATTGTCACTCCACGATTGTCTTGCGGGTCCCTTGGTTGAAGTGCGTTTCCATCATCTGTTTCACAATGGTGTAGGGATCGCCGGCGTTATCCAACACCCGGTCAACGGCCTGGCTGAGCCAACCATCCTGTTCCAGTTCCTTTCGCGTCCGCCGGAACACTTCCCGTTCCACCAGGGACAGCATTTCCTCTTTGATCCGGGTCTCTTTGTTAAGCCGCTGCCGGCTGCCGTCGGCCGGAACCGCCAGAAGAACATCCACCAGGGCCTCGATGCCCTGCCTGGAAAGGGCCGAGACCTGCAAGACCGGCGGCAGTTCATCGTGCTGCCATTCCGACAGGGACAGCATGGCCCCGATATCGGCCGCGACCTCATCGGCCCCCGGTTTATCGGCCTTGTTGACCACGTAGATATCGGCGATTTCCATGACCCCGGCCTTGATGGCCTGAATCCCGTCGCCCTGCCCCGGAATCATCACCACCATGACCCGGTCCGCGGCCCGGACGATTTCGATTTCATCCTGACCCACGCCCACGGTCTCGATGAGCACAATATCCTTTCCAAAGGCGTCCATGATGCGCACCACATCCCGGGCCGCCTGGCACAGACCGCCCAGCATGCCCCGGGTGGCCATGGAGCGGATATAAACGGATTCCAGGGTGAAAAGCGCTTTCATGCGAAGCCGGTCCCCCAGCAGCGCGCCGCCGCTGAACGGGCTGGACGGGTCCACCGCGATAATGCCCACGGAATAACCCCGATCCACGAGCAGCCGGGTGATTTCAGACGTCAGTGTGCTTTTCCCCGCGCCCGGCGACCCGGTGATGCCGAAAACCCGCGCCGATCCGGCCATGAAATAAATCCGCGACATGGCCGTCTCCCAGCCCGGCTCCCGATTTTCCACCCGGCTGATCAGCCGCGCCAGACAGCGGACATCCCCGGCCTTTACGCCCTGGACCAGCTTTTCCCATGCATTGTCCACGCAAACTCCTGTTTTCCGTTACTCGGTTGTGTGTCCTTAAAAAGTCGGTCTTCTCGCTTCGAACGACTTTTCACGGAGTTTTCCTTTTTCCCAGCCTTGTACGCTATATTCCAGATGGCAGCGCAAAACGTTCAAGTTCAAGGCGCCGCGATTCTCGAGGAGCGAGGCGTGCTTTTCGCACGTTGAGCGACGAGAGATGAGCGCAACGCGGAAATTGAGCGTTTTGCGCTGCCATCACAGTTTGGACTGTTGGAATTCGCCGAAAACCTCCCGCAACACATCGCAAATCTCCTGCAGGGAAACATCGTTTTTCACGCATTCGCAGATATCGGGCATCAGGTTGACGGATTCGTCTTTGGCGTGATCCTTTAACGTTTTCAGCAGAGACTTGACGGCGGTATTGTCCCGCTCCCGTTTCAGGCGCGCCAGCTTTTCGATCTGCCGGCCCTCGGCGCTTTTCATGCGATCCGGATCATAGGTGGCTTCCACTTCGCGGTTTACCGAGATGTTGATTTCATTTTTGCCCGTAAAGCAGTTGACGCCGACGATGAACTGCTCCTGATTTTCAATCTGTTTTTGGCGCTGATAGGCGCTTTTGGCGATGGCTTTCTGCATGTATCCGTTTTCCACCGCGGCAATGGCCCCGCCCATGGAATCGATCTTTTCCATTTCCGCTGTGACCTGGGCTTCCAACTCATCGGTCAACGACTCCATGAAATACGAGCCGGCCCACGGATCATTCACATCGGCGATTTTAGCCTCATAGATCAGGATGCGCGTGGCATCGAGCTGCAACTGGACCGCCTCCTGACTGTGACCCAGGCCCAGGGGCTCGTCAAAGGGCGGAAACGCGCCCGGAATCCCGCCGGACATGCCCGCGGCAATGCCGCCCACCACGGCCCGGGGCAGATTGTTCAAGGGCCGCTGAAGGGTCGTGGACGAACACCCGATATGCGCGGTAATGGGCTGGCGGATCTGCATGCTCTTGGGATGGGTGGCGTGAAACCGCTCTTTGAGCATCCGGGCGTAGATGCGCCGGGCCGCCCGCTGGAACGCGATTTCATGATACAGCTCCATGCTCCCGCCGAATGCGTTGAAGGTAAATTTAGGCGCGAATTCATCCACGGCCAGGCCGCCGTCAATGCCCGCCTGGATGTAGGCGGCGGCGTTTGCCATGGAAAAGGCCAGGTCCTGGACCCGGGTGGCACCGGCTTCGCGGATATGATAGCCGCCCATGCTGTTGATGTTGAGACTGGGCATGTGCCGGGTGCAGAACACGCAGGTATCGCGGAACAGCCGCATGGACGGCCCGGGCGGGAAGATATAGGTGCCCCGGGCGATGAACTCCTTTAAAATATCGTTCTGGGGGGTCCCCCGAAGCACGGCGGGCGAAATGCCCCGCTTTTCCGCCAGCACCGCGTACATGGCGATCAGCACGGCCGCGGGCGCGTTGATGGTGAAATTGGACGGCACCTTGTCGATGTCCAGGGCGCCGGTATAGGGTTCGTAGATGGTTTCAAAATCCCGGAAGGTGTCGATGGCCACCCCCACCCGGCCGACTTCCCCTTCGGCAAACGGGCTGTCCGAGTCGTACCCGCACTGGGTCACCAGATCAAAGGCCATGTTGGGACCGCCCGTCCGGCCCATGGCATGCATCCGGATCAGATAGTCCCGGTAATCTTCGGCCGTGCCGAACCCGCCGTATTTGCCCACTCCGCCCGCGCCGCCCCAGTCCGGCCGGTAATCGGTTTTAGCGGCATCGCCGGCATAGGCCCGCCAGAAATCAAAAGGGCTGTTTCCCGCGGTATAGGGATATTGCCCGGGAAACCCGACGTTTTCGATAAAATCAAAATCCCTCACAGCCAGCGGCGAATAAAACCGGGTGGGGCTCTGGGGAAGGTTGAACCGCTTGACCCGCTTTCGGAGCACCTTTTCTTCCCACTCATCCTGCCGCTGCTCAATTTCTTTCAGGTCGTCCTTGTGGTCAGCCATGAAAATCCCTTTCAGGTGGTCATGTTGCGTATTTTTAAAAGCAGAGTTGCCGCGCCGATCCCATCACAAACGGCATGGGGGAACCATCTACGCATCCCGGCCGGCCGAAGACGCGATAAACGCGGTGATGGCCGACACCGGCGTTCCAGCGGTAAAGACCCCGGCCACGCCCATTTCCTTTAATCGGGCAATATCGTCTTCCGGGATGATGCCGCCCACAATGACCATGATGTCTTCCGCGTTGCCGGCCCGAAGCCCGTCTAAGACTTTCCGGGTCAACAGAAGATGCGCCCCGGAAAGAATGGAAAGACCCACCACATCCACATCCTCCTGAATGGCGGTGCTCACGATCTGCTCCGGAGTCTGCCGCAGCCCGGTATAAATCACCTCAAACCCGGCATCCCGCAACCCGTAAGCCACCACATGGGCCCCCCGCTCATGACCGTCCAACCCGGGTTTTGCCACCAGTACGCGAATCTTACGTTCCTGATCCATGAACACTCCTTTTGCCCCAACCCTCGTTTTCGGTTCGCGTGAATCAACAGATGCAACTGGGCCATAATTTTGCAACTTATGTGCCAGTGCTGCGGTGACTTTATAACGACTTATTATAATTGGAATTTTATCTTAAAATGGAATTGTGCGGATGGGCAGACAGGTATCAGTGAGACACAAATGATCCATAAAGAAGGGATAAGTGGGTCATGATGATCCACATAGACCGACGAAAAGATTAATTCCGATTCAATCGATAACAGAGGGCCCTTAGGTTTTTTCCTCTTTTATCCAGAGCACCGGGGAGGTGTTAGAAGGCTGCTCCTGGAATGTCCTGTTTGTCCTGTTTATGTCCTGTTTACATTTGGACAGCATTTATGTCCTGTTTGTCCTGTTTATGTCCTGTTTACGAGACAAAACATAGTGGACGTTCCGGCCGGTAACACCGATTTTGCATAAAACTCCCTTTGAAACCAGATCTTCCAGATCCCGTGAGGCAGTGCGATAAATTGTCTCAGTTAATTCACGATATTCTCTATTCGTAATCCGCCCATTAACCTTTAAATGCATGATAGCTTTAATTTGCCGTTCACCCAAGCCGATCCTTTTCATCACTTCATCCGTCAGCCAATCCCGCCACACCGTCACAACAAAATACGGGCCGCGCTGCTCGAAGTCTGGTTCTGGAAGACCGGCCTTCCGGCAATCGGCGATCATATCGGTGGTGCCGGTGCCGGCCTTTTCCACATACTTGATCCGATATAAGGGTTCGGCAATCAAAGGATTTCGAGGCATCGGCCCATGGGGCTCGCGCAGCAGCTTCGGGGTAAGCCCGGGCGGCAGTTCGCCGGGGTTCCAGACCTCCATGCGGTCTGAAAAAACGAATACCTGTACGAAACCGTTGTTCCTGTAATCCCTGTGAGCCACCGCATTAACAATCGCTTCCAAAATAACAGAGCGGGGAATTTCGAAAGTAACAGGCGCCTGAGCGCTTTTGGAGCGAGTGCCGACACGGCGGTCGATTTTGCCCAAAACAAACTCGACCGCCTCATCGATGACTTCAAACAGCCGTCCCTCATATGGCTGCTGGGATGCGATGGGTTTTTGCTTCACGATTCCATGAAAATGGAAGCAGTGGACCTGAATATTGAAAAAAAACCTTCGTGGATCTTTGCCGAAAAGAAGAATGGCCGCATTGGTAGGATTGCCCTCACGCAACAGATTAAAATTCTGAAGAACCGCTTTTGAAGATCGGGACCCTTTAAGTTTCAAGCGTCCGGCGGCCTCTGAAGTTTCGATAAAGTCGGCAACGGCCTTATTATCAATATCCCGGAGTGTTGCCTCATCACAGACGCTGCCGTCAAAGGGCGTTGACCGAATGGCGCCGCGCTGTTCCAAACACTCAACAAGGCTGGCATAAACTTCCCGGATCAGGCCGGGGATGTCTGAAAATCGGCGGCGGGTGACCTGTCGGCCTGCCTTGCGCACCAATTCCGCCATTTTAGGGGCGCGTCCCTTGTCATCATCGCCCTTAACAAAAACAAGACGCTCCCGATGGGTTTTGGTGGCGTGGTCAAATTCCAGCTCCGTCGGCGATTTTCCGGACTCACCTTCCCACCCATATTCATTCCCGAAAACGGCGAGATAGAAATCACAACTTTTAACCTCGTCCAAATAGATATCATCCGGTTTGCGGTCTCCGGCCGGTATGTCCTCGAAAAGGAAAACATCGGATATAAATCGACTGAGCAGAGGGTCATGCAGGATAAATTCCTTTACGGCGCGTCGTTCCGCCGCCAGTTCTTTTTGAACACTGCTGACGAAAAGCCGATATCGGTTAACACCTGATTTCTTCATCGTGGAATCCAGTATTAACAATTAACGATATAGTGATCCTGACAGCCGGCAAAATGGCCGGCAAATTTATCCAGACCGGTAATCATAAGATCTTTTCCATCATTTCTTCCAAGGCCATTTCAATTCGCTCGTCTGTTTCATCCTGGAGGCTGAGATAAAGAGAAAAATGATCAACCCTGCTGTTTTGAATAAACAACGCCGGGTTGTAACGCCACAACTGGATGCGGCAGGTTCCTGCGTCTTCCACCGGAATCTGTTCAACCTTGCCGGTAAGGTGTTTCCAATCCCGACGGCCCAGGGCAAAAATCGGCTCCCTGGGCGGCGCCAGCATGCTCAAGTCCGCAAGTGCGCTTTCCCCCGCCTTGATCCGCATGTTAAGCGGCAATGTCGCCTCTTTTATGTGAATCGTTTCGCGCACGGGCGTGCGCAGGTACGGCAGCGCTTTTTGCCATAAGTCCTTTGGCGGTTCGGAAAAATCAAGGCACCGTTCCCGGCCCTGGCGTGTTAATTTCCCCAGATCGTTTGCTTCGATCTCATCCAGCGCCCGGGTCATCGACATGGGGGTATAGCCCAGTTTATTAGCTAATTCCTTAGGCGTTACAGGTTTTTTGATATTGCCGTTAAGCGCATATATCAGAACCGCTTGCGTCGCCGGCGTGACAGCCGTCGTCGGGGATGGCGTTCTGCCTGTTTTTCTGGCCTGGGCGGCGACTCCCAATGCCGGCCAATGCAACTGCTGCCCAGGCGCCACAAAAGGAATATGGCGTTCGACCAAACGGCGGCGGGTATATCCCGGCAGGTGCGAAGCAATCAGACAGAATCCTTCAAAGGGTGCGTCTTTCGGCAGGATCTGCCCCAGGTGTTTTTCAAATCCCGCGGGGCGGAAATCTTGGGCATCCCTGAGCAGGATACCCAAAAAGACGCGGCCTCCGATACGGATTTCCCTCAAGACATAACGCTGGACCAGGTATTGGGGCAGCGGTCTGGATACGGCCTCTCCCCAGGAAACGGGAAGCCCGGTCATCTTTGAAAGGTATCCGATAAATTGATGCTGTAATTTTTCCATGGCTATAATAACTTTTTTTTGTACGATAACATTAAAAAAGTTATTGTGCAAATTTTTTGTTACTTGTTGTTAAAAACAACCTGGATGGCTGGATTTAATATCGTTTACGAATGCATTGAGCCGCTCGCCGCCTTATTTTCACTCAAAAACCTATTTTCAGCGTTTGTTGAAAGCCACAATTTCACCGCAAAATCAGCAATCATGTCTTTATGGGCAATCATATCCCGCCATTTGGGGGGAATACTTTTAAAACCATAAAACGCGCCGGCAAGCTGGCCGTAGACCGCCCCGGTGGTGTCGGCGTCATCGCCCAGGTTCACCGCCATCAGGCAGCCGTCTTCAAAACATGAGGAATGGTAAAACGCCCAGAGCGCGGCCTCAAGGGATTGGACCACATAACCGGTTCCTTTGATTTCCGGAGGATTCTTTGTTTTAAATGACCCCCGGGCGATTTCATCGATCTCAGGACACAGGGGATCAGCCCCCCAGAGATTTTTTACCGGCGCGTATCGCGGCCCCAGAAGCGTTTCTCTGGACTCGCCGGTTAACGCGCCGATGATCAACCCGCTCAAATACCGGCAGGCATCAATGCAGGTCCGGGCGCCATGTGTCGTTTTCGAGCTTTCCGCGCTCATCTGTATGGCGGTTTCCGGATGGCCGCCATAAAACAGCGGCACCGGCGCCAGCCGCATAATGCTGCCGTTGCCGGCGGAGCGCTCATGGGTGGAGCCGGCAAACGGATCGCCGGTTTCCTGAAACCGCGACAATGCGGAAGACACCGTGCCGCCGATATCAAAACACTCCCCGATGCTGCTCAGATACCCCTGATCCCGCCACCGGCAATAACGCTTCATCTGATCCGCCGCGTCAAATCCGTTGCATTGAATCAGGCTGTCCGCCAGACACAGGGCCATGGACGTATCATCGGTCCATTGGCCGGGCTTTAAGCCAAAAGGACCGCCGCCGATCATATCATCAATGGGGGAAAACGAACCCGGAAGTTTGAATTCAAGGGTGGTCCCCACCGCATCTCCTGCCGCAAGGCCCGCCAGGCACCCAAGATACCGATCCAGCCGGATATGGCGAGCCGCATCATGTTTTTGCCATGAGGCGACAAACTTTACCTGGACGGATGTCTCCGGAGATGTGCGATAATTTTTCGGGTCATTTTTCCGAAGCCCATGGATCACATCCAGCACGTTGCGGCTGGTGGCCAGCCCATGCCGGATCAGAAAACAGCCCACCACCGTGCCGGTCCGGCCGATCCCGCCCCAGCAATGCACATAAACCGGCTGATGCGCCTCAATTGCCGCATCAATGGCATCCAGGATCGCCGTCATCTGATCCGAATCCGGAATATGCAGGTCTTTGATGGGATACCGGCTGAACGAAATAATGTCGTCTTGTTTTTCGGCGATTTCTGTTAAATCATTTTTATAGGAATCAAACGGATTGCCGTCGTGATCGATTTCATCCGGCTCCATGAGATTGATCACATGCCGGATGCCGGCATCATATAGACGCTTAAGTTTTTGACGGGCCTTACCGGCGGCTTTTGATCCGGGAAACTCCCCGGCCAGAAAAACACCGGGGATAACCCAATAAGAGCGCGGAAATGGGATGGGATAATCAGCTTTCAATTGACTGCACATGAAAAAAGTCACTCAACATTTGGTTATGTTGATTCATTCGCGGCCCCGTCAACCGGCGCATATTTTTATTGAATCACGGCAAGCCGTAAATAATCGTTTTCAGCCTGCAGCCGGAATATTTTTGCATCTTTTTCCGGTGCGGGACTCAGCGTTTTTCGGAGAAACCCGGCAATAGGGCTATCCTCAGTATAGGCGATTTTATAATTTCCCACCGCGTCCCGCACCAGATCCGCGTTGAAGTTCCGTTTATCAATCCGCATGGTTAGCGGGCGCTTTTCACCCGGCGACGGGGGGATTTCACAACATGCTTCCACAAGCCTGCGGCTCACGGGAAAGCCTTCTGAAAATATGGATTCGCTGAAATAGATGGTATCCTGCATGCGCTTGCGCAGGAAATACCGGGCCAGCACAAATTCCGCCCGGTCCTTGACCAGGGCCCGGAAAAACGGGTCCTGCCAGTAAGGCACATATTCGGGTTTGAGCTGAAAAGTATTGGCTGCGCTGTCGAGAATAAAACAGTCGGTTTCCGCATTGCTCATTTTATCCAGGGGCATACGCTTGAGGTGCGCCACGACATCAGAGATCCGAAATTTTTCAGGTTCCGGTGATTTTGCCAGGGCATCAAAATCGGCGATCTGATCCGGATGCGCCAGATAATGCCCAAGAAATTCCCGCGCAATATCGTCCGCTTTCCAGGTCGTCCCCTCCAGCTTGAGCAGGGCCAGGATAACCACCATTTTGTATGATTTGACCGGATTCAGGCCCGTCTCAATGTGGCGGAGCAGATAATCTCCCGGCGTGTTCAGCCATTGCGCTTCCTTGTCGGAGAGCCTGCCGTTTTCGCATTCCTTTTTGGCGATAAGCCAGCTTCCGAAGGTTTTAAGATACAAATACGGATCAACACCACTGGCATTGGACAGCATATCCGACAGTTCAAGCGGGGTTTCCCGTCCAAGATCCTGCTTGATGTCCTGATAAACCAGCTTGAGGCGATCGGCCAGCGGCAGATGTTTATCCATGATCTGCCGCACCTCGGCATCCCACAGCCGCTGAACCTCGATATCCGCGCTGACATAACACCCGTCCGGAAGCCGTTGCTCAAGCGTTTCCCGCACTATCGCCGGTTTCAAATTTTCAAACGAATCCAGAGAGCTGTATCCGCAAAGGGCCAGGGGCGCGATATGGGATTTCCGGAAGTTTCCGACAAAATCGAGAACCACCAGAAAATCCTTGGCCGGATGTTTCCGCAGGCCCCGGCCCAACTGCTGGAGAAACAGCGTAAAGGACTGGGTCGGCCGCAAAAACAGCACATGACTTAACGCGGGGATGTCCGTGCCTTCGTTAAACAGATCCACCGTGCAGATCACGTTCAGTGCATCGGATTCGTCTTGCAGACGATCCATGGCATTATGCCGGTCATCATCCGGCGTTTCACCCCAGAGGGCAACCGCCGGAAGCTGGTGATCCCTGGTCAGTTTTTCCGCGGTATAGCGGGCGTGGCTGACCGAACTGCAGAACGCCAGGGCCTTGATTTTACCGGTTGACGGCAGGTATTTTTTCAGATTGGCCGCGGCAATGGCCGTGCGGGTGTCATTCTTTAGGGCCTGATCCAGGGCGGCTTCGTCATAAAAAGTGCCCCGCCAGGGGATCTGCTCATAATCGGTTTCATCGTAGATGGCAAAATACTGAAACGGCACGAGCCACCCCCGGTTGACGGCTTCGAGCACCCGGACTTCATAGGCCACATTGTAATCACAATAAGCCAGCACGCTCCGGCCGTCCATTCGTTCCGGCGTGGCGGTCAGGCCCAGCAGGAATTTCGGCTGAAAATGGGATAAAATGCGCTGATAACTGGCGGCCTCGGCATGATGGAATTCATCAATGACGATATATTCGAAATCTCTGGCGAGAAAGCCGTCCAGATGACGGGCCCGGCTGAGGGTCTGAATCATGGCAAACACCGCCTCGGAGCCGCTGGTCTCTGTATTCCCCCGGCCCAGCATCGCGCCGAAAGACGGATCGCCCGTCACATGACGAAACGTATCCCGGGCTTTGCGTAAAATATCTTCGCGATGGGCGATAAACAAAAGACTCCGGCAGTTACTCCGCTGATAGTCAAAGGCCGCCAGATAGGTTTTGCCAAGTCCCGTGGCCGCAACCACCGCGGCCCGGGCTGCACCCTGGCGGCGCTGTTCCGCCAGATTTTCCAGGGCTTCTTTCTGCGCGTCATTGGGCGCCGCAAAAGAAACCGCTTTTCCATATTCTTCCTGCAGGTTAAAAAGTTCCGGCGTCTCTTGATCCGGCACGGCCCAGTCGCTGAGCACCGGCCGGCGGCGGCGATAGGCCGCTAAAAATTCGCCGGTAACCGCCGTGGACTCATTTTCCCAGATGCGCTCAAATTCGGTTACGGCGGATTGAAAGGGAGATTCGCGGCGATCATAGATGATGTTGATTTCACGCGGAGAAAAATAATTCCACTCGATATTGTTGACCAGGCCGCCCCGGGTCAGGTTGGATGAACCGATAATCATGGCGCCCTGCCCGTCCGTATGCTCAAACAGCCATGCTTTGACATGAAAATGCGGAGGGATGTTATCAAAGGCCAGATCCGGGGGATGAAATACCTTGACGCACTGTTCGGGCACCTGCGCTATCAGATGCTCAAGATATTCTGGTTTTGTAATGTTCCCCATTGTCGACAGCAGCAGTTTCATCGAACCGCCGGCCTTTAAAAATTTCGTCATCTCCGCCAGCAGTAGATTGGTGGCCCCCGGCGAATAAAAGGCCGATGCGATCCAGGCAGACGTGCTGTGCGCCAGTTCGGTTCGAATAATGTGAATCAGCTTGCCGCCGGCAAACGGATTAAAAACGAAAGCCGGATATTTCTGAAATTCGATTTCGCAGAGTTCGCCGCCGCCCACCTGATCGAGAAAAATGCGCTCCGCAAACCCGCCGCGTTCCTGACGCCGGATTTCCGCATGGGCCAGCAGATCATCAAGGGTAAACCCATGCACCTCAAGCGCCGCCAGCACGATTTCCAGCAGATCGGCCGATTCCTTGAGCACGGCATTCCGGTTTTCGCCTCGCAGTTCGGTATAAAGCTCAAATGCTTCTTCGATCACTTTTTCACTGATCGCTTTGCAAAGCGCAGGGCCTTCAATTTTGCGGATATAAGGCGCCTTGCCCTGATTCCGGATAATTTCCGGAATGCGATCCCGCACCAGCTTCTGATAAATGATGGCCTTGTTTTTGAGATCATCTGTCATGGATTCTTATCCCGCGCCAGTATATAGCCAAGCCAGATTTCGCCGGTTCCCCTGGCGGATTCCGAACGGGAAGTCTCTAAAACCGTCAATCCGAGATCGGCAAAGATGGACCGGATATCCTGATCCTGCCAGAGGTAATAGATACGGTTATGGGTATGGCGCGATAAACCTTCGCCTTCCTTGAGAGACAGATAAACCCTTGCTTCCGGGGTTTTCCGGAGAGCGTTTACTATATTTGACAGCGCCGGGGCAAGGCGGTCGTGAGGCAGATGAACCAAAGAACCGGACATCAGGACGGCGTCAACGCTCAGAGCCTGGAAATCAAAGGTTTCGAAATCACCTTCGATCACGAGACAGCCGGCATGACGGCGGGCCAGTTCCGCCAATCCCGGCGACGCGTCGAATCCGGTAACGGAAAATCCCCGCTGTTTGAGCCACAGCAGATCCCGACCGGAACCGCACCCGACGTCGAGAACGTGATCGCCATGCCGAAGATGCCTGACAAACCCGGAGAGAAAACCGGCCGGGTCAATATTGATAGTTTTGTCGTGGTACTGCGCCCAGTGGGTACGGTAATAATCAATGGCAGTCATTTTCTTCATATGAATTGAGATTCTGTTTCGGGCATATCTTTTTATCGAGATGTTTTTCGCTTGAGACATACAATCTTGCGCTCAGAAACCATATCCTTCCGAGCATGGTTTTTTAGGTATCCGCTTCTTAGGTGATGGGGAATAATCGGAAATCTTCCCTGATTTTTTAACCCAACAATCTTTATTAATTACCATGATTCGTATCATGTTTTGCAGGAAGCTGAATTTTTGGCGCAACTCAGTGATTTTTTACTGTCTGTTGTACTTTTTCAATACAATCAGAAAGATTATCGCGGACTTCCCGATACCAAAACCTGCAAACACGCCATCCGACTGAAGTTACTTGCAGGTCACGGTAAATATCATCATGCTTACGTTCGCCAAATTTGTTGAGATGAAAACCTTCTCCATCAACCTCAATATCAATTTTTTCATCCACAAGCGCTAAATCGAGATACCGTCCGACTAAAGGATATTGCTGTTTGGGATCGAAGCCCGCCTCGCAAAGAGCTTTGTACATCATCTCTTCACCAGGTGATTGTGATAAAGTTTTTCGTGGGCGCTGTTCAATATCTTTTGCCAAATTCCGCAAGGCCGAAGATTTTGATTGACGGGCCTTTTCCCGGTCACCAATAACAATTAAACAGGCCCGCGCACGGCTCACGGCTACATTATAGATGTACCTGTTTTCCTCCGCCACGGCATACCAATCCTCGCCTCTTGTCAATTTACTCGTGATCCCCAGGACAAAGACGATTAAATCTCTTTCGCCTCCTTGAAACCCGTTCACGGTATTAACATCTTTTTCCACATCAAGCAGGGGCTGGTAATTATAAAGTTCTTGCTTTAGCCTATCCGCCACTTTACGGAATGGAGAGATAACACCAATCTTTCCATCATATTGATTTTGCCGCAGGTCTTGCATTAATTTTTTAACCTCAGCGATCTCATCTTCCATTGAATCATGAACGTTTCGCCATTCCAGCGCCCTGCGAAATCCCATATTGCGTGGAAACTTGAGGCTTCCCGGATGAGTTCTTACCTTTAATTTGTCTGTGTAATATTCTTCGTTGAAATAATCAGCGATGTCCGCGTGACAGCGGAAATGTTCGCGAAGCATCAGAGGATGAGTTGCAACGACATCAAAGGCATTATGTTTCATGAAGTCAAATCGTTCGTCCGACAAATCGGTTAATTTATGCTTAAAGAATCGGATGTGGGCATGGCGGGCTTCCCGCATGGTAATAACTGGCGGAAATTGAGCAGGGTCACCGATAACTGTCATGCCTTTAGCGCGATAGAGGGCGGGAATGATTGGAGGGATTTCGCACTGGGAGGCTTCATCGATAATCACTCTTTCGAACAGCCCGGCCACGCATGGTGATGCTTTTGACAACGACAACAATGTCGTCGCCCACGCAGGGAAAAAATTTGCAAACTGCTTGAATGAATCTTGGGCCTCTTCAATACTGGAAACCGGAAGTACTTGTGCTAAGAACGGAAGATTTTGGCGGGCGATTCGTTGCGAGGCATCTTTGAGTTGTTGTCGAATATTATCGGGGACGTCTTTTATCGCAAAAACGCGTTTAGCTAAAAATATATCACCCAGATGCTTACGCCGGAAAGCTATTTCTTCCGCCAGTCGTTTAAGGTCATCCTCCGGTAGTGTCAATGTTTTTTCATAAAGCAAAGCCTCTTCATCCTTGATCGCCAAATAATCAGCGATATCTCCACATAACCGTAATACGCGTTTACGCAATGTCTCCGGATTCTTTGCTGCTGCTGAAATTTCCGGCAATATTTTTCTTAACTCCACCTCCGCATTATGCGCTCGATATTGGCGCAGAAACAGAAAATCAAAAACCCTTTGTATCCAAGTTCGCGTGTCTTGATCCAGGCTGATCCGGTTCGATAGTTTCTCAAGTTGCTGGCAATAATCCACGGATAAAGTATCCAGCGGCACCGAAATATTCGGAAAAATTTGATCATACTTTGCCTGAATTTTCTGCAACGCCAAGCGAGCATCATTAATTTCGGCAAACAACATCTCAAAATCACACAAATTTTCCAACGAGTCTTCAAATTTTCGCATGAGAGGAAAATCATCCGTGAAACCCTTTTGTTGCTTGATAACCTCGCTTTGCGCAATCACAAAATCTATAGGCAAGTTTGACCAAACCGCGCCTGCGGAGCCGTCTTCCGTTGTGCAGAATTGCATCAAGGGCAATTTCGGCATTATAGATTCCGCCCTTTGAATAATCGCATGAATTGCCTTGTGGTTCTTGCTGGTGAACAGTGCTGATTGGCCATAAAAAGCCAAGTTCGCGATAAGGTTCACCGCAACCTGCGATTTGCCGGTTCCTGGCGGTCCGGTCACTTTGGAAACCGGCAGGTTCAGGGCCTGTTTAAGTGCTTCGTGCTGTTCGTAGTTGGACGGCATTTCCAGAAAATCAAGTGGAACGATATATGGGTTCATTTCATATTGATTTTCCAGTGGAGGATCTCGGAACACATATGATAGTGCTGTCTGATCCAATACATGTGGCGGTTGATTGCTGATTTCACGCAGTTCCTTTTTCAACGTCTTGCTGTATTTCAATGGATTGCCAACAAACAATGTGGCGGAGTTGACAATGCCTCTGGGGCGGTGAGTCACATTGTAATCAAGATGATTCGGGACCAAATCGGCATTAAATCGATTGGCCAGATACCGGACAGCGACCTCCGCATCCAAAAGCCCGGTTTTATCTCCCGCAGAGAAACAGATACTTGTAAGAACGTCCTTTTGGTCGTCACGGGGAACATTGTATTCCAGCCATGTTCGGTTAATGTCGATTTCATCGCGCCGGATTGTCACTTCAAGGCTTGTCGTGTCAAAAGTCACATCCGCCGGGAAGAGCAGGATCGGTGAAAATACCATTTGATTGCGCGAATCGTGAAACGCGCTTAGCGGATATCCAATATAGATATCTTCGGCGTCATCACTGCGGCTTTTAATGCGATTAACCGCCGGACGTTCCAAATTGCTGAAAGCAAGTCGCATTGAATCGTCATTGCTTAACCAGTCAATCGGCAATCGGGGTAGTAGATATTTGGTGTTCAAATCCTTCTGAAAAAGATATTCTTGCGTTTTTTCCGACTGGGTAACGCAATCCGCATAATATACACAGAGCCTTCTGAACCTTGCCCAGTTCTGTTCATTGCTTTTTTCAATTACAACTGGGCGGACGGGTAAAGGAATTCTTTTGGAAAGACCTAAATCAGTCAGAATACGGTGGCCGTTGGGCAAGGTTGAAATGAAACCCTCGTCCTCCAAACGCCTAATCACCTTATAGCCAATTTCCCCCGGATCAAGCTTTTCAATCTCTCGGCATAACGCGGTATAGCCAATGGAAACACTCCGTTTCTTTGCCGTGAGCTGCCAGATGCCAAGGAATTCTTCAAGTTTCATAATTAGTCCACGGGTAATCCGTCAATGGTGCCTTTATTGTTCAGATATTCGATGACCAGCCGTCGCAATTTCTCATGGGACCGATGCACCGAATAGTTAAGGCATTCAGCGATAATTGCATAGTGCTCGGGGTCGTATTCTCTGGTGAGGAATTTCTTTCCGTCAAATCGACGGCATCTGAGAAAATACAAAATGCTTTTCAGAATATATCCGATAGCGACAGTGCCTTGGCGATGAGTGTGATACCAGTGTGGGATATGCTTCACGATCTTCCAACAGCCGTCATTTTGAAAATAACCGGTGTCTTTGAGAATCGACGGATGGAACTGCAGCAAATTATAAAGCAAATAAAAATCTCGACTAACATTATTATTGTAATCTTTTACTCTATACTCAATTGCTTTCAGGCATGTACGCCATTCATTTCGCGAGACGCATAGATTCGCGCAAATCGTCATCTCCTGATGAAGTGGTGCTATCGAGGTAGCACCCTGCGCATATTCAAAAACATGTTTCACCGTCTGCCGCCGAATGTGATCAAAAGCCGGTTCATTTGATGCATAAGTCCAGGCAATAAGCCGGATGACGGCTGCATGATCAGGCCCATTATACCCGCTGGCCAACTTTTGGAAGAGGGCTTCAAAGTTAAACTGTTGCCCAAGTAAACCAAAAATTCCTTGAACTAACGATGGAAAACGGTGTGCGGGAGCATTGCCGAATACATTTTTCCTGCGCAGTCGTTCCAATGGACTTATCCGATTGGGCAGAGGCGCTCCGTCGAGGTAGATTCTTTGTGCTTTTGCAAACCAACTCCCATCCGGCGATATCAGATCCTTCATGTAAGCATCCACTTGATCCCTTACACCTGCCCACAATAAATCATCGGCTATGACATCCGGTGAATCAGGAGGGAAACTGCGTTCCATCTCATTTTCGAGGGATGACATCGTTAGCGCTCGGCCCTTCGGGTCTTTGTCCGTCATGCCATGGAGGAAATCCAGCTCAATCGGTTTTCGCAAGAAGTCGGACGTGACCGTTACCACTGCCATTCCCTGTCCAGGCGTCATTCTTGCGGACAAATCAATCGCATGGTCTTCAATAAGGCTTTTATTAAATTCATGGCGTTTGATTTTTAGCGATGTGTCGGGCGTTGCCTCTCCCATGCACAAAACAAGATCTACGTAATCTGACTCGCGCTTGAGGACAGCCGCCCGCTTGATGGTTTTCGTGACAATCTCTTTTCCTCCCGGCGACTTTTCATCGGCTTCGACCAGCGGCTTAGCAAGAATCCGTTCATCCTCAGTTTGGACAACAAGTGACAGCGCCTCCAGTTCATCATAATAGGCAATCTGGCCCCTGTCCCTTTGGGTAATAAACTGTTTTGCGCCTCTTTCAAGCAGTTCCCCTGCCGTGATATGCCATTTCGAAATCGGGATTTTGATTCCACTGTTGTTTACAATGACAACATGCTTCGCCCTGTGCGCAAAGGCATTTATTACAGTTATGTCAGCCGGGGACAATATATAATCCGACTTTTTCCCATACAGAAAAGCATCTCGCTTTGGAATGGGACCGTTAACAGAAAGTACTATCTTTGCATAGCTTTGGGGATGGCGGATAAAGGACTTTCTTTGAGGAATCAGGCTATTCCCATTTTCACATAGCGCAAGCGTCAGCTTACTCATGCTGACAATCCCGCCTTGTTGAATATCAACAATGACGACAGTGTCGTTCTCACGGGGATCTTCTAAATGGCTGATGATCCCGATGACCGCTGCGACGCTTCGCCATAAAAGGAAGACCTTATTTCGTGGAAGCGGTATAGATTTTATAATCGTTTCTTGCCAGAGCGCATCCCAATCGTCCGGTACAAGTATAAGCCAATTTTTTCCGCCGATGTGGGCGAAAAGCTGTTCAAAGTAATCACGAAGTCTCGAATGCAGAAGACTGTTTTTTTTGTCATGTTTGTGCAAGAGGTCGTTCAGAAAAAAATGCTCGCCGGCCTTGATATTCTCGATGGAGGGTTTTTTATAATCCTGAAGATAAGGTTTGGCATTTTCATGGCAGCCGTAAATCAACAAATCGCGAGAAGGTTCCTTGCCGGTCAAGTCAATGATGACATTATCCTGGTGAAAGACGGGCTCTTTATTTTGGTTTCTTTTGAAAGATAAGAATTTCTGGTGGGCCGCACTCATTAACTCATTTTTATAAAAAGGCTTTTCCAGCAAATTGTGCTTTCCGTCCAAGTAATTAAACCAGATAGGACTGTGGTATTTTGCGCGCGGATCAGCATGTACCTTGGCTTCTAAGCGAAGTTTTTCCAGAGTTACCGCTAATTCTGTGCGCCGTAACCATAACTTTTCCGCGATGTCGGACTGGCGGATAAGATCGCAATAGGCCTTCCAAATTTTCGAATATCTCCGTTCTTGGCGCAAAACATAATTTGGAATCGGAAGTTCCTGAATCGCAGTGATTCCTTCCATTATTGGATCGCGAAACCCTTCTTCACAGAGACGTTCAAGTCTCGCTACCCGTTTGATTGCTTCATGGTTTGGAAATTTTTTACCATTAACGCGCAAATAGAATCTTGCCTCTTGTTTGGTTCGTTTCAGGTAATCTTTAAAAATTCGATTTTCTATGGTGTTAAAATTCTCACGCCTGACTATTGCAAGAATCCGCTGCTTTGCACCAGCCTTTTCCATCGCATTATAACCAGGCTGCTTGGACAACCAACGCAGACAATGGGGATCAACCTGCTGAACCAATCCCAACGAAACCTTTTCCCGTTCGCGTGTCAGAATCTTTCGCATATTGCGAATGATTTCGTCTGTCTCGTTAAAACATTCCCGTGAAATCTGTGTTATGAGTTTTTCCGGCGGCGCCATTGTACTAGGATTAAGTATTTGAGTAATAGCAGGCCATCCAAGCGGCAGTGCTTTTCGTTTGCTTTTAGCAATATGGGGATTGTTCTTAAAGTTTTTTTCGGCCTCAATGCGCAGTTTGAATATAATATCTACCTGTTCCCGAAAAGAGTCAATCGCAGCATCAGGCTCGGGATCAACCTTGCGCAGGTATGCCCGTAACTCTATCACGCTCCGTTCGTCCATGGCTATCGCATCACACCGCGCCATTTGAAAAAAGAATCAGCGGCTTTCTCCCTTGACTCCTTGAATGCCTCATGCAATTCACTATCATCCAACCCACCAATAATACCTTCGATTGCCGTCATTGCAATGTCAAAACCGTTTACTTGGCTATCTAACCCGTTAAGCTTGGGCAGAATTTTCATCTCGATTTGGTCGGCAAGCGCTTTATTATAATCGCCGGGATAGCAGGCAACATATTGTATTATAGCTTGATTGACGCGATGGCCGAATGGCCGATGGACTCCCGCCAAAATCCCATTTATTTCCCACAATGTTTTATTTAGTTCTTCTCGAATCCTTAGGTCTTGGTTCGGCTTGCACCAGTCTGTCCAATTTTGAAAAGTAATGCCTTCTATATGCGTCCATTTTTCAAAGAACCTTTCTTTGCTAGGAGTAACCGCGAGTCGCTTTGGACGACCGAACCGAATGACATTGGAGCGGTCAATTACTTTGTCGGAAAGGGTCTGAGTGCTTTCATCCTCGTTCATCGTGCCAATAAAGAGCGTATTCAGGGCAACAAACAAACGCCGAGTCTGCTTATCTTGAGCTGAGGCGTTGCACTCGATCTCGATTTCCGCTTTTATTCTGCTCATATCATTCTCTGGATCCAGCCCATGGCGTATCTCAAGTTTGCTTAGCAGATCGGAAAAATAATATTCCACCCGAGCCAGATTCATTTCATCCAGCAGAACAAGGTTCATGGGCATCCGCTTCTGATAGAGTTGCTTCGCATTTTGATTGTTGTATTTGTCAAACTGCCACAATAGGCGGGATAATTCCGTCGCCTTATACCGTCCTTCCATGTAATTATAAAAACCAAACAAGTCTTGGGGACTGTCCCACCGCGGCTGTACCGCAACAGGCAAGAAGTGCATGCCCAAAGCGGCGGCATAGAGTTCAGGCAACAGACTTTTTCCTGTACCGGAAATCCCTGCCAAGACAACCAGGGGGGAAATTTTGGCACATTTCAAGCCTGTATGGAAAGATAGAATAGCCCGCTCATTAAAAATAAACCCGTGTTGACGCAACGAGCCCATGAACTCCTCCAGCCAGTCGTTTTCAACCAAATTTGATGCGTTTAAAGGTTGCGATTTCTGAATAAATTTTCTATCCAAATCCTTCCAGCGGTCTTTGTCTATTTCCTGAGTTTTAGCCAATTGCGCGAGCGTTTTTTCAGCAGCCAGCGCTTGACCTTCTGTTGTTGCCAATATTTTCTTTGTCTTACCGAGTTCATCTTTAATTTGATCAAGATTAGATGTGTTTTCTTCCAACTGTTTTTCAAGCAACTTGGCTTGATTTATCAAATCCCGGACTTTCGCCTCCCATTGGTTTTTGGCACTTTGAAGTTTTGTGATACTGTCCGTTAATTCGTTTTCCTGTTTTGTTTTTTGCGCGATTAAATCCTTAATAGAATTTAAATCCGCTGTTAATTTAGAAACTTCGATGTCCAAAGTGTTTTTTATTTCCGTCGCGGCATTAATTTCAACATGCTTGTCAGATACCCGTTGGGTCAGTTCGTTTAACTCTTCCTGCCGTTTTTGATAATTTTCAGTGGCCTCTTGTAATCTTGCTTTCTGCTTGTCAATTTCGATCCGTAAAACCGCAATCTGTGAACTGTTATTGGCCAGCCATTGCTCAGCGATTTTCCCTTCAGCGATCAGTCTGTCCGCCTTGGCAATTTCGTTCTGCTTGTCACGTAACTCCCTTTTGGTCTCCTCAAGTGTAGTTTGTGCTTCGGCAATCTTTCTCTGCAAATCTTCAAGGCGCAGAAGGAAGGGTGCAATATCTTTTGCCTTGATGTAATAGTAAACAGATAAACACAGAACGATGACCAAAATTGTAACAAAAGAAATTCCGGTAAGATAAAAATAGATTGGCGTGTTCAAATGGTTTACCATCCTTTTTAATCGTTGGCCTTATCCGTCTCAACTTTCTGACTTATTGCCTGCAGGCGCTCGTTGGTTTGTTTAATCTTGATATCCAATGCCTTTGTTTGGGATTCCATTCCAAGCTTACGTTCTTCCAGCAATGCAATTTCCGAGGAGAGTTCTATTTTTTTTTGTGTCAGTCCAGAAACTGTCGCAATCAATTTTTCCTTATCAGCCGTTCTGGTTGTGAAGGTTTCCTGGGCAAGGATAATTTGAGCCGAGAGAGTGTCATGATTCAATTTCATTTCGCTGATTTCTTGTTCCAATATGGATAGAGATCTTCGCGCGCTCTCAATCTTATTGTTTTGTATAGCCAGATTCGCGGAAGTTTCTGTCAAAGCTTCCTGTAATTCTGAAAATTCGGCCCTGGCGATGGATTCTTTTCCACTCAGGTCCCTTAGTTGACGAGCAAGGTCTTCAATGGACTGATTGCTACTTTTTTTGGCCTTATCGAGTTCCGCCAATTCTTTATTAAGCGCCGACTTTTGGGCTTCAAGTATTTCGTTTTCCTTTTTGAGTGCTGTAATAACACCCATTTCCTTTGCCGCACTCTCACGAAGTAACTTTATATCTCCCAGCGTGCTTTGGTATTCCTTCTTTGCCAAGTCGATTTTTTTCATTAATTCATCGTACTCGGCAATCAATCTTTGTTGGGAGTCTATTTGAGCATTGCGTTTATGAATGAGTTCATCCAATTCTTGAAGCTGATCTTTTCCTGTTTTCAGTTGCGATGATAAGGAGGCCCGATGCTCATAAAGTCGATTTTCCATCTCTTTAATACGAGAATTAAGCATAGTTAATTCATTGGCAGCCTGAATTCTATTTGCATCAAAGATGATATAGTCTTTTACCAATAAGCCGAAAATCAGAAATGCAACAATTGCCAGAAGACCTATAACGCCGACAAATATCGCTATCGCAATTTTTTTTCTTTTTGAATGGGGATCAGCCCTTAAAATCTCTTCATCCATAAATATCAACAGCCTCACCATAGTTTAGTAAAATTGATATTAAAAATAAGCGGCGACTCCAAAAAATTTTTTATGTATCATAATATATAATTTTCTTAGAAAGAACTTTTTAGATCATATAACAATACAAAAAGATTATAAAGCGATAAAATGGGTAAATATCACAACCGATCCTTGCCTACCAGTACCCGAGCATACCCTTTATTCTCTAACCACCATCGGTTTTGAAATATTTGGATAGATAGCTTGCAGTGTGTTTTGTGGCTAAATACCACCGCAGTTCGGGCAGATATTTGGCGGGGAGCATTTACGTGCTTATGAGTTCTGTTGCTATTATTACCACCCATACCGCCGATCTGCGGATTTTACCGTGATGGTCTTGCGTTCGCGCTTTCCGGTGGTGTGATCGTAAATCTCCACGTCATATCGCTCCTCCCGGCACGGATAGGGGGAACAGGAGTGCGGCGACGACCATTGCCGGGGATCATGCTGCCGGGGTTTGGAAAACAGGGATGCGGCGGGTTTCGGCTGTTCCCGGAAGGACTTGTAATAATCATATCCGCGATACCGTTCACTCCGGTAAGACTGGCACAGGGCCGCGGCGGGAAAAAGCAGAATCAGAAAAACGGCGATCCATTTCATGACGGGCGCCTCCTTGATTGATGTGCGTCATTAACATTCCGGTTTACACAAATTACCCGGAATAATTTTTAATCTGATCCATCAGCATCTTTTTGAGATGCGGGTTGCCGATGATCCGGATATCCGGCAGCCAGTGTTTGACGAAATAGAGCACTTCAACATCCCGGTGATAGGTCATTTGCAGATGCAGGCCATCCGGGGCATCCTTGATGATCGCTATCTGAGGACCCGGATTGCGCATGATGTAGCGGCGCGCTGCGCCCGCGGCCAGCAGGTTGACGTTCTGCTTTTCTTCCTTGAACCAGGCGGTGGTCAGGTTGCCGTAGGTCTCTTCAATTTCTTTTTCCAGGGCCGAATCAATGGCGTAATTTTCCGGCGAGACCCGGATATTCTCGATGCTTTTCAGGTAAAACGTTTTGAGAATGCCGGCCTTGTTATCCATGGCGATGAGATACCAGAACCCATCGAAATTGCCCAGGCGGTAGGGATCGACCAGATAGCTGTCTTTTTTCCCATGCCGGGTGGTGTAGCTGAAACGGATTTTCTGCTGGAACTGGATGGTCTGTTTGAGCAGGTAAAACGTATCCAGGTGGGCGGATATATCCTCGAATTTCAGATGAATGGCAAACGTGCGGTTGGAATAGCCCGCTCCGCTTAAGAGCCGGCGGGTGACTTCGGCGTAACCGGCATTGACCTGTTCCGCCAGGGCGCCCATCAGTTCCACCACAATGCTTTCCTCGGCATTGGCCGTGCCTTTGAGGCGATAGCGGCCCATGAAGGAATAACTGCCGTCGCTGTTTCGGATGATGGGAAATACGGCCAGCCGGGTGGAAAAATCTTTCTGGATGGTGCGGAGGCTGACGCCGAATTCACTTGCCAGATCCGGCAGAAACAGCCGTTCCCCGATGTTCAGGCGGGAAACAATCGTGGTGATGCGATACATGGCCCGGTCGTAATCGTGCTTGGCCAAAACAGCCTCCTTTATCTGGAGCAACCCCTGTTACGCCTTCAAGTGCATCTTGTATCTGCTGATCTCTTCTGAAATTTTGGTGGTGGTGGTGGCCAGGACAAAGGCATCGTCGATCCAGCCCAGGCCCAGGATGAAATCCGGAATAACGTCAATGGGCATGACCACATACGCTATCGCGCCGGCGATGACGGCCCAGGTGGAGGGCTTGAGTTTGAAGGTGCGGTCGGTAATCAGGTCATAGAGCAGCTTGAAATCGTTAAACCATGATTTATCCGCATGCTTTTTGACAAACTGTGCCGCACGGTCGGCGTCAAAGTCATCCGCCATGTTTTCCGCCATCTCCAGGGCCTTTTGCTTCTCTTCTCTGGTCAATCGGTTCAATACCGCCTCCTTGAAGTTTTTGAAGAGCATAACACGGCCCCGCGAACACGTGCGTTCGTTTTGGGATTGTTTTTTTGACCGCCCTGAAAAATTTGTATGTCTGATGGAAAAGAATCGGATTCCTTGGAGCTGCTCATCCAAATTCTATTAGATGGCATTACTTCTCATCCTTCTCAATGATTTCCCAGTGTCCGCCTTTGGCGGGGCCGATGCGGCGCAGGCGGCCGTCCATGCGTAATTTTGAAATTTGTTTTTCAACCGCTCGCGTAGTAATATTGAGGGTTTCAGACAGTTCCGGAATCGTCAGGTTCGGTCTGTCTGAGAGCAGAACAATGATTTGATTTTCTGTTTTCCCCGAACTTTTCCCCGAACCTTTCGCCTTCTTTCGATGAACCGTTACGGTGAACTGGCATCCGTCCCGATCGTCGGTAAACTCGATGTCGGGCCAGGCCTCCAATGCGCGTTTGATGCCCGAACCCAGCCCGTGATAGGGTAGAAGCCCTTTGGCCACAAAGGAAACCAGAATCGGATTGCGGATATTTGAAATTCCGGCTCGAATCCGTTCAACCGTGAGGTTGTTGGGCAGATGGCCGGGGCTGATGATCTCGATCCGGTTATCAAAAATAAACAGCCGGATGGGCGCACTGACCAGATAGTCGCGGTGGATCAACGCGTTTACCAGAAGTTCTTCAAAAACCGACTCTGGAATTTCAGGCAGCCCCGGCGCATTCACCCCGCGGCCGGCCTGAATTTTATGCAGATTGCGCATGACAAAGGCCAGGGCATTGTCAAACATCCGGCGCAGCGGTCCATCAAAATCCTCCGTGTCCAGATAATCGCTGACATGAATGTCGTTGCCCGGATAGCGGATGGCCTTGATGACAAACTGTGGTTTGATCCATTCTGGTCGTTCGGCAAACAGAAGCACGCCGGCCAGCGACAGAAAACCCGCTTCATCGGCCAGGTTCATATTCCGCAGCAGACGTTTTAACTCGTCGGGATCGTCGGGGAAGTCCTGTTTGTAGAAATCGCGGAGGAAATCACGAAAGCGCAGCTTGTCGAGTTTGCCGATATCCGCCCGGGTGGGATATTCATCGGCATGAAACTGATCGGAAAACTGAAACAGGCGACGCAGTTCCTCCTTGGAGTTGATGCGGCGTTTATCCGAACCGCTCTTGAACCAGATCACTCCGTTTTTATCGAAATAGGGTTTATCGAGGCCTTTGGGCACCATGAGCCTGATGACAACACGGGCCTTTCTGACCGCGACATTTCCGTCTGCACGGCCAACGGGCTGCGCACAAGCTGGCTGGCCGCATTGCTGATAAGCTGATTGATCCGTGCGACATCCTTCGGCTCAAGGCCCGGAACTGAGCCGTCATCATCCACTCCGATAAAAATCGTTCCGCCCTCGGCATTGGCAAAAGCCGCCATCTCCGAAGCCAGCGATTCGCCGTTGCGGATATCTTTTTTAAACTGGCGCGTGCTGTCTTCACCCAAGGCGATTTCAGCAAGCAGGTCGGCTTTTTTCACCTCTGCACTCTTCCTTTAGTTTCTTCGTTGAAAAAAGGTCGATCTATGCAAAACCGTCAGTTTTACTTGTTTCGAGTCCTTCGCCCTTGCGGATCATCTCAAGAATTTTGCTGATCTCTTCTGAAATTTTGGTGGTAGTGTAGCCAGGACATAGGCATCGTCGATCCAGCCCAGCCGGCTGGGTCATTTCAATCAACTTTTCAATCCTTGCCATCTTCAACCCTGCGACTCGCGATTCATGAATCGCGAGTCGTGACCACTTTCTTGCCTTTTGCGGTCAGGCGATATTTCTGATTTTTACTCCTGGGCGAGTCAGGCAAAGTCTTTTCCAAGAGACTTAACGATTCCTCAAGGCGCAGCATTGCCTTCTTGAAATTTCCTGTTCTGGTCTTGTATCCAAGGACAATCAACAGATCTGAAACGCCTTGTGGCGCGCTTCTACAGGCTTTGAGAATTGCCCATTCCGTTTCGGACAGATCATGGGCCTCGTCATGGGCCTCGACTTGCCCCGTCGCTTGTTCGGTTACTTGTTCGGTAGCTTCCCCAGTAGCTTCCCCGGTTACTTCCCTTGTGACTTCCCCTGTACGTTGGCGTCCATTTACTTCCGCCCCAAGGCTGGTTCCCGCCTCCTTAATGGGGGAAAAAGTTACAAAAACCGAGCCCGCCTGCTCGGACCAGGTCGGCGCTGGGTTTCCGTTGTTTCTGCACCAGTCTATAATATTCAACGTGCCGGTGCCCCACCGTTCGATGATGCCGGCGCGATAGAAAACATTGGCGATAATGGGATTACACGGCTTGGATTCGTGAGGTTTGCGCAACTCCTCCGGAGTGATGCCGAAATGGAACCCTCCAGGGTTTTAGCGGCAACCGGCTGCCCGGTAATTTTGCCCTTGTCTCCGATTCAAAATTCATCATTCATCCTTCAGCACGCAGACTTTTCCCGATCTGCTCGTATTTAAGAACCAGCATCAGCTCTTTATATTTTTCAGGCGATGCTTTTTTTGAATACACTACCAAGCATGTCGTCTTTTTCGGATATATCCATGGTTTCAGCGGTGACGGCATAAATCCGCTTGTTTCTTCTGATTCGATTTTGTTCCCTGTAGACTATTTTCAATAAAATTTCAATGCTTTTAGGTTGACGGCGGGTTCCTGCTGAACGCACTGTTTTCTTCAGCCGGGAAAGCGGCGCTGATGTTCGGATCTCTTCCGGCAGGCCGGTTGAGGCGGCGGCAGGGTCAAAGGAGTCGTCGATCCATACAAATCTGTTCAAATTCTTCCTTTGAACAACTTTTCCGGATTTGGTTTCATTGAATACTCTCCAGAATCTTCTTGCCTTTTGCCGTAGTTCGGTATCGTTGGTGGCGACTACGGGGTTTATCTGGTATGGTCCTTTCGATCAGACCGTCTTTCAAAAGCATGTCCAGGTAGTTTCGCTGAAATGTTTCGCGGTGCTTCATGCCGGTAAGCATCTGAATTTCAGCACTGCTTCTCGGCTCAACACACGCGGAAAGTACTTTGCTAATCCATGGCGCCACTTGTCCGGTGACTTGTCCGGTGACTTGTCCGGTACTTGTCCGGTACTTGCTGGGTACTTGTTGGGATTCAGGTACTGTTTTCTCGCCAAACTCGGGCACTCGTATGACCATCCTGAAGACATCACCCTCCACCAGTTCCGGATCATCACCACCGTAGGCTCGGCTGTACTTCATCATCTTACGCATTCCGGACCCCAGCTCATCGGCCCGGCCGATCTGGCGGAAAAACCGGGCAATTACCGGATTTTTCGGAAACGGGGTGAAGTTTTCAGGGTCCAGACGGCCAAAGCCGTGGGGGCGGTTGCTGTTTTCGGTGCGGACCTGGCCGTACTCGATGATCAGCTTGGCGGGGAAAGCGTTGGTGTATTCCCGATGAATCAGGATGTTTGACGCCACCTCCCGGAAGATGGCATCTCTGATGCTAATACTGGTCGTGCCTTCCAGGTAAAAAGGATCAGGCAGGTGCTTGTGAATAAAGGCCATGATCCGCTCATAACTCTCCACCAGATTGACATCCACGAAATCCCGGTCGTCGTAGCGGTCAAGATTCACCTTGCGTAGAATCAGGTCGGTGCGGTGGTGCGGCACGGTCCGCAACAACGGCAACTGCTTTCCCAGCAGCAAAATCCCGGCGCGGGTGACGCCGCTTTTTCCGGTTTCCGAGTCGGTCTGGTAAAGTTGGGCGCTTTGCAACAGCTCCAGATCGTCCAGGTCCTTCCAGGGATGATCTTCCCAACGCAGGGTAGCGGTCTTGCGGCATCTGGCAATCAGATCGCGATCCAGGTCATCAAGTCCCAGATGGGGAAACACCATGTTTTCGCTGTAAGTGACCTGCTTGCGCTGATAAAGCTGCGCCACCTGGGCGGTGTGATCGGTGATATCCAGATCGCCGTCTTCGTTGCGGTCGTAAATGCGACCATTGCAGCGATGCACCTGGGAGCTTTCCGGCACATAGACGCGGAGCAGCGGTTTACCGTCAACCACGACTTCATCTATCGCCAGATAGGTGGGCGGGGTGATCTTCTGCGGGTTGTTGACGGCCGTCACAAAGTCTTTCCGGATTTGCGCCGCCGCATCCGGCTCGATGCCCTGGACTTCGCCGTTATCCTGAACACCGAGAAGCAAGGTGCCGCCATGTCGATTCAAAAAGGCGCAAACCGTTTTATAGGCATCCCGGTTGAGCTGGTTCCGGCAGGCTTTGAATTCAAGATCGAGTCCTTCGCCCTTGCGGATCATCTCAAGAATTTTGGATTCGGTCGATTCCATTCCAGGTTCCTTTTCCAGAACAATGCGGTCTTTGGTCGGTTCTTTGCGTTTGGTGCGGACTCTTTTATCATATTGTTTCAATTTTTAAAAGAATCTATGCGCCCAACTTTTAAAAGCAAGCTTCTCATCCTTCATAACGATTTCCCAGTGTCCGCCTTTGGCGGGGCCGATATGGCGTTTGGACTTGATTTATTCTTCAATCCCTTCCAGCAGGGCAGCGATATCTTCCGGCGGCGGCAGTTGACCCTTTAACTCCAGGGGGAGAGTCCTGGTGGTTTTATAGGTTGCCACCCCGATAGGCTTGCGGGCGTCGTACAGGGCATACTCGACGATGATTCTTCCCAAGCAGTGATTTTTCATAGCTCTGGTTGTCGATCTGATGGATAAGGACATTTTTGGACCAACCGAATTTGCGGGTCATGCGGATTTAGAACTCGCGTTCCAAGGGATCTTTGCAGCGCTGAAGAATTATCAGGTTGTGAGTCCAGCCGATTTGTGCAACCAGTGGTTGCACTCGTTCATCATCACGATAGAGAAGATAAAATTCACGCATATAGAAAACATTGCGCCGGGAAAAGCCACTGATTCCAGGGAACTCCGCCCGGAGATCGTTGGATAGCTGTTCGGCAATGGCAGAACCATGTTCGGCATCCTGCTGCCGCTCCACGATCATCCGCCCGATATCCCAATAAAGACCTACCAGCTCTGTGTTTACCGATTTCAATGCCGCATATTGCGCCATGCGGACGCGAACCTTCACTTCGGCGAGGAGGTGCGCGTAATCCGGGCCTGGATTGCTCTTTTTCAGTTCGTTCATGGCGTCATCTGCTTTCAAAAATAGGCTTCAGGATACAAAGCAAGACATTTGGCAAGGGGCATTTTAAAAATTTTCACACAGAATTTCGAAATAGCCGGTGGGCCGGACGCAGGCGGGGCATTGCTCCGGGGCGGCCGGGCCTTCGTGGAGATAGCCGCAGTTGATGCAGCGCCAGATGTTCTGCTTGTCTCGCTTGAACAGCTTATCGTCGCGGAGATTTTCGGCCAGTAATGAAAAACATTTTTCATGATGCCGTTCGGCGACGATGATGGCATCCCATGTTTCGGCGGCGCGCTCGTAGTTTTCCTCCCGGGCGATCCGGGCAAACCCGGGATACAGGTTGGTATGCACATTGTTTTCCAGCGAAGCCGAAGCCAGGAGGTTATCGTAGGTTCCCTTGATGACGCCGGTGAGAAAGGTGGCGGTGATTTCGAGATCGCCGCCGTTGAAAAATTTAAAAAATCGCAGGCCGTGCTCAAATTCCTGGTCGGCGGTTTCCTTGAAAATTTTTGCGATCTGCTGATAGCCGTCTTCTTTCGCCTTGTTGGCAAAAAAAAGATACCGGTTGTTGGCCTGGGCTTCGAACGCAAACGATGTCAGCAGATTTTTAGCGGTTCGGCTTTCCTTGAATTTTCCCATGTTGCAATCTCCATTCTCCGGCTTCGCTGGTGGTTTTATTCTTCGACTTCGATGGCTTTGGCTCCGCATTCAAACGCGGCCTGCCGCACCACGGCATGATACTGCTCCGGGATGACGTCGAATTTGACGATGGATTTTAATTCGTCTTCGTCGTATTCGAACACCTCGGGACAAAGATTATTGCAGTTCCGGTCGCCCATGCAGTTTTTCGTAATGATCACTTTCATCGTGCATCTCCTTATTGTTGTGGGTTAACAGTGGGTGAATAAAACTCGTGCGGGCCTTTCTTCAAAAAGGATTGCCTTTTTTGTCGAGCCTGTTTTATTTTGTTTTTTGTATTCTATTGTCATAAATAATTCAATACTTTTAGCAAATCATCACAATCCCGTTTGAAAGGATCTGAATCTTATGGCCGGCCTTAGACATAAGAATCTTTTTCTTCTGTTTTTTATGGGCATATGATAATTACGGACAACATATTCAAAACATGAAGATGCAAGCTCAAAAACGGGCGCGGCCACAACGCCAAACGGGCAGGTTCGAATATCAAATATTGCTGAAACAGAAATAATATCGATAACCACATAGATGGAGGGGTTCATAATGCGTTCGATGATGGAAGGAATACGGGTCATTGATTTTACGACAACAGTTGCCGGTCCGGGGTGTACGTTTTTTCTATGCGACCTGGGCGCGGAAGTCATTAAAGTGGAACGGCCGGGGCTTGGGGATGAAGCGCGTCTCTTTCCGCCATACAAAGGCCCGCAGTCCGCGTCTTTTGTGGCGTTGAACCGGGGGAAAAAAGGGATCACGCTGGATCTGAAAAATGAAAAGGCCGTGGCCCTTTTTAAATCTCTGGCGGCCGAATCCGACGTGCTGGTGGAAAACTTCCGGCCCGGGGTCATGGCCCGGCTGGGCCTCGGCTATGAGGATCTCAAAGCGGTAAATCCGAAACTGATCATGTGTTCCATTTCCGGCTACGGTCAGACCGGCCCCCTGTCTTCACAACCCGCCTACGATGCCGTTATTCAGGCGATCAGCGGGCTCATGAGCACCACGGGATATCCGGACGGCGAGCCCCTTCGGGCCGGGACCCTGATCGTGGACATCTCCACCGCCATTTATGCCGCGTTCGGCATCAGCGCGGCCCTGTTTGCACGGGAGAGAAACGGTCAGGGAGAGCATCTGGATGTTTCCATGTTTGATGTGGCCGTGCAGCTTTTAGAGGCCAAATTCGTGGATTACACGGTGACCGGCAATATCCCGAAACGCACGGGAAACCGCTATCCGTATGTGTCGCCGTTTGACACGTTTACGACATCGGATGGTTATGTGTTTCTGATCTGCGCCGGGGATCAGCCTTTCAAGGGGCTCTGCGAGGCCATCGGCCGGCCTGAACTTACTGCTGACGAACGGTTTTCCAATTTTATCGTTCGAAACCAGAACGAGCCGGACCTTAAAAAAATCATCGAGGACTGGACCCGGCAGTTTACCACCAAAACCGCCGTGGAAAAATTGCGGGCTCACGGGGTTCCGGCGGCATCCGTCAATAATGTGCAGCAGGTGGTGGAACACCCCCATACCCGGGCCAGGGGTCTACTGGTGGATGTTGATCAGCCCGGCGCCGGCATCATCACCATTTTCGGCCCGGCATTAAAGGCGTTAAACAGCCTGGTTCAGGTTCGCGGACCCGCGCCTGCTTTAGGAGAGCATAATCGCGCCGTGCTTTCCGAGATTCTTGGCATGACCGATGCCGAAATTGATGAAATAACCGCCTCCGGGGCCATGGGGTGATCAGGGGCATTTGACCCTGGCGCCGAAAAACACCGTCAGCGGATATTCTCCGTCATTGAGCAGCCAGTTGTCGTAAATGCCGTCAAGGGTCATCTGCCGCATCTGGAATCCGGCGCACTCAAACACCTTTTCCCAGAGGGCTTGCGGGAAAAGGCCCAGCACGTGATGATCAGTGTGAATGGTCAGCTCCGCGTTCCGCCGGATCAGATAGATCAGGGTAGCCTCGTAGGTGTGGGGGCGGGATTTGCTGATGTAGTTGTTTTCCAGCAGGGTCACATGCACGCCGTCTTTTTCGCCGGTATAGGCAAAATTATTGTTTTGAAACGTCTCCCGGGTTTTTGCCGTCACCAGCAGAACGCCTCCGGGGCATAGATGGGCCGCAGCGGTGTCTACGGCCCGCTGAAGGTCGTCGGCCGTATTCATGTAATCGATGCTGTCGGGAATGGCGACGGCGTCAAATCGGCGATGTAACCGTATGGTCCGCATATCGCCTTCCACATAGGTGATTTCAGGATTGGCGGCACGCGCCCGATCGAGCATGCCCCGGCTCAGATCCACGCCGGTGACGGTGAAATGCCGCTTGAACCAGCGATCATGCCCCCCCGCGCCGCTGCCCAGATGCAACAGCGTGCGCGGCGGTTCGGACGCGGCCCGGGTCATCAGTCCGACGTAAACGGCGGCTTCTTTTTCATAATCCGCCGGATCCGCCAGCCACTCCTCGGTCCATGCCAGTTCGTTGTATGCGGTCCAGGGTTGACTCACCGGTTGAAAATTCTATTTCACAGGATTTATGATTATCGTATAAATGGACACTCGCGCCAATGTTCCTATCAATAACATATTTTGATTGGAATTCTGAGAAGATTTTCCGGCGATTTTGATCAACTTTAAAAATTACCTCGTTTTTCAACGTTATGCAGGTCCGTTAAATATGACAACCACGGCTCAAAAACAGGACGACCGCCCGGAAAAAATTCAAAACCGGCGAAACACTGCCATACGGCTGGAAAATGTCTCCAAAACCTTCAGTGAAGGCGGGCATTCGCGGACGGTCATCGACCGGGTCAGCGCCGCTTTCGGGGACCGCGAATTTGTCGCTTTGATCGGCAAAAGCGGCAGCGGCAAGAGCACGCTGCTCAACCTGATCAGCGGCATCGACAAACCCGAATCCGGCGATATTTTTATCGGTGAAACCTGCATCACCGCCGTGAGCGAGCGGGAGCGGACCCTGTTCCGGCGGGACCATATCGGTTTTGTATTCCAGTTTTTTCATCTCATCCCTGTTTTGACGGTTCTTGAAAACGTGACCATGCCCATGGAGCTGGCCGGCAGCAGTGCGCGGGCTTCACGAAACGCGGCCATGTCCCTTCTGGAAAAAGTCGGCATGGATGACCGGAAAGACAGCTTTCCCGACCGGCTGTCCGGCGGCGAGCAGCAGCGCGTGGCGATTGCGCGGGCACTGGCCCATGATCCCGCTCTGATCCTGGCGGACGAACCCACCGGCAACCTGGACGAAGAAACCGGTCGAAGCGTTTTTCAGCTCCTTCTCGGCCTGACCCGGGATGCCGGAAAAAGCCTGGTTGCAGCCACCCACAACCTTGACATGGCGGACGCAGCCGACCGGGTTTTTCGCATTCAGGACGGACGTCTGATCGAAACGCCGAAGTCTGCCGCCGGTGCGAAAGAAAGCGCCTGAGCCATGATTGACGGCAATATAAAACCATTGACCGATGCCCCCCAAACGGCCCTTGCGCCTCTGCGGCGCATGGCCTGGCGGCGGATGCGGCATCGGCCCCTGCAATATGTTCTGCTGATATGCGGGGTGGCCATCGGCGTTGCCATGATGGTGTCGGTGGATGTGGCCAATCATTCCGCGGGCCGGGCATTTGAACTGTCCACCCGGGCCGTTGCCGGCCGGGCCACCCACCGCCTCATGGGCGGTCCGTCCGGCCTGGATGAAACGCTTTACACCGCCCTTCGCACCTCCATCGCCGGGCTCCCGGCTGCGCCTGTTGTGGAAGATTACGTGGTCGGCCGGGATATGGGCGAAACGCCTCTGCGCCTGGTGGGCGTGGATATTTTCGCCGAGCCGCCGTTTCGCGGGTATTTTCCTCTTGGAGCAGACGGTATTGCAGACGCCATAACCCACCTGTTGACCCATCCGGCCGGCATTGTGATGTCCCGGAGCCGGGCCATTGCCCATGGTCTTAAACCCGGCGACGCCGCGATATTGACCCATGGCGGCCGGGAAATCCCCGCCGTGATCATCGGCCTGCTGGAACCGGAGGATGATCTCAGCCGTCAGGCGTTAGACGGCACCATCTTCTGCGATATTGCCACGGCCCAGGAAATGCTGGGCATGCAGGGCCGGCTCAGCCGCATTGATCTGATCGCCGAAAACCCGGCGCTGCTGGATCGGGTGGCGTCCATGCTGCCGCCGGACGTTACCCTGGAGCCGGCGGCGGCCAGAGGCAACGCGTTGCGGCAAATGACGGCGGCCTTTAAATTAAACCTCACCGCCCTGAGTCTGCTGGCCCTGATGGTGGGAATGTTTTTGATTTACAACAGCGTAAGCTTCAGTGTGGTCCAGCGCCGGGATCTCTTCGGGATACTTCGCTGCCTGGGGGTGACCGGGGGCCAGCTTTTTACGCTGATCCTGGCGGAAGCCGCCGTCCTTGGCTTGATGGGCGCGCTTCTGGGACTGGGCCTGGGCGTCTTTCTGGGCCGTTTTCTGGTGGTGCTGGTCACCCAGACCATCAATGACCTCTACTTTGTCTTGAATGTGCAAAGCACGGCCGTGGCAACCATCACCCTTGTCAAGGGGCTGATCGTGGGCGCCGGGGCGGCGGTTGCCGCATCCCTGCCGCCGGCCGTAGAAGCCATGCGCACCACCCCCCGGAGCAATCTGGCCCGTTCCTTTCTGGAAAGCCGTTCCCGTAAGGCCCTGCCGCGTCTGACCGCGGCAGGCGGCCTGCTGATCCTTTCCGGCGGCCTTCTGCTCAAACTGCCGGGAAACTATCTGACGGCGGCGTTCGGCGGTCTTTTTGCGCTGCTTTTCGGCATGGCCCTGCTGACGCCGGCGGTCACTTCAGCGTTGATGCGAACGTTGCCGCTGATCGCCGGGCGCTTATTCGGCATTCTCGGCCGCATGGCCTCCCGGGGCATTGATCGCTCCCTTTCCCGCACCTCCGTGGCCATTGCCGCCCTGATGGTGGCGGTGTCCGTGATCGTGGGCGTGTCCATCATGATCGGCTCGTTCCGGGGCACCGTCTCCCACTGGCTGGACGCCACGTTTCAGGCGGATGTGTATCTTTCTCCCCCGTCCCTTTCCGCCGGCCGGGTCCAGGACGCCCTTGATCCGGAAGTCATCGAGCTGGCCGCCGGCTTGGCCGGGGTAAAAAAAATGGTCACGGCCCGGCATGTGAGCGTCATGGCCCCGGAAATCGGACGCGTGGTGGAAATGATCAGTGTGGACGGCGATGTGTCCGGAGGCGGACGGCGATATCTGTTTATGTCCGGCGATAAAAAAGACCTCTGGGACCGGCTGGCCGCCGGCCACGGAATCATGATTTCCGAATCCCTCTTTCACCGGGAAAACATGGCCATGCCGCCCTCCCCCGTCCTGCTGACGACCGAATCCGGGTTCCGGCGGTTTCCCGTTCTGGCCGTCTATTACGATTATGCCTCGGAGACGGGGACCATCATGATCGGCCGGGATCTGTTTCGCGCCAACTGGAACGATGACCGCATCACCTCCATGGCTTTTTTTCTTAAAGAAGGCACTAACGCGGAAAGCGCTGCGGCGGTGCTTCAGGAGAGATTGCGCGGCCGTCAGAACGTGATCGTTCAGTCCAGCCGCTTCCTGCGGGCCGCGGCGTTAGAAATTTTTGACCGGACGTTTACCATCACGGCGGCCCTTCAGCTATTGGCTACCATCGTGGCTTTTATCGGGGTGCTCTCCGCGCTGATGAGCCTCCAACTGGAGCGATCCCGCGAGCTCGGCGTTTTACGGGCCACCGGCATGTCGGTCGGGCAGATGTGGCGCCTGACCTTTCTGGAAACCGGCCTCATGGGCGCCACGGCAGGTCTTCTGGCCATGCCCGTGGGATGGGTGCTGGCGTGGATTTTAATTCATGTGATCAACCTGCGCTCTTTCGGATGGACAATGGAGATGATCTTATCCCCCGGATTTTTTATCCAGGCCTTTGCGGTGGCCCTGGCCGCGGCCCTGCTGGCGGGAATCTATCCGGCGGTCCGGCTGGGGAAAATGGATATTTCCCGGGCCATCCGGCAGGAGTAGGACAATTCATGACGCGACTGACCAAAAGTTTATTATTTCTCGTCTTTTTCGCGGCCGTTGCCATAGGCTTCCTGAACAGAGCCGCCATTTTCCGCTATCTTTCCGGCGACGGTTCCGGCGCCGCGACACGGGTGGCGGGAACATCGGTTTTTCTGCCGGTTGATGATGATGCCGCCGGTTTTGCCCGGGCAGTCGAGCCGGGCGCCATCCGGTTCCCGGACGACCTCGGTCCCCATGACGACTATCAGACGGAATGGTGGTATTACACCGGCAACCTTGCCACGGCCCAGGGCCGGCGGTTCGGGTTTCAGCTCACGTTTTTCCGGCGCGCCCTGTCCCCGCCGGACGCCGATGGCGAGTCACTCCAAAACGGCGGCGGCAGCAAGGCCACCCGTCCTTCCAACTGGCGGACCCGCCAGATATACCTGGCCCATTTTGCCGTCAGCGATATTGACGGCGGCCGGTTTCTTCATGCCGAATCCTTCAGCCGGGGCGCCGTGGGGCTGGCCGGCGCAGCGGCGGACCCTTACGCGGTCTGGCTGGAAGGCTGGCATGCCCGATCCATCAGCCCCGGCCGGGTGGCGCTGCATGCTGACAGCGATGATGCCGCCATTGATCTTGTCCTGGAAGAAACCCTGCCGCCGGTGCTGCACGGGGATCAAGGCTTGAGCCCCAAAGGTCCGGAACCGGGCAACGCGTCGTATTATTATTCGATTGTCCGCCAGAAAACTTCCGGCACGGTAACGGCAGGCGGCCGCCAATACGCGGTCACGGGATTGAGCTGGAAAGATCACGAATACAGCACCAGCGCCTTAAGCACCGGTACGGTCGGCTGGGACTGGTTTTCATTGCAGTTTGACGACGGCACGGCCCTGATGTTTTTCCAGATCCGGCGCGAGGATGGAACCCTGGAAAATGCCTCCAGCGGAACGTTCATCAGCGCCGACGGCACGACCCGCCATCTGGAAAAAGCCGATTGGCGTCTGGAAGTCCTTGAAGAATGGAAAAGCCCTGAAAGCGGAGCTGTTTACCCGGTGAAATGGCGGATGAACATCGCGGCGATCGATCTTGATATCACCGGAGGCGCCATGATGGCTGACCAGGAGATGAATGTCTCCACCACCTACTGGGAAGGAGCCGCGGCGTTTACCGGCTTCCGGGCCGGGCAGCCCGTCACTGCCGAGGGTTATGTGGAAATGACCGGGTACGCCGAAACCATGGAAGGGCGGTTTTAAAATCACGTGGCCACGGTAACCAGGCCGAGATATCCGTCCACGGTCACCACCGCGCCGGCGGGGATGCGGTCAACGGCGTCCGGGATGCCGGTCACGCAGGGAATGCCGTATTCGCGGGCAATAATAGCCCCGTGGATGAGCATGCCGCCGCGCCGTTCGACAATGCCCACGGTCATGGGGATGACAAAGGTGATATTGGGATCCACGGCATCGCAGACCAGCACCTCGCCCGCCTGGACGCCGAAGAGATCTTTGCCGGATCGGATCACCCGGGCCGGGCCTACGGCGATGCCGGGGCTTGCCGGCTGTCCGGACAACTGCCGGGTGCGGATATCTTGCGGACGTTCCGGCACGGGTTCGGCTGGTGGGCTTTTGCTTTCCGGCGGCGTGAAATCCGGATTCGTGAGCCCACGGGCCAAGTCTGCCGTTTCAAGGGCTGCCGTTTCAAAATTTTCCAGATCAATGCCGAATTTCCGGGTAATGCGATGCCGTGCCGCTTTTTCGGCGCGCCGCAATTGCGCTTCGATGCGGCCGAGATGGATATTGTCGTCATCGCGCAGCCGGTAGCTCGCCCGGCCGATGTCCAGCAATTCGGCGGCAAGGGTCCGACGATCGGCCGGAAATTTTTCGATGTATGCCGTTTCCAGTTCCCGCGGGCTTTTCAGGTTTTCCGATCCATTTGCCGTTTTTGATGTTATGGCCTGCCGGGACATGGTGAGCAGCAGGCCAAACAGTTCCCGCCGGCCGGCCGGTCCGCCGCCGGCCAGGGAGAAAAGCATTTCATTTAATGATGTAAACTCATTCAAGAGTGAGGCAAATTCACCGTCATCCGGCGGCATCTGCCCCGCTTCCAGGGCGGCGGCAAGATCCGGATCACTTTTAAGCATCCCCGCCAGTTGCCCCAGCATGCGGTTTCGGCGGAGGCTTTCCAGGTCAGCCCCTTTGAGCAGATCCATAAACTCATAGGGGTTTTCCGGAGTCAGAAGGTCGTTGTAGACCTGCCCAAACAGGCGCATGCCGTGGGCAAAGGGAATAAACTCATCATGGTAGACTTTGTTCCATTTATCAAGGACGCGCTGTCTTTCCAAAATCGCGCCGGCCAACTCCCGGTCCGAAAGCGCATCCGCATCTGTTTCAGCCAGCCGCGCCGCCTCGCTCTGCATGGCCGGAATATGCACCTGCTCGATGCGACCGCGCAGGGCTTTAAGGTTGTCGAAACTGCGGTGAAGGCTCATATACCAGGACCGCTGATCATCTTTGCCCCCGGTTTTTCCGGTGGTGATGGGCCTTGCCTGCATCACGTAAAGCGTTTCGCCGGCAATGGTCCACTCAATGTCCTGCGGGCCGCCGAAAATGGTTTCCAGCCGAAGCCCCAATTGCCATAACTGCTCTATTTCAGGGAAAGTCACGGGAGCGATGGCCGCCAGGGCCGGATCAATATCGCTGAGGACGGCCCCTTCGGAAGCGGGCCGGACCATGCTGGTTCGCGCAGCGGGCGCCTGGTGAGAAAGGACCTTGCCGGTTGATTTACTGATAAACCAGCGATCCGGCTCCACCGCGCCGTCCACCAGCCCCTGATTCTGGCCGTAAACCGCCTCGATGACCATTTGCCCCGCGTCATTGGGACTTTGGGTGAACATCACCCCAGATGACCGGCTGGGGATCAATCGCTGGATCAAAACGGCCATGGAACTGGAGGCGACATCTAATTTTAGTTCCCGGCGATACAGTAAAGCGCGGTCAGACCAAAGGGACGCCCACACCAGCCGGATGCGGTCAAGTATTTCTTCAACCCCGGTCACGTTGACGTAGGATTCATGAAGGCCGGCAAAGGATGCGGCGGCCGCGTCCTCATCGGGCGCGGTTGATCGCACGACCACGGGATCGCTGCCGAAAAGGCCGCTTAGGGCAAAACCGATGTCTTTCTTTAAGGGCTCGGGCAGCGGGGTTTTCAAAAAATGGCTGCGGATGCGCAGCGCCAGATCCCAGATCTCTTCCCACCGCATGTCGTTGAAATCCTTGCGGCCCATTTCAAAAGCGATCTTTTCCCGCAGCCCCGAGTTTTTCATATACCGGCCGTAAGCGTCCGTGGTGACCACCAGTCCGGGGGCAATATTGAAACCAAGACCAGCAAGCATGGCCAGCGCGGCCGCCTTTCCGCCGGTCCGGGGCCGGTGATGATCGTCCAGATCAGACAGCGGAATCAGGAAACTATAGTTCATGGAACGATTTCCACCACATTCTGAAAACGGCTGACCATGATATACTTTTCAACGGTTATCCGAAAAACAGCGGTGGTGGCCGCATGCGCGAAATCATGGAGGTGCGGATGTTTTGTCGCATAAACGGCCAGGCATCGCTTTTTCTCCGAACCATCGACTTCGACGGCCGTTCCAATGGCCGTGGCCGCCACCGCGTCCTTTAGATCCGCAATATCATTTGAGCGGTCGTCAATGAGCACGGAAACGTGCGGATTTGCCGACAGGTTTTCATACTTTCTACTCTGGCGGGGCGTGGCAAAAATCATTTCAAAAAGGTTATCGGACACGGCAAACGCCACCAGGTTGGCATAGGGCCAATCCGCTTTGCTGGTTGCCAGCACCCCGACATACCGCAAGTCCAAAAGGCGGCGAAGGGTTATTTTTGCTTCTTCATGATTCACGTGATTTTCCCCTTTGTCTTATCCATTTCAGAATATGATGGTTTCGTAAAAAATCAAATTTTAAGAGGTTTTATGAGTATTTTCGGGAGATGATTCGGTCCGCGCGACATCCGGTCTATTCCCGGCCACTTCATAGATCGTCTTTAGCAGTTCGGTGGAAGATTCGCTCTTGCTCACAAAAGCCGCCGCGCCCGCCTCGCGCATCTTCCGGGCGACATTCTCATCATCGAACATTGAAAGTCCGATCACGCGCACGTCGGGCATTTCCTCTTTAATACGGCGGGTGGCTTCAATGCCATCCATCTTCGGCATTGAAATATCCATCACCACCAGGCGGGGATTGAGTTGTCGGGTCAGTTCCAGGGCTTCTTCGCCATCGGCGGCTTCACCCACCACCACAATGTCCGGCTGACCCTTGACCATGCTGATCAGCCCCTGACGCAGGACCTGGTGATCGTCGGCAAACAGCACCCGGATGCCATTCGGATCAAAAACTGCTGCGTAACTCGGGAAAATCATAGGCTGCGGCTCATCCGACCGGGGTCTGGCCGCTTCCGGCACAGTTGTTTCGCTTAAACTGCGGGGAACCGTCAGGGTGAATCGACAGCCACGCCCAGGGGCGCTATCGATCACCAGATCACCGCCGATGGCGCGAACCCGCTCCCGAAGGCTCACAAGCCCCAGACCGCCTTTTTTTACCGGTGAATTCAAAATTTCAGGATCAAAACCGCGGCCCGGATCACTGATGGTGAGCACTAAATGTTGATCAACAGCGGTAAGAATGACGTTTGCGCTTTTTACGCCTGAATGTTTGACGATATTAAACAGCAATTCCTGAACCGCGCGAAAGATAAAGACCTTTAACGAGGAATCTTTAACATCCGGTGCGTGCGTTTCCAGTTGGACTTTTAATCCGAACTGCTCATCGTTTTCGCGGGCCAGCCATTCCAAGGCCGCGGCCAGGCCGAACTGATGCAGCACCGGCGGGCTCAACTGTTGGGAAAGGCCCCTGGATACGGCAATCGCCTCTTCCAGCAGTCGGTCAATATGTGCAAACACCGCATCAGGATTGGCCCGCCGGGACGCGGACTGCGCCTGAAACCGGGCGCCGACCAGAATCTGCTGGAGATCCTCGTGCAGGATCTGGGCAATGCGCTGCCGCTCATGCTCTTCGGCCTCGACCATCTCCACCGACAGTGCCTGAAGCTGACGGGCCCGCGCCTCGGCTATTTCCGTGCGCTCGGCCACCTGCTGTTCCAATGTTTGATTCAGGTGGCGAATCTCTTTTTCGGCCCGTTTGCGCGCGGTAATGTCTTCGCAAGTCCCTACGCCGTATTTAGGTGACCCGTCCGTATTTCGTAACAGGGAAAAACCCAATCGTCCCCAGACTACTTTACCGTCTTTTCGCACATACCTTTTATCGAGCATGTAGCTGGTTCTAACACCTTCTATAAGTTCCTGGTACAATCTGGCGTCAATGTCAAAATCTCCGGGGTGGGTCACCTCTGAAAAATGCATATCTGTCAATTCTTCCGGGGAATAGGCTAAAAACATACAAAAAGCTTGATTTACCTTCAATATGTGACCGGTCAGACTGGTTAAGGCCATTCCCACGGCCGCGTTGTTAAAAATCGCCCGGAACCGTTCTTCGTTCTCCCGCAGCGCCTCCTCGGCCTGTTTTATCGCGGTGATATCCCGGACGATGCCCATAATCGAAGTAATCGCGCCATTTGAATCCACGAGCGGTATCTGGCTCGTGCTGAAAAACTTTTCCTTGCCGTCAATGACAAGACTCCTGGCAGTGTTTACGGATTGGCCGCAAAAGGCTTTGTCATCAATTTCCCTGATAATTCGTCCCTGCTCAGATCCAAAAATTTCATCAGCCGATTTCCCGACAATTTCGTTTTCCGGCATATCGAGCAATTCCTGCATGGCCGGGTTGGCAAATGCGTATCGCCTGGAAATATCCTTGATGAAAATGGAATCAGACGCTTTCTCGGCGATCGACCTGAATTTGTTTTCACTGATGCGAAGTTCTTCTTCCGCCTGCTTGCGCTCGGTAATGTCGGTATGAATACCGACAAGTGCGGTTATATTGCCGTGATCATTCTTGTTCGCGTATGCCCGCAGAAAAATATCCCGGACCTGTCGATCCTTGTTGTACATCTTTAATTCACCGGACCATCTGCCGCCCGGCATAATCGTTTGAAATACTTCATCCGCTTTTTTTTTATCGACATACACACTGGATGGATCATGGCCTACCGTTCCGAACAATTCTGTGAACGCCCTGTTCTGATAGTAATGATGTCCATCGGGCGTAGTCATGCCGATGGCGTCAACTGAGTTTTCGAGGGATTCCTTAAAAATCAGCAGGGCTTCTTCGACCTGCCTGCCCGGTTCGACGGCCGGTGTTCCGGCCACATCGACGGTCTCGCCTGATTCTGTTGCGCGCGCTCGCGCCTCAACTGCATTGGCATCTACCGGCACGCTTTTGGCCCGTGTTTTATTATTTTTCTCTATTATCATGAGATCCTACTCAAGATGAGTTATTCGGATATTTTTATAATATTTATCCTATTAACAATGATAATGCAACTGCGGCTTTGGTTAAGGATCCGTTATGGCCGCTCTGAAATCCAAAAATTGACATCCACTCTCATCTGATATATATCCGGTGCGCAAATGATCATTCCTTAACCCAATTTTGAATGCTGTGGCGACAAACCGAACAAGGAATCGTGACGACGGATACATGAATAAAGGGAAAAAATGAAACTAACCGATATTTTACCACTGGACCAATGGGTTGCCTTTGAAAAGGATATTCATGAACGTTCAGGCCTTGATGCCAACGTATTTGATATCAACGGCATCCGGATCACCGATTACAAGCAATGGATCAACCGGTTCTGCCCGGCGGTCAAGGCCGATGACCGAGGTCAGAGCTACATCTGCGCCGTGGCCCATATGAACATTGCCGAGATGGCCCGGCAGGCCCGGGAGGCGGTGATCGAGGAATGCGATGCCGGCCTGCTCAAACTGGTGGTGCCCATTTTCATCGAGGATGAATTCGTCGGCGCGGTGGGAGCCTGCGGCCTGCTGCTGGAAAACGGAGAAATCGACACATTCATGGTCAACAAGACACTGGGTATGGCCGAAGATGATATTGAGGCACTGTCCAATGACATCTTGCATGTACCGCAATCTGATGTGGAAACGCTTGCGGGCTATATCCGGGAGCGGCTTGATCGGATTCTTGGGGAAACAGCCTGTAAAACGAAAAATTCTTGACAGGGATCACCGGAGGAGTTAATTAAGATAATTTTTACAACGGAAGTGAAGTATTTTTTAATCCTTGCTCCGCGCTGAAGCGGGGCTTGATACCCAAAAGGAGAGCTGATGAACCATTACGAGACCATCTTTATCGTCGATCCCGACACGGCCGACGACGAACGCGAATTGATCATGAATAAAGTCAATTCCGCGTTTTCCCAGAAGGACGGCACACTGCTGCTGCTTGACAACTGGGGCGTCCGCAGGTTGGCCTATGAAATCAAGAAGAAAAAGCAGGGCCGTTTCATCCGCCTCGATTATTGCGGCAACGGGAACCTGGTAGATGAACTTGAGCGCAATTTCCGGCTGGATCACCGGGTACTCAAGTTCATGACCATTCAGATTGACAAGGACGTCGATGTCGAAGCCCTGAAAGTTGCCATAACCCCGGAAGAACCCGAAGCAGGGGCAGCCGAGGCGGCTGAAGAAACGGTATCCGCCGACCAGCCGACGACTCCCGAAGCGTCAGCGGATACTGAAACCGAAACGGCGGCCGGCGATATCGCGCAGCCCGCATCAGATACGGAGGAACAATCCTGATGGCCTATCCACAAAAAAAAAGATTCTTTCACCGCCGAAAAGTCTGCCGCTTCTGTGCCGACAGCACGCTTAAAATCAATTATAAAGATGCCGGCATGCTGAAATATTTCATCACCGAGCGCGCAAAAATCATCCCGAGACGCATTTCAGGAACCTGCGCGAAACATCAGCGGGAACTCGCCCGTGAAATCAAGAGGGCCCGAACCATCGCCCTGCTGCCGTTTGTCGGCACATATGATGTCTGATGAAAGAAAAAAAACAAGGGATTCATGGGTGCGCGCCATAAAACAATATTAAGCGGCATTGCGCTCATATCGGCGGTCTGCATCCTTTCCATCGCCGCTCCGGGATTTGGATTTTTCTGTTTTATCCTCCTGCCCCTGCCGATGATGATTTACCGGATCAGGCTGGGCAGGAAAGACGGCGGAGTCGTGGCACTGGCCTCCATGGCGGTGGTCACGGTCTATTCCGGCAATATCGGATCAGACATCTATTTTCTATCGGGCATGGTCGGCCTTGGATTCTGCCTCGGTGAATTCACCGAGATGAATTTTTCCGTCGGGCGCATCATCGGTTTTGCCGTGGGCCTGGTATGTGGCGTCGGTATATTCACACTGATATTATACAGCAACTTTTCCGGCAGTAATACGGTCGCTGTTGTCTCCGAGTATATCGACACGTACCTGACCATCACCATGATGCTTTACCAGAAAATGGGAATGCCCGAAGATGCCGTCATGGAACTGGCCGCTGCCATGGAAGATATCCGCGACATGCTGATAGGGATACTTCCCGGACTTTCTGCCGCGGCCCTTCTGTTGATTGCATGGCTCAATGTCCTGCTGGCGAGGGTGGTTTTTAAAATCAAAAACATCCGGATTATCTCGGACGCGCCGTTGAATACCTGGAAAACGCCGGATGGCCTCGTCTGGGGTCTTATCGGCTGCGTCGGACTGATGACGATGCCGGGCGGAGCGCTGAAACTGATCGGAATCAACGGCCTGATCGTTTTAATGACCGTCTATTTTTTCCAGGGCATCGCCATTGTTTCCTTTTACTTTAACAAAAAACAGATTCCCGTCTTTATAAGGGTTTTGATGTATGCGATCATCGTGATTCAGCAGATACTGGTTCTGCTGGTCATCGGGCTCGGTTTTTTCGACGTATGGTTCAACTTCAGGCGGATCGGCGCTGATCCCCCCGCACAATGAGGCAGCAACCGGTCTTTGCGGTATAATATTTCTCACAGCAATCATGATTGCGGAGGCAACAGATGAAAGTTATTTTAAAAGAAACCATCGATGCGCTGGGCATCATCGGTTCAGAGGTCCAGGTTAAAAAGGGATATGCTCGTAATTATCTTATTCCACAGGGAAAAGCCGTTGAGGCGACCCCACGGAACCGGATAATTCTTTCCCAGGAAAAAGTAAAACTCGATCTTCAGATCGCAAAAGAGCGGGCCCAGGCCGAAGAAATGGCCCGGCAGATCGAAGGCGTGGTCTGCACAGTAAAGGCCAAGGCCGCCGATGAAAAGCGGCTTTACGGATCGGTAACCGTCAGAGATGTCGTCGAAGCCCTGGCCGCTCAGAATATTGACGTTCCCAAGCGGATGATCCTGATGGAACCCATCAAGGAGATCGGCACCTACCCGGTGCAAATCCGGATATACAAAAATATACATCCTGAAATCACGGTGATTGTTGAAGCCGAATAATCGTTTTTCCCATCCGCGCCGCCCGCGCGGCGGCGCGGATGCCGCTGAAACCACCGCGCCGAAACACGCGCCCCGGATACGGCGCCGATCCCGCAACCATCAATGACACCTTTTCGCCCGTGACCAAAGATCCTTCAAGCTACAAAGTGCCGCCCCAGAATATTGACGCTGAAGAGTCGATCATCAGCGCCGTTTTAATGGACAACAATACCCTTGTTGACATACTCGATGTTCTAAGACCCGAAGACTTCTATCGAACGGCCCATCAGAAGATCTTCGAGGCATTCAGCATCATGTCCGATAACGGCGACCCCATCGACCTGGTGACGCTGGCGGAATATTTGAGAAACAAAAACCAACTGGAAGCCGTCGGCGGCGCCGTCTACCTGGCAAAACTGGTGGATACGGCTCCGGTTCCATCCAACGCAACCGATTATGCCAAAATCATCCGGGATAAGGCAATATTGCGCAGTTTGATCACGGCCTCCGCGGATATCACCAGTCAATGCTTCAACAATCCCCCCGATGTCGATGATGTCATCGATCAGGCCCAGCGCGTCGTATTTGAAATTGCGGAGGAAAAACGAAAACCGACCTATCACCATATCGGCGATATCCTCCACTCCAATTTCGATATGATCGACAAACGCAAGGCCAATCCGCACCTGGCCAGCGGCATTCTTTCCGGATTTACCAAATTCGACACCATGACCGCCGGGTTTCAGAATTCCGACCTGATCATCATCGCGGCCCGGCCCGGTATGGGAAAAACCGCGCTGGCGTTAAACTTCACCAGAAACGCCGCCATGGAAGCGGAAGTGCCCGTTGTTTTCTTTTCTTTAGAAATGGCGCGGGAGCAGCTTTCCCTGCGGCTCCTGTGTGCCGAGGCCAGGGTCAACTCAGCCCGCGTGCGCGACGGATCATTCACCGATGATGATTTTCTGCGTCTCTCCGAAGCAGCCAACGATCTCTCCACAGCGCCTATTTATATCGACGACGCGCCGGGCCTCACCTCGCTGGAAATCAAAACAAAAGTCCGGCGCCTCAAAAAGGACAAAAAAATCGGGCTGGTCATCATCGACTATCTGCAATTGATGACATCGCGCTCCCATCTGGAACGACGCGACCTGGAAATTTCTGAAATGTCCCGGTCCCTTAAAAATCTTGCCAAGGAGGTCGATATTCCCATCATCGCCCTCTCCCAGCTCAACCGCGGCCTTGAATCCCGGCAGGACAAACGCCCGATTTTATCTGATTTAAGGGAATCCGGCGCACTGGAGCAGGACGCCGACCTGGTCGTATTTCTCTACAGGGATGAGTTGTACAACAAAGAAGAAACCAATCCTAACCGGGGCATGGCGGAACTGATTCTGGCCAAACAGCGCAACGGCCCGACGGGCATGCAAAATCTGCGTTTTCTGGATGAATATACCCGGTTTGAAAATTTCGCATACGGTTATGACACAGTCCCGCCTTCCGCGTAAACGGAGGGGCGCCGCCATCAGGCAGGTAAATGAAAAAACTTTTCGGCAATGCCAACGGGCTTCGGTCCACCCAGATCCGCCGGCTTGAAAACCTTTATCAGCATCGCACCCCGCCGGATGAGGTCCTTTCTTTCCCGCTGATCGCTGAAATCTGCAGCATTTCCCATGAAACCTCCCGGCAGATCGCCCTGCTGGTCGATCGATCGGGAAAAATCATCTCGGTCATCGCCGGAGACCACAAAAGCGTCCTGCTGCCCGACACCAGCGATTATCGTGCACCCCCCGGCCGGCTCAAAGGGCTGCGGTGCATCCATACCCATTTCAAAGACGAACCGCTGACAAGAGACGACCTGACGGACCTTGCCCTTTTGCGGCTCGATCTGATGGCAGCGGTGACGGTGTCGCCGGAAGGATTCCCAAAGGCCTTACACCTGGCCCATGTACTAACCGATCCGGGTGTCGATACCCCCTACCGGGTTCTTCCCCCAAAAGATCCGGCGCATGTAGATATCGACTGCGTCGCCCTGATCCGGTCCATTGAAGCCGATCTCTCCGCAGCCGTCATGCATCACGACGTGGACACCGGAAAGGAACGGGCGATTCTTATCAGTGTGAGTTCATCGACAAAACCGGAGGCGGCCGCTTCCCTGCGGGAGCTTGTCCAACTCGCCCGGTCCGGCGGCATACATGTGATTGAAGAGGTGATGCAGCAGCGGCGGGTGGCGGACCCCCGGTTTCTTATGGGAAAAGGCAAACTCGAAGATATCACGATTCTGGCCATGCACAAGGGCGCCTCGCTTCTGATATTCGACCAGGAGCTCAATGCCTCCCAGATCCGCTCCATCACGGACAAGGTCGCGCTCAAAGTCATCGACCGGACCCAGTTGATACTCGATATTTTCGCCCAGCGCGCCCAGACCCGGGAAGGCAAGCTCCAAGTGGAACTGGCCCAACTCAAATATCTGCTCCCCCGGCTGGTGACCAAAAATACGGCCATGTCAAGGCTGACCGGCGGGATTGGAGGACGGGGGCCGGGTGAAACAAAGCTGGAAATCAACCGCCGCCGGGCACGGGAACGGATCACCCGGATCGAGAAAGAACTCCACCAGGTCATCAAACAGCGCAAGCTCCAGAAAACCCGGCGGGAAAAACGCGGCGTGCCGGTGATTTCCATCATCGGATATACCAACGCCGGAAAATCGACCCTGCTCAATACTCTGACCCACAGCCATGTGTTGGCCGAAAGCCGGCTTTTTGCGACCCTGGACCCCACCAGCCGTCGGATCCGGTTTCCAAAAGATACGGAGGTGATCCTCACCGATACCGTAGGATTTATCCGGGATCTGCCCGCGGAATTACGGGTGGCTTTCCGCGCCACCCTGGAAGAACTCGAACGAGCCGATCTTCTGGTGCATGTCGTTGACGGCAGCAACAGGGATTACGCGGCCCAGATCGCCGCCGTCGATCGGATCATAGAGGAACTGGATTTGCAGCACATCCGTTGCCTGATCGCCGTCAATAAAGTCGATCTGCTGGATGAAGAGGGCACTGAACGCATCATCGCCGACACCAAAGGCATCCCGATTTCCGCGAAAAATGAACAAACCCTCCGCCCGCTGATCGCCGAAATGGAGGCCGCCATCCGAAACATCCCGGCGCCGGGTCACACCCATTATCATGATTAAATATTGACGTGCCTGATCCTTCTGATATAACCATTAGAAAATGACAAGCATGGATTTAAATTACATTAAAAATGTCGCCACCGGCGCGGCTTTTCGCAGCGCGGAAATACTGAACCGTTTTTTCGGTAAACTAACGGATATCGGCAAAAAAGGCCCGGACGATCTGGTCACGGAAGCCGATATTGCATCGGAAAAACAGATCATCGAAACCATCCGGTCCAAATTTCCGGATCATGACATCCTTGCCGAAGAAAGCGGATGGCATCAAACCGGAAAATCACCGTATCGCTGGATCATCGACCCGTTAGACGGCACCACCAATTACGCTTATCAGATTCCCATTTTTTCAATTTCCATCGGATTTGCCATTGATAATGAAATGATGGTCGGCTTGGTTTTGAATCCGGTTTCCGGCGAATTATTCACCGCCGTCCGGGGACGGGGAGCGTTTTTAAACGGGACGCCGATAAGGGTTTCCGACAGAAAGGATATTGGAGAGGCCCTTCTTGTGACGGGCTTTCCGTATGATGTGGATCAGATTCTGCGCAACGCCATGCGCCGGTTTGAAGCGTGCCTGACAGCGGCCCGGGGCGTGCGGCGGCTGGGTTCGGCGGCTTTGGATCTCTGTTTTGTGGCCTGCGGTCGTTTTGACGGATTCTGGGAAGAGCACCTTAAGCCCTGGGACACGGCGGCCGGCATCGTGATCGCCGCTGAGGCCGGGGCCGTCATCACCGATTTTTCCGGGCATCCCTTCACGGTGGACAAAAAAGAAATTCTGGCCGCCAATGGCCATATTCACGGACAACTGCAATCCATACTGGAGATTAAGATATAAAAATGCAAGACTTGCTGAAAATCAAAATGATGGATAATTACCTTGACTGCTATGGAGACTTTAATCTTGCCGATACGGTCTGCCGGAAATACTGCGCCCTTCGGCTCCGGTGCGCCATTGAGCAGCAGGAACAAATGCGGATCGAACAATTTGAAGATATGATGTCAGCAGATGAGATTCAGCTTAAACTTCAATGACGCCTTCGCAAAACGATAGAAGCTGTTTCAAAACCCCATCTGAGGCCCAATGGCAGCGTTGCAGCCCTCTTCAAAATGCTCACATATATTGAATATGCTCCGCTTTTTCATCGGTCTGCGCCTTACCCTTGAACCTGATCTGAGGTTTTGGAACAGCTTCTAATGAAAAGTCTGATTTCAATCGTTTGCGAAAATCTTGCCGGGATTTAAAATCCCTTTCGGATCAAACGCGTTTTTGATCCGCCGCATCAGGGCCAGGGCTTCGGGCGTAATCTCCCTGCCGATATAAGCGGACTTGGTCATGCCGATCCCGTGCTCGCCGGACAGGGTGCCCCCGAGGGCCAGGGTATAATCAAAGATTTCCCCCACCGCGTTTAAGGCTTTTTCCCACTGGGCGGTATCCTTTTTATCGGCCATGATATTAAAATGAATATTGCCGTCGCCCGCATGGCCGAAACAGACCATCATCAATCCGGTTTGCCGGCTTAAATCCTGAATTTTTGAAACCATGTCCGGTATCCGGCTGCGCGGCACCACAATATCCTCGTTGATCTTGTCCGGACCGTAACGGTAAAGGGCCGGGGAAACCGATTTCCGCGCTTTCCAGACGGCCTGGGCCGCTTCGGGTGTTTCCGCGACCATGATGCTGCGCACATCAAATCCCCGGCAGACGGATTCAATGGTTTTCAAGGCGCGCGCGGTTTCGTCGATGCCGCCGTCAACCTCGATGATTAAAAGCGCTTCGGCGTCTGTTGGAAGGCCCGATTTTGCATAGGCCTCGGCGCACCGGATGGATGCGTTATCCATAAATTCGATGGTTCTGGGAATAATCCCCCGGCGAATGATTTCCGAGACGGTTTCAGCAGCGGCGCCGATCCGGTTGTAGACGGCAGTCATCGTACGCACCGCTTCGGGCTTCGGCCGCAGACGCAGGGTCAGTTCCGTGATTACGCCCAGGGTCCCCTCGGATCCGACAATAAGACGGGTCAGGTCATATCCCACAACGCCTTTTGCCGTCTGAACGCCGGTGCGAATGATTTCACCCGTGGGCAGGACCACCGTCATACCCAAAACATAATCCCGGGTCACCCCGTACTTGACCGCCTTGGGACCTCCCGCGCATTCGGCCGCATTTCCGCCAAGGGTTGAAAAGTCGGAACTCGACGGGTCCGGCGGATAAAACAGACCTTCCTTGTCGACCGCTTTCTGGAACACCCCGGTAACGACTCCCGGTTCCACCCGGGCAATGAGATTATCACGGTCAATGGATAAAATATTATTGAAACGGGACATGGCCAGCACAACACCTTGTCGGACAGGCACGGATCCGCCCGTCATGCCCGAACCCGCGCCCCGGGGCGTCACGGAAAATCCGTGCTGATTGGCCAGTTTCAAAATCTCGGAAACTTCTTGCGCATTTCCCGGAAAGACCACCGCATCCGGCACGGAGACGGTCTTTGTGGCGTCAAAAGCGTAACAGAGCAGGTCTTCCTTGTCGCGGCAGAGATGCTGTCTGCCGATAATCTTTTCGATTTTCTTAATTACGGATGTGGGTATTGTCATGGTAATCCGTTAACCGCGGAGGCGATGGCAGGAAGGATTTTGTGTGTATTCATGCATGCCCTTTTCCATGCAGCAATTTCCCTTCAATGATTTCCACCTGGCGGTACATTTCGCCTTTCAGGCGCAGCTCTTTTTCCACCGCGTTGATGGAATGGATGACCGTTGCGTGATAGCGCTTAAAACTCTGGCCGATGACCTGAATCGGCTGATCCGTATGGCGCCGGCAGAGAAACATGGCAATCTGACGGGGCCTGACATGAACCTGTTTTCGGGATGCGGATTCAATATCTTTGACGGAAATACTAAATTCCGTGCAAACGGTCCTTTTAATAAGATCCATGTTGATGGCCTTCTGGGTGTTGGCAATATTGCGGACCACGCTCTCAGCAAGAGACAGATCAGCAGACACGCCAAGTAGACAGGCTTTTGTGGCCACACCCATCAGCCCGCTCTCTAAAATACGGACATTATCGGTTAGCTCGCTGGCGATATATTCAATAATGTCATCGGAAACGCGAAACGATTTTTCCCTGGCCTTGTACTGGAGTATCCGTACCCGAGTCCTGAAATCCGGGGCCTCGATTTCGGAAACAAGACTTTGCGCGATCCGTGATTTCAGCTTTTCGCTCATGCTCGATATGGATGACAGCGGCGTATTGCTGGAATAGATGATTTTTCTGCCCGAATCATAAAGATCGTCTAAAATCAGCGCCAGCTCTTCCTGGGTCCGGGGTTTGTTGGACAGCAAATGAATATCTTCGAGCAGGAGTACATCGCAGCAGGATCGATAACGATTTTTGAATTCATTGATGTTTTTGCTTTTAAACGCCGCCACCATTTCATTGGTAAAGTCTTCCGCGGTGATATAAAAAACGCGTTCGCCGGGAAACATGGTCAGGATCTGATGCCCGGCCGCCTGGGCCAGATGACTTTTCCCCATTCCAATGGGCGACAATAGAAACAGGGCGTTTTGCGCCGGGGTCTTCTGGGATGCCAGAGAAAGAGACGCGGCATAAGCAAATTCACAATTTTTGCCTACCACGAATCGATCGAACGTAAAATCTTTTCGAAGCATACG
>QZJS01000091.1 GCA_003597945.1 Desulfobacteraceae bacterium | reverse complement strand
GCCAGGGGGTCAAACCTTGATTTGTGATTAATCGGCTGTGGGAGGCACTCAACCTTGCCGCTTCTTTAATTAATCACAAATCAAGGTTTGACCCCCCTCGTTTGTGACCCCCCTCGTTTGCTGAAAGCCTCCATCGTGTAATTAATCATAAATCAAGGCTTGACCCCCTCCCTCGTGAAAATTGATTGCGGACACGGAGTTAATCATTTATGATGATGTAAGTGCCAATATTTTATGTAAATGATGTGCTTATAAAAAGACCTTGAATGCGCATCGCTGAGATTATTACTTTATTAATGGTATTAACGGAATTTTACAATATGCGCAGCCTTAGATCTAAAATTTCGGTGAACCTTTTATTGTTACTGTTTGTGACCATTCTGGCAACTCACATCGTGATTGTCACTGTGATGAGTAATGAATTCGTGAAGGATAAAATCAACAGGGAGCGCCAAATATTTTCATCCGCGGCGTCCGGATTTTTTCATCAACCGTCATCCTTCATTGATATTATCGGAATACGTGACTGGAACTATGTTTGTTTGATGGCGGAAAACGGTGATCGCTATTGCTATGGTGATAACCAAGACGGCATGTGGGATGATATTATTGACATGACGGCAGCCAGCCTTGATCTCAATCAATCACAAATAAAGTACCAGGGAGAAACATGGGGCGTATTCGGAAAGCAGAATAAATTTGTCATTATATCAGACGTGCTCACATACGATTCTCAAACACTGGGAGCGGGGACGGTTGTGGTGATGCTGGACGATGTCTATCACACGATTCGAAAATCTCAAAAGTTTGTGGTGATGTATCTGTCTATTAATCTGGTTATTTTGTTTCTGTTTGCCCTGTACCGATTTTCCGGCCTGATTTTGAGACCGTTAAAAAAAATGGTCAAAATGACGGAAGGTTATCGAGATACGGGCCAGCTCTTTATTCCTGCCGAGAAACGGCACCCTGAATTTTTTCAGTTATCCGACGCGTTGAATCGCATGATGCAGCATATCGAAGCGGACAAGAATAAATTGTTGAATTCATTGGTTTTGCTTGAAAAAGCCAATACGGACCTGAAAAAAGCGCAGGCGGAAATGATCCGGGCTGAAAAACTGGCATCCATCGGTCGTTTGTCCGCGGGGCTTTCACATGAAATCGGCAACCCCATCGGTATTGTGCTGGGATATCTCGGTCTGCTCAAACAACGTCCATTTGTCCGAACCGATGATGTCGCGCAGGATTACATCGAACGGTCCGAATCCGAAATCAATCGTATCAACGTCATTGTCCGACAGTTGCTTGATTTTTCAAGGCCTGCGGCTGCCAATATCGTTGCGTTTAAGCTGCACGATCTTCTCAGTGATGTCGTCGCCATGATGACGCATCAGCCTTTGATGAAAAATATACGCATCAAGTGCGAATTTTCAGCTTCATCCGACACCATCGTCGGGGACCCGCAGCAGATTCGTCAGGTGCTGTTAAACCTGCTGATCAATGCCGCCGACGCCATTGCAGTTTCCTTAAGGCCTGATGCCGGCGAGATCCGCCTGATCACCGTTAGTCTGCCCGGGAACCCTTATATCCGTCTAATGGTCGCGGATAACGGCGCCGGCATTGATCAGGAAAATATCGACAATATCTTTGATCCGTTTTATACCACAAAAGAGCCGGGGAAGGGCACTGGCCTTGGTCTTTCCGTAAGTTATATGATCATTGAACAGGCCGGCGGCACGCTAAATGTTGAAACTGAGCCCGGAAGGGGTACCATCATGACAATAACGCTTCCATTGCCTGATCCGGCGGCCCTGGCGGCATGTGAAAAATCTCCGATTAATGAAACCTCTTGAAGGTGAAGACGTCGATGCAAAAACGAATTCTTGTTATTGATGATGAAGAAAATATGCGGCACATGCTGACCACGCTGCTGAGCGAATCCGGATTTCTCACAGAGTCCGCCCCTGATGGCCGGATTGCGCTGGAACGTATTGAACAGGATCGTTACGATTATATCTTTTGTGACATCCGTATGCCTCGAATGGACGGAATGAAGTTTTTGCAATCTGCCGGACAACATTTAAAGGATACCTGCGTGATCATGATGTCAGCTTACGGCACCATCGATAACGCTGTGGAAGCAATGAAACTCGGAGCCTATGATTATATTTCCAAACCGTTCAAACCAGATGAAGTTCTCTTGACGCTAAAGAAAGCGGAAGAAAGGGAAAGTCTAAAATCTGAAAACATCAGACTGAAAGAACAAATTCAGGCCATTGAGCAGAAAACCGGTTTTGCAAGCATGATCGGAAAAAGCAAGGTGATGCAATCCGTGTTCGATCTGGCCGCCAAGGCATCACAATATGATGCCACCGTGCTGATTACAGGTGACAGCGGCACCGGCAAGGAATTGATTGCCAGGGGTATTTATACGCAAAGCAATAAATCGTCAAAACCTTTTATTTCAGTAAATTGTGCTGGAATACCTGAAGCTTTACTTGAATCTGAAATGTTTGGTTATCGCAAAGGCGCATTCACTGGCGCGGATCGGGATCGCAAGGGTCTGTTCGAGGCGGCTGCAGGCGGCATTCTGTTTCTGGATGAAATCGGCGACCTGCCAATGTCATTACAGGCAAAACTGCTGCGCGTTCTGCATGACAACGAGATTCGACCCGTAGGTGAAACCCAGGCCAGGCGGGTCAATGTTCGTGTCATAGCGGCAACATCGAAAAATCTCGAGCATGCGGTGAAAACCGGCGGGTTTCGTGGGGATCTCTTTTTTCGTCTCAACGTCTTGCATATTCATCTGCCGCCGCTTTCTGCCAGGCCTGAGGATATTCCGATCCTGAGTCAATTCTTTGTGGAACGGATGAGCAGAAAATTTGATAAACCGATCAAAGGCATATCATCGGCCGCCATGAACCTTTTACTCAGCCATTCATGGCCGGGAAATGTACGTGAGCTCGAAAATATGATAGAACGTGCCGTGGTGCTTGCCGAGGACGAGACGCTATTTCCGGAAAATTTTCCGGAGGCCCGGTCCCGTATGGATTCGGCAGGGGAGGCGGAAGATGATGCGCAAGGATTTTCAATAAAAATCGGAAAAGAGATAATGGAAAAGGATTTAATCCGGCGGGCGCTGGCGGCCACCGGTGGCAACCGGTCCCAGGCGGCCCGGCTTCTTGAAATCAGTCATCCGTCATTGCTGAGCAAGATTAAGAACTATAATCTCTAAAACGGCAAGGGCGGGAAAGCCACCCATTGTTTGTTCGCAAACTGAGTGCCACCGCCACTGGATTTTGCAGCGGCGGTATTGCAGCAGCTGTTTATGACGAGCGTTGTTCTGTCGGCTTATTTATTGATACTTTCTCTTAACTTGCCCGAACATTTAAAGGTCACGACATTACGTTCGTCTAAGATAAGATCGTCACCCGTGGCCGGATTTCTGCCACGGCGCGTATCCTTTTTCTTGACACAAAACTTACCAAAGCCCGAAACCAGTACATCCTCGCCGGATTCAAGGCTCTGTTTGATGATTTCAAGCAGGGATTCCACGATATCAACGGATTTTTTTTTGGTAAATCCGAGTTCATTCACATGTTCAACGATTTTATTTTTTGTTAATGCCATTATGCCCCCTACTCGGCTTTTTGGGTTGACTGTTCCGTTATGTTATGAATCCTGCTTTCATCGTCGGCTGTGCCGGATGCTTCCGAATATTCCGAAAAATTTCGATCCGGGATAAAACGGTTTACGGTTTTGATGATATGGTCGATGCGTCTGGAAATATTTTCAATTTCAGTTTTTATGCCTTGATCATCGGGTATCATCGTCAACAACGTATGCTTCAGAAACCATTCTGACTGATAACCAGCTTGATTATAATGATATTATGCAATATTTAATTCAATATTGTTAATATCATTATAAATAATAGCAGTGGGAAAAATTGTCAAGAAATTTCTTAAATTTTTTTTATGATATCAGTCTGATTTTTTTCTTTTTTTTAATAGCAGCGTTGAACCGATCCTTTTCCGGTAAAATGCGGATTGAATAGGGTGTTAACTTTTGCTATGTAACGAGGTTTCATGTGAGCCGGACGCTTTCGCGCCCTTTTCACGTAATGGAGCCGACGCGCGGAATCGAACCGCGGACCTGCTGATTACGAATCAGCTGCTCTACCAACTGAGCTACGTCGGCGATATGATCGGTAAAATTACGGGATGAATTAACATAGCCGGGTGGGAGCGTCAAGTGATTTTTAACCTTTTGCGCTGTTTATTCAGCGCCATGAGCACATTGAGATGATTGACTCCATAATCCGCTCCGTTCTCGACGGATCTGATAGAATCGAATGTACCGGTGGCGACAGCGCCTCCGTTGCCTGCCTGCTGGCGCGCCTGACGGAAAAGGCCAGGGTATCGATGATCATGGTGATGCCGTCTGTCAAGGCCTGCGAGGTTTTCGCTGATGATTTTCGTTTTTTTTCCAAAAACCCCGCCATTGATCCCGTGATCTTTCCTTCTTATCATTTGCTCCCGTTCAAACATTTAGCTTATCACGGTGAAATCGCAGCCGAAAGAATCAGGATACTTTATAAGCTGGCGGTGGGAGATTCGCCCATGATCGTTCTGGTGCCCATAGAAGCGCTTCTTGGGCGGATCATACCGAAAACCGTTTTGTGCGATCGCGCCGAACTGCTCATCCGCGGAGAAGAGATCGATCGAGATGCCTGCATACAATCTCTTCTGGAGGGAGGTTATACTCAGGTTACACTGGTGGAGGAATATGGCGAATACGCCATCAGGGGCGGAATACTCGACGTTTACTCGCCCCTTTATCCTGATCCGCTGCGCGTGGAGTTTTTTGATGCCAAGGTTGAATCTCTTCGTTTTTTTTCCGCAGCGGATCAGCGTAAACTTCATGAAATCGAAGAAGCCGTGATACTGCCGGCCCGGGAAATCGTTCTGGACCATTTTCGGATGGACATGCTCAAAAATAACTTACGCCAACTGGTCAGGGATTGCGGGCTTTCCATATCCCAGGCGGACAAATTGCAGGAGCGTCTGGCCAATGAAGGCTTTTTCCCGGGAGTAGAGAGCTTTATCCCTTTGGTCTACCCCGTGTGCGATACGCTTTTTGATTATGTGCCGTCCCAAACCCTGTGGCTGCTTTATGACCTTCAGGAAACGGAAAAGCAGGCCATTGATAGAGAACGTCAGGCTGTTGAAAATTATCTTGCGTCACGGGCGGACGGCAGGTTGTGCATCCCCCCCGAACAGCTTTATCAGGCATGGGAAAAAGTAAGCTCTGAAATTTTGGGAAAATACCGTCTGGCGTTTGACGTTTTGGGCGCCTATTCAAACGTTTCGCGCATTGGCGCTTCTTTGTCTTTTCGTATCATGGTCCAGGACAACACGGCCGTCTCTTCGGAGATGATGATGGATAAAACCCGGGATAATGTGTTGCTGCCGCTGGTAAACTGGATCAATGAACATCGGAGTGCCGGTTTCCGGACATTATTGGCGTGTCGTTCAGATGCGCAAATCCAGCGCTTGCAAGCATTGATTGCACCCTACGGCATCCCGGTGACATGTCTTGAGCAACCCGACTATGGCGCCTTAAATGAAAAAACCGTCTGCCTCTGCATCGGTCATCTGTCCGGTGGATTTGTATGGCCGGATGAAGCGCTTGCCGTGATCACGGAAAAAGAGATTTTCGGTCCCCGGGTCCGACAGCGCAAAACCGCGGCAAAAAAAGCCGACCAGGGAACTGTCAGGACCGCGCTTATTGAATTTGGCGATTTGAAAGTCAGCGATCTGGTGGTTCATGTGGATCACGGTATCGGGATCTATTCCGGCATGGAAAAGTTGACTGTTGAGCGGATCACCAACGATTTTCTGGTTATCACCTATCGTGATGACGACCGGCTTTATATTCCCGTGGATCGTTTGACGATGATCCAGAAATATATGGGGGTCGACGGCATCACGCCGGAAATCGATAAGATGGGCGGAAAATCCTGGAAACGGGTTCAGGAGAAAGCCCGGAAATCAGCGGAAAAAATCGCCGCCGATCTGCTTGACCTTTATGCCTCGCGCAAAATACTGCAGGGACATTCATTCGGCCAGTCGGACGCTTATTTTACCGATTTCGAGGCCGGGTTCCCTTTTGAGGAAACCCAGGATCAGCTTAAAGCCATTGATGATGTATTAAACGACATGGAATCATCTTTACCCATGGATCGGCTGATCTGCGGCGATGTGGGATACGGCAAGACTGAAGTGGCGCTTCGCGCCGCATTCAAAGCCGTAAATGACGCCAAGCAGGTGGCCGTGCTGGTTCCGACCACGCTCCTGGCAGAGCAGCATTACCGAACATTTGTCGACCGCTTCAGCCGTTATCCCGTGGTCATCGACTGTCTGAACCGGTTTCGATCCCGCAAGGAGCAGGGAAATATCATAGAACGCCTGCGAACCGGAAAAACCGATATCGTTATCGGCACCCATCGATTGCTCCAAAAAGATATAGGATTCAAAGATCTTGGCCTGGCCGTCATTGACGAGGAACAACGATTCGGAGTCAAGCACAAGGAAAAGTTAAAAAAGATCCGCACTACCGTGGATGTGCTCTCCATGACGGCAACCCCGATTCCCCGGACGCTGCACATGTCTTTGATGGGGGTAAGAGATATCAGTATCATCCAGACGCCACCGGAATTCCGTCGGGCCATCATGTCCTATATATCCGAGTTTGATCCCGCGGTGGTGGCCGAAGCCATTCGAAAGGAGATCGACCGCAATGGTCAGATATTTTTCATCCACAACAATATAAATACCATATGGAATATGGCGTCATATCTCAAGGATCTGGTTCCCCAGGTAAGATTGGGCGTGGCCCATGGCCGACTTGATGAAAACGCCCTTGAGCGGGTGATGCTGCAATTTGTCAATAAAGACCTGGACATGCTTGTTTGTACGACCATTGTCGAGTCCGGTCTGGATATCCCCAATGCCAATACCATCATCATCAACCGGGCCGACCGGTTCGGACTGGCCCAGATTTACCAGTTGCGCGGTCGTGTGGGACGCGCCGAAGAGCAGGCATATGCATATCTTTTTGTTCCCAGAGGCGCGACATTGACCCGTGATGCCCAGAAGCGCCTGAAAGTATTGATGGATTACAGCGATCTTGGCGCCGGTTTTCAGATCGCCATGAATGATCTGCGGATCCGGGGAGGCGGCGCGGCCCTGGGAATTGAGCAGTCCGGCAACATCGCCGCAGTGGGATATGATATGTTCCTGGAACTGCTTGAGGAAGCCGTATCGCGGATGAAGGGTGAGGCGGTGGTGGATGCACTGGTGCCTGAAATCAATATTCCACTTTCCGTCTATATTTCCGAAACCTATATTCCTGATATTGATCAACGACTGCTGGCGTATCGGCGACTGGCAAAAATGACGGAATTAAAGGAGATTTCCGATTTTAAAATGGAGCTGACGGATCGATACGGTCCGATGCCCATGGAAGCCGGCAATCTGCTGATAAAAATCATGCTGAAAGTATTGTGCGTGAAAGCCGGCGTCAAACGATGCGATATAACCGATACGCATCTTTATCTGACCTTTTCGGGGCCCCACATGCGTCGTCCCCAGGGGCTTGTCGCTTTTATTAAAACCGATCCGAAACGATATCGCTTCAGCTCCGATCAGATTCTCAGAATCGGTCTGGATTCCAACGGTTCCGGCGGTTACATGGCCCAGGCCAGAAATATCTTGATCGAAATCGCGAAATATATTAATATATAAAGTTTTAAAATTTGATTAATTCTTATTATTTGGGATTCAGGAACTATTTATGCGGTCAAAAACCATGTCGCAATTTTGTCTTACAAGCGTGCGTATGATGTCGGTGGTTGTCGTTCTGACGGCGTGTCTTGTCCCATCCGGCGGCGGCGCCACTGTTCTGGTGGACCGGATCGTCGCTGTTGTCAATGACGAGATCATCCGTCTTGTGGAACTTAACGAGAAATTTTCTCCCCTTGAGCAACAAATTCGATCCCAGGGGCACCCGTCCGGCAGGGAAGAGGAAATGATTTACCAGAAGCGGATGGAAGTGCTCAATGACATGATCGATGAAAAACTGGCGGACCAGCAGATTTCAGAGGCGGGAATCATGGTGAATCCTTCTGAAATCGACCATGCCGTGGAACAGGTCAAGGCGATCAACCGATATACCGATGAAGAACTCCGACAGGCCCTGGCGCTCAGCGGCATTGACATGGAAAGATACCGGGAGGAAATCAGGAAGCAGATCCTCAGAAATAAACTGGTCAACCTGAAGGTTACATCCAGTATCATCATTACCCAGTCGGATATGGATGCATATATGAGCGCCCATCCTGAAATTTACGGGCCCCGGAAACAATATCAGCTCAGAAATATCATGATGGCCATACATACGGGCGCCGATGCGCAAAACCGGCAGTCGGTATATGAGAAAATGACCGCTGTTGTTGAAATGCTTGATGACGGCCAGTTGTTTGCGGAAGTTGCAAAACGCTACTCAGAAGGGCCCAACGCCGTTGAGGGCGGGATACTCGGCTCTTTTACGTTAAACGACCTTGAAGACAATATCGCCGACGCACTTTCGCAACTTGAACCCGGACAATTTACACCCATCATCGAAACCGAATACGGTTATCAAATTTTTTATATCGAGGAGATTATAGACGCCTCTCCGAAAACAGCGGATGAAAGCGCATCGGAAATACGCCGCAAGCTTTATGAGCAGCAGGTCAATGAAAGATTTCAAGCATGGATAGAGAAATTGCGACAGGATGCCCATATTAAAATCATTTACTAAAACGGTATAGACGCGGATTTTTCATCTTTTGTTTTCAAGCCGGAAAGAGGTATCGGCAGTGGTCAATACCGTTTCGCCGGATCAGCGCGGTTGCGAATCCTTCGGTTCTTATCTGAAAGGATTGCGCCAATGGAAGAAGATCTCCATGGAAGCGGTGGCCGCGGAGATCAAAATCAGTCTGTCGCAACTGGAACAGCTCGAAGCCGAAAACCATAAAAGCCTGCCTGATGACGTGTTTGTCAGAGGTATTTTGAGATCCTATGCCCGCTTTATCGGCGTAGACGAAAATGATATTATCAATCGATATAGGATCAGCCGCGGTACCTGCGGAAGAGATCCCCGCAGCCTGCCGGCGCGGGATAAGGCGGCAAACGGATTCAGACCCGGGAGATGGCTTGTACCGGGAATCCTGTTGATCCTGATTGTCATGTCGGTTTTATATATGGTATATGAAATATCCTTGGATTCGTCACCATTGATGCCGCGTGAACGGAAGTTTGATTTTCAGGCGATCCAACAATCGGATAATATCTATCCCCGGGCCGCGCGGAATGGCGAGTGGCGGCTGGAAATGGCCGCTACGAAAAAGACATGGTTAAAAATCCAGCCGGATGACCAGGAAGCGCTGGAATATATCCTGTTCCCGATGGACTATGTTGAGCTGGCGGTGTCTTCCCGCGTCCGCCTGCAATTTGATACCGCCGATGGTCTAAACATCAGGCTAAACGGACAACCCGTTGCCATTGATAAAAAAAACGGAGACGTCATTACCATAGACCTCCCGTAACAGATGTGAGTAGATAAATGGCCCTTGAACGAAACAGAATACTGATCGAAACCATCAACCGGCTCATCCGCCGGGGTGCCACCGACCGGTTGAAAAAGATCATCGGCAAGGTCCACGAGGCCGATCTGCCGCCGGTGTTTCGTTCTCTGTCCGCCGCCAGCCAGCATAAGCTTTTTTATTTAATCGATGATCCGGAAAAAAAAGGATATGTCTTAAGCGAACTTGATGAAGACATCGCCGCCGACATTATCGAAGATCTGTCTGTTGCCCAGCTCGTTGAAATCTTAGAAGAAATGCCGTCGGATGACAGTACGGCCCTGATTAAAATCCTGCCCCCGGAAACCGCGGATACGGTTTTAAATATCATGCGGAAGAAAGGCGCTGAAGATCTGGAAGGGCTGCTCCGGTACGAGGAGGACACGGCCGGTTCCATCATGACCACCGATTTCATCGCGCTGAAACCGGAAATGACGGCCCGGGATGTGATCGAAACGCTCCAGTCCGAAAAGGAATACCATGATATTGAAATGCCCTTTTATATCTATGTTATTGATGATGAAGGGCGGCTGGTTGGGATCAGTTCGCTTCGCCAGTTGGTTGTGGTGTCGCCGTCGACTCCGCTGCGCAATTTCATGTCCACGGACGTAATTTCGGTTTCCACCGACATGGATCAGGAGGAGGTCGCCCGTATCGTGGCGCGATACAATTTTCTTGCTGTTCCGGTGGTGGATGAAACCAGGCGCATGGTGGGCATCATCACCGTTGACGACATTATCGACGTTATTCGGGAAGAGGCCACCGAAGATATTCTGAAAATGGCCGGCGTGGGCGAGGAGTTCGTTGAAACCAAATCCATCGTCAGAAGCACCCGGATCCGCCTGCCGTGGTTGTTTGTCAGTTTTCTGGGCGGCGTAGTTGCCGTGTTTATCATCGGCCGGTTTGAAGAAAACCTCCAGCAGGGTCTGGCTTATCTGGCGGCTTTTATTCCCGTGATCATGGGCATGGGCGGCAATATCGGGATTCAGTCGTCCACCATCGTGGTTCGCGGAATCGCCACCGGCCGGATCAACATCCACCACCTATGGGCGGTGGTTTCCAAGGAGTTGGCCGTCGGCGTGATTCTCGGCATATTTTACGGCCTTTTTCTCGGGGCCATTGCCCACCTTTTTTTCCGGGTGGACAAAACAACCGCCCTGGCGTTTTCCGTCGGCATCGGCGTATTATCTTCCATGGCCGTGGCGGCCCTGGTTGGTTCGTTTATGCCCATGATGTTCGCCCGGCTCCGTATTGACCCTGCCGTGGCCACCGGCCCCTTTGTGACTTCCGCCATTGATATTCTCAGCATACTGATTTATTTCCAGGTGGCATTTCTGCTTCTGGGATTGTGAAACATGCCCCTTTTTTCAACTCCCGCCATACTGCTCCGCCGCCATTCATATGGGGATTATGATCTGATCATCACATTTTACACCCTGACAAACGGGAAGCTCACGGTGATCGCCAAAAATGCGAAAAAAAGCCGCAAACGCTTTGCAGGGATTCTCGAATTGTTTTCCATGCTCAACCTGGTTTGTACCGACAGCCGGGGTCGCGGTTTGCCGGTGCTTCAGGAGGCCGTGCTGGCGTCGCCGGTTTCCGGCATTCGGGGTAATATCCGAAAAACCGCGTATGCCAGCTACTGGGCCGAGTTGATCAATCAGTGGGCTGAAGAAGGCAAAACCCAGGCATCCATATATGAATTGCTCAAGTATGGTCTTCATGTCTTAGATACCGGAGAAATCGCGGAAGAAGCCGCCAGCATTATTTTTCAGATGCGTTTTCTGACATTGAGTGGACTGATGCCCAACCTGACATCATGTATCCGCTGCCGTAAACCTATTGAAAACTTCACTCACGACCGATGCGTTTTTGAACTTGCATCCGGCGGTCTGGTATGCCAAGGATGTTCTTCGTTTCATTCATCGCACGTTCGCCTTTCCAAGGGAACGATCAAGCAGCTTCTGTGGATCAGGGATAACCCGTTTCACCATCTGGCGCGGCTGAAGTTCAATCCGGCAGCCATCGTTGAAAGTCGCGAGCTGCTGGAAATGTTTGTTCCCTATCACATGGGAAAGGAGCCCAAAAGCCTCGGTTTTTTGAAAGAAATGCGTTCCGGATGGGGCATTTCTGATTCCAGAGCGGGACGGGATAATTTTTTGAGGGGGAACACAGCGCTGCAAAAGGACATATCATGAACGATTTCAAAAATATAATTGACAGCCGAATGATATCGGCCACTGCGCCCTGTCGTATTGACATGGGCGGGACCCTTGACATCGGCAGTTTTTATTATCCACTGTCTTTTCTAAATCCCTGCACGTTTAATATTGCTGTTGACATGCGGACGCGCATAGATATCGTCTCTTACCGACCGGGATACGTCCGGATCAGTTCCCGGGGCTTTGATGATGCCGAATATCCTGCTGATACGCTGCCGTTCAAGCACCCCCTGGGATTGATGTTTGCCATTGCCGCCTATTTTCATATTGACGGCATTCATATTGATATTGTCTCCGCATCGCCGCCCCGCAGCGCTCTGGGTGGATCTTCGGCAGCCGCTGTCGCCCTGATCGCGGCTTTTGACCGGGTATTGACCATGGCGGATCAGCCCCCAATCCCCATGGATCGCATTCCGCTTTTGGCCCACGCCATTGAAGAGGGCGTGGCCGGGGTGCCGTGCGGGCTTCAGGATCAGCTTGCCGCAACATACGGCGGGATCAACGCGTGGCACTGGCGGGGAAAAGGAGCGGATTCTCTATATCTCCGGCAACAGGTTGTGGACAAGGCCGGCAGCGCAGGTTTCCGGCGTCGGCTCCTGCTGGCTTATTGCGGTGTTCCGCATGAATCCGTCAATATCAACAGCCAGTGGGTAAAACAGTTTCTATCCGGAAAATACAGGTCGCAATGGGCGGAAATTATCCGGTGTACCAGTGCCTTTGTCCATGCCATTGCGGCCGACGATATATCCGCGGCGGTGCGGCTGATGAACCGGGAGACCGCCATCCGGCTGGAAATGACGCCGGATGTGCTTGATGATATGGGCAACCGTTTGTTTGATGCCGCGCGCAACAGCCGATGCGCCGCACGTTTTACGGGCGCGGGCGGCGGCGGATGCATCTGGGCGCTGGGTCAAACCGTTGATATCACTGTACTAAAGCCTATCTGGAAATCGATCCTGTCGGAAAGAAGCGAGGCCGAATTGCTGGATTTCAATATTGATGATGAAGGCGTGAAAGTCCATGAATGAAAATAATATTTCGGCTGATAAAGATTGCAGACAATGATGACGCTCTGATGAATTCTGATGAATAAGGATAATTAAAACTATGTATTTTCAGGATGTGATTCTCAATCTTCAAAAGTTCTGGGCGCAAAAGGGATGCGTCCTGGTTCAGCCCTATGACATCGAAGTAGGGGCCGGCACGTTTCATCCCGCTACCCTGCTGAAATCTTTAGGGCCCGAGCCCTGGCGGGTGGCCTATGTGCAACCATCCCGCCGGCCCACCGACGGCCGTTATGGAGAAAATCCCAATCGGTTGCAGCATTATTATCAGTTTCAGGTGATCCTGAAGCCTTCTCCCAGCGACATTCAGCAGCTTTACCTGAAAAGCCTCGGCGTTCTTGGCATCAAAGCACTGGATCACGACATCCGGTTTGTAGAAGACGACTGGGAATCCCCCACTCTCGGGGCCGCCGGCCTGGGCTGGGAGGTCTGGCTGGACGGCATGGAGATTACCCAGTTCACTTATTTTCAGATGGCCGGGAGTATAGAGGTTAATCCGGTCTCGGTGGAGGTTACCTATGGACTGGAGCGGATCTGCATGTATCTCCAGGAGATCGACAATGTGTTCGATATCCGGTGGAATAAAAATATTTCATACGGCCAGGTGCATCATCAGCAGGAGGTTGAGCAGTCCCGGTATAACTTTGAAATCGCCGATATCGAACTCCTTTTTGATCTGTTTAGCCGTTACGAGGCAGAATCAGCGCGCATTATCACGGAAGGCCTGGTACTGCCCGCATATGAATATTGCCTGAAGTGCTCCCATGTGTTCAACCTTTTGGATGCCCGGGGCGCCATCAGCGTTACGGAAAGAACGGGTTATATCGCCCGGATAAGGAATCTGGCGCGCTTGTGCGCGGAAGCCTACATTAACCAGCGAAGGGAGATGGGATATCCGCTGCTGCCCCAGGATGCGGACACTCATGAGATGGGCGCATAGCACGCACAATCAAACTTTTTTGAGCGATCATCGAATAAAAATTTCAGAAATCTGAACCCGATGCCATGAATGTTCGGGCATCATCCATATAAAAATACGTTCCCGGGAGCGGACATGAACCAGTTATTGCTTGAAATCGGAACCGAAGAGATCCCGGCGGGGTATATCAATCCCGCGCTGGCGGCATTGTCTTCGACATTGATAAAACGGCTTGAAGACGCCCGCATCGGGCACGGCGCGGCCAAAACATACGGGACCCCGAGAAGGCTTGCGATTATTGTGGACGCGGTGGCCCCCCGCCAGTTGCCCCTTGTCACCGAGGCCATGGGGCCTCCGGAAAAGGTGGGATATGACGCGACCGGGAACCCTACGGTCGCCGCGGTAAAATTTGCCGAGAAAGCCGGCGTTTCCGTCAACCACCTGAAGGTTAAAGACACGGGGAAAGGGCGGTATCTGGCGGCTGAGATCATAGAGAAGGGGGACACAACCGCTATGATACTCAAAACGATCCTGCCGGAGGTCATGTTATCCCTGCCGTTTCCAAAATCCATGCGATGGGCCGATCTGCGTCTGCTTTTTGCCCGGCCCATTCATTGTGTCTGCGCGATGCTGGGTGAGCGGGTAATCTCATTTTCAGTGGGCAATATCCACAGCGGACGCTACACCTTCGGGCATCGGTTTCTGCAACCCGGCAGAATAAAACTGTCCGATCCGAGCGAATACATTCCCCGGCTTGCATCCGCCATGGTCATTCCTGACATTGATACGCGCAAAACAACCATGGAAGCCGCGATGAAAAAAGCAATGGAGTCAACGGGCGGTAAAATCCTTCCGGATCCCGCGCTGGTGGATGAGGTGGCCAACCTGATTGAATATCCGGCCGTGGTCATCGGCCGGTTTGACAAGAAATTCCTCGAACTTCCCAAGGAGATTCTTATTACCGCCATGCGGGAGCATCAGCGCTATTTTGCCGTGACCGGCAAGGACGGACGATTGCTGCCCTGTTTCGTGGCGGTCAATAATACGCTGGCCCGGGACATGGATCTGGTGGCCCGGGGCCATGAGCGGGTGCTTCGGGCCCGTCTGGAAGATGCCAGGTTCTTTTACCAGGCCGACCGGAAGATCCCTGTAGACGATATGGCTGAAAAATTAAAATCCGTCCTGTTTCAGGCGGAACTCGGATCCATGCACGACAAGACTCTTCGCATCGAAACCATTGCCCTGAAATTATCGAATATGATCCAATTGGCGCCGGATGTCCGGCAGCGCGTTGCACGGGCCTCCCGGTTGTGCAAGGCGGATCTGGTCAGTCACGTGGTGGGCGAATTTCCGAAACTCCAGGGAATCATGGGCAGGATCTATGCATCCTGTTCAAATGAGCCCGACGGCGTGGCCATGGCTGTTGAGGAACATTATCGGCCGACAGCCTCGGGCGGCGTGCTTCCATCGACCATTGAAGGCGCGGTGCTGGGAATAGCCGATAAGATCGATACCATCTGCGGGTGTTTCAGTGTCGGACTCGTTCCCACCGGCACATCCGATCCTTATGCCCTGCGCCGCCAGGGAATCGGCCTGATTCAGATCGCCCTTGAACGGTCCTTTTCATTTTCTCTTACGGATCTTGTCGACTTCAGCGCCGCGCTGTTTACGCCGGTAAACGAAAATGACCCTTCCCTTGTGGCAAAACAGGTGATGGCCTTTTTAAAGGGGCGACTGGCGCATCTGCTTGAGGAAAACGGGGTTTCAAAGGATGGGGTGGCCGCTGTGCTGGCGGTGGCCGCGGACGATATCCCGGAAACATGGAAAAAAGCCCATGCCCTGCAAAAGTTGAAAACCGAACCGGATTTTGATGCCATTGCCATAGCTTTCAAGCGTGTTGTCAATATCATCAAAAAATCAAAGCCGGATGCGGCCGTTGTTTCAAAAGTCAACCCCGGCTTATTTGTGCATGCTTCTGAATCCGAGCTGCACGCCCGATTCGTTGTGAGCAGGGAAAAAGTACAAAAGTATCTTAAAACCGGGGATATCGAGAAGGCGTTCGCGGAGATTGCGTCTTTGCGCGTTCCGGTGGACCGGTTTTTCGAAGATGTGCTGGTCATGGACCCGGACCCGGCCGTCCGCGGCAACCGATTCGCATTGCTGGCATCCATCTCGGCCCTGTTTGAACTGCTGGCTGATTTTTCAAAGCTTGCCGCATAGAGCGGTTTATCGTTTAAAATAAGAAAGGGAGGAAAAATGGCAGGATACGACCCGGAAATGGATAAAATTCTCAAAACATGGACATGTGAGGAAACCGGTCTTGTGGTTTCCATCAATCAGTATGGCAATGGCGAGCCGAAACTCCAGATCGGTCCACGGATGATCCGTAAAAAAGACGGTTCCGGAGAGCGCAGCACCAAGGCCGGCCGTCTGACCATGGAGGATGTCATGTGGCTGCACGAGATGATCGATGAGATCAAGGATGACCTTGCCGGCCGTGTAGATCCCACAAAATAGGGTTTTCGATGCTTTTAACGGCCGCCGGTGAAGCGGCGGCCTTATGGAATGCGCATGCAGGCAGATACCGCCATCATCCAACCTTCGGCTGGAAAGCAACCGGCATCCATCGGCAGAAGCTGCGTCATGGCGGCCCATCCTTCGGATCTGGATCTGCTGGTGCGAAAAACAGGTCTTTTGTCGAAAAAATCCCGGAACCTGCTAAACAGCCGTCTTCATTACGGTCCCCATGATCCGCCTGACTTCTGCCTTGTGGGGCCTTTTATCGGCGCACCTTATGGGGTGATGTTGATAGAGACCGTGATTGCCTGGGGCATTGCGGAAATCGTTTTTGTCGGCTGGTGCGGCGCCGTTTCAGATAGCGTCCGTATCGGTGATATTATCCTGCCGCAATCCGCCTTAATCGATGAAGGGACTTCACGGCATTATATCGGGCCGGACCCTGAGACCGCATACCCGGACATGCGATTGCAAAGTCGCATCAAAACGGGTTTGCTTCAGCGGCAGACGTCATGTCATGAAGGTATTATCTGGTGCACGGATGCGATTTTTCGGGAAACACCTGAAAAAGTCGGATTCTACCGAGCCCGGGGCGCCCTGGCGGTGGAAATGGAAGCGTCGGCTCTGTTTTCCGTGGCAATGTTCCGGTCGGTTCCAATCGGATGCGTGCTGATGGTCTCCGACGAGATTTCATCCGGGCGATGGATAAAGGGGTTTGATCAACCGCGGTTTAAAAACAGCCGGCGCCTGGTGGCTGAAGTTGTCTGCGACCTGCTGGCTGTCAATCGACATGAGTCACAATCAATCTGAAGGCGGTTGCTTATGAATCGCGCCGATGATCCGAAAATCATCGAACGGATATCCTGGTTGCGCCGGGAATTGAACCGGCATAACCATCGGTATTTTGTGATAGATGACCCGGTAATTTCCGACGCGGAATATGACCGGATGATGCAGGAGCTGATATCGATTGAGGCCCAATGGCCCGAACTGGTCAGCCCGGATTCACCCTCGGTCCGGGTGGGATCGGCGCCTCTGGACCGGTTTGAAACCCTGGCCCACAGATATCCGATGATGAGCCTGGACAAGGGCTTTTCCGAAGCGGATTTTTTTTCTTTTGATGAGCGGGTCCGCAAAGGCCTCGGCGTTGAAAATCCGGTGCTCTATACCACCGAGCCCAAGATTGACGGGGTCGCGGTGGAGCTTGTCTATAAGGGCGGTCGGTTGACCCTGGCATCCACCAGGGGCGATGGGGATACCGGTGAAATGATCACGGAAAACGTCAGAACCATTTCCACGGTCCCGCTGGTTCTTGAAAATCCGATGGATTTTTCCCTTCCGTCACTGCTTGAAGTGCGGGGGGAAATCTTTATAAGCAAAGCCGGTTTTAAAAGGCTCAATGACGAACGGATGGGCCAGGACCTGCCGCTTTTTGCCAATGCCCGTAATGCCGCCGCGGGCTCGTTGCGACAGCTGGATTCCCGCATCACCGCGCAAAGGCAATTAGAAATTTACGTTTACGGCATCAGTGAACCGGCGGCCCTGGAGGTTGACTCCCATGCCGATGCGCTGGCGCGCCTGGGCCAACTCGGGTTCCGCATCAATCCGCTGGTCCGTTGCCGGATCACGGGTGAAGCCGTTATCGCCTATATTCACGAGATAAATGGTCTCCGGGACCGGCTCCCTTATGAAATCGACGGCATCGTGGCCAAGGTTGACCGGTTTTTCTTTCAGGAACTGCTGGGAGCGACTTCACGGCGGCCCAGGTGGGCGATTGCAATCAAATTTGAAGCCACCCAGGAAGTCACGCGGGTGATCGATATCCAGATTCAGGTGGGCCGCACCGGCGCCCTGACGCCCGTGGCCCATCTTGAACCGGTCAGTATTGCCGGTGTGACCGTGAGTCGGGCCACTTTGCACAATCAAGACGAAATCCGCAAAAAGGATGTTCGTGTCGGGGACCGGGTCTTTGTCCGCAGGGCAGGGGATGTGATTCCGGAAATCGTTAAAGTGATTACGGAAGACCGGAATGGCTCGGAGCGGCCGTTTGACATGCCCCGAAACTGTCCGGTCTGCGGATCCGAGGCCGTCCGCCTTGAAGATGAGGCCGTTACCCGTTGCGTCAGCATCGCCTGTCCGGCCCAGGTCAAGGCCAATATCCGGCATTTTGCTTCCAAGAGCGCCTTTGATATTGATGGTCTGGGCGAAAAAATCATTAATCAGCTGGTGGACCGCCAGCGGATCTCTTCCTGCGCGGATATTTTCACCCTTACCGTTGATGATCTCAAGGACCTGGATCGGATGGGCGAAAAATCAGCGCAAAACCTGGTTCAGGCCATTGCCGCCAGCCGTCGGATAAGCCTGGCCCGGTTTCTTTACGCCCTTGGAATCCGCCATGTGGGCGAGTATGCTGCCGGGGTGCTGTCTGAAGAATTTGAAAGCATTGATGACATCATGGCTGCTGATACGGAACGGCTGGAAAAAATCGACGGCATCGGACCCCGGGCCGCCGCAAGCATTACCGATTTCATGAGGCAGGAGCAAAACCTTGCAATCATAAGGCGTCTGCTTTCAGGCGGTGTTGAGATTTATCGGGAAACGACCGAAAATAAGGAATTACCTCTATCCGGAAAAACATTCGTGCTGACCGGAACCCTGGACTCCATGACGCGGTCTGCCGCCAAAGCCCGGATTGAAGCCGTCGGCGGAAAAGTTGCCGGGTCGGTCAGCAAAAAAACGGATTATGTCGTGGCCGGCGACTCACCTGGATCGAAGCTGGATCAGGCCCGGGCACTCGGCATCGTTATACTCGATGAAGACCAGCTTGATTCGCTGCTGTCTGGGACCAATAGCTTTTTGCAAACCCGTCAAGCAGATTTGCCCGACACTTACCGGGCAGGCAGGCAGGAGGAGGTATGACGAGAAAAAAGATCCGCGTAATCATTGAGGGCAGGGTTCAGGGTGTATGTTTCCGGATGGAGACACAACACGCTGCCCGGCGAATCGGGGTTACCGGCTGGGCGAGAAATCGGCGGGACGGATCGGTTGAAGCCGTCTTTGAAGGCGCGCCTGAAAAGGTAGAAGAGATGCTGGCATGGTGTCGCAAAGGGCCGCCCCTGGCAAGGGTCGATGATGTCGCGGTCCGCGACGCCGATGATCAGGAATCGTTTACGGATTTTACCATTCGGTCAACGACATAAGGGTGTTGCGCGCATATAGCCGTTTTTATAGACCGGTATAAATACGATATCACTGGATGGTGAAGACAGCGCGATAATAGTTAAACACCACGTCAAAATAACAAAAAGGATCGGACGCCCGATGTTTGGCGTCCGATCCTTTTTTATGCTGGTGTGCCGTGATTCTTAAAATTTTAAAGCGATGCCGCCTTGGGTCGTATCAGACGGAGTCTTTCAAAAGCTTGCCCGGTTTAAACTTGACCACGTTGCGGGCCTTGATCTTGATCGGCGCGCCGGTCTGCGGATTTCTGCCGGTGCGGGCTTTACGGCGGACTTTTGTAAACGTACCGAACCCGACCAGTGTAACCTTGCCGTCTTTTTTCTTTAAGGTTTTTACGACCCCGTCCATAAAGGAACTCATTGCGGCGGCGGCGGCCACCTTGGAAATTTCTGCTTCTTTTGCAATCTTTTCCACCAATTCGGCTTTGGTCATGACTCCCTCCCTTAATAAAAAAGTTATTGTTCAGAAAAGCCCAATTGTTGGCTAATTTAAAGATGTTTTTTTCAGATGTCAACAATAAAATACCATATTTGCTAATTTTTTTTTCTATTGACATTTTCAGGCCGCCTTGTTCCTGAATCCTGAGCTATGATTTCCATTAAATGCATACCAGGAATGGATCAAAAAAAATTGATTTCCATGGCGGCAATGAAATCAGGGAGCAGGGAGGTCGAACAGCTATGTTTAGAAGTAAATATATAAAAATCAAATATTTAATTGTATCATTGTCAAGCCTCTAATACCTTGGGCCGACACCTTCTTTTGCTTTTAATATATTGTTTTCATGTCGCTAATGTAATGACGAGTTAGACGGAAAAATAAGGTTCTTTTTGCGCGGCTATAGAAGCGCATCAATAAAGCGTTCGGGATCAAACGCCTGAAGATCGTCAATGCTTTCTCCGATGCCGATATACCTGATAGGGATTTTCAGGGTGTGGCAGATGCTGATGACGATCCCGCCTTTGGCCGTTCCATCCAGTTTGGCAAGGATAATGCCGGTCACGCCGATGCCCTCGTCAAAGAGCCGTGCCTGGGATACCGCGTTCTGGCCCGTGGTGGCGTCTAAGACGAGCATCACTTCATGGGGTGCTCCGGGAAGGGCTTTGTCGATGCTTCGCTTGATTTTTTTAAGCTGTTCCATGAGGTTGACCTTGGTCTGGAGCCGTCCGGCCGTATCCACGATCACCACGTCGACTCCCCGGGCCACAGCGGCCTCGACTCCGTCATAGGCGACCGCCGCCGGGTCCGCGTTGTCACGGTGTTTCACTATATCGGCGTTTGCCCGTTGGGCCCAGATGGACAACTGATCCGCGGCTGCGGCCCGGAAAGTGTCTGCGGCCGCCAGCAGGACTTTCTTGCCTTCAGCCGCATAACGGGACGCGAGTTTGCCGATGGTGGTGGTCTTGCCCGCGCCGTTGACGCCGACCATCATGATCACGTAAGGTTTAGCGGAAATGGAAATGGAAGGGGCCAGATTAACAAAAGACAGCATTTCGTTTTTGAGATGTGTTTTAAAACTCTCGGCATCCCTGATGCCGTGGGCCTGGGCGGATATCCGTTTCATCAGTTCCATGGTGGTGGGTACGCCCACGTCGGCGGTGATTAGAGCTTCTTCAATTTCCTCCATCATCTCGTCGTCCAAGGCCCGATTGCCCGACAGTATTCCTTCAAATCGCCGGGAAAAATTTTGCCGGGTTTTGGACAGACCGCTTTTAAGGCGCTCGAACAAGCCACCCGGCGTGGGCGCCTCCGGCAGGGGCGCTGGTTTTTGCACCAATGCCTCCGCGGGCGGGGCCCATGCGTCAACGGGCGCGCCCGCGGTCCCAATAAACGGCCGCGCTTCACCAGAACCATCGTCCATGCGTTCCCATTGCTGCGCGTCGATGTCATGCGCTTGTCCATCTTCGTAGATTTCGTCTTGCTCATCTACCGTCTCGGCATCGGCATCGTGGAAGTCTTCGCCCGTTTCCTCGTCATAAAATGCGGCCGGATCGTATGGCGGTGATTGAACCATCCGGTCCGGATACGCCTGATCGTCTGAGAGTTCGGTTTTTTGTTTTTTTCGGCGGCGCCTGAGCAGTATCAGCAGATATATAATAAGCAGCGCCCCCAGGATTTCTTCCAGATAGGGATTGCCTGTGATTTCGATAAAAAATGCGAAAAAGGGTTCAATTACTGTTTCCATTATTGTTTCAATCATGCGTGTGGGCCTCTGGTAAATAATGTGTTAATCAAAATAGCGGAATGGGTCGGCCCTGTGATTACGACCGCCGAAAGTCCTGCCGTTAATTGAGGTTTTCGCCATTGCGGGGATCCATCAGTTTTTCAATATCAACCGAGACGATTCTGGATACGCCGCTTTCGCCCATGGTCACGCCGAAAAGGACATCGGCGAACTCCATGCTTCTCTTGTTATGCGAGATCATGATGATCTGTGCGTCTTTGCCGATGATCTTGAGAAGTTCGTTGAAACGGAAGATATTGGCGTCATCAAGGGGCGCGTCGATTTCGTCAAGCAGGCAATAAGACGATGGGTTGATGAGAAAAAGCGAAAATATAAAAGCAATGGCGGATAACGCTTTTTCCCCACCGGACAGCAGGCTGAGGCGACTGAGCTTCTTCCCCGGCGGATGGATCATCAATTCCACACCCGTATCATTGGGGCTGGCGGCTTCGGTGAGTTCCAACCATGCTTCCCCGCCCGGAAACAGTTTGGGAAACAGGCCCTTGAATTTTTCATTTATCTTATTAAACATCTCAATGAAAAGGTGCTGTGAAATCCGGTTGATCTTTTTGATGACATTTTGCAGGTCGTCAATGGCCTCGACAAGGTCGTCACGCTGTTGAACCAAAAAGTCATGACGCTGTTTCTGCTCTTCAAAGCTTTCAATGGCCCCGAGATTGACATCGCCGATCTGATCGATTTTCTTTCGAAAATCGGTAAGCTCGGTTTCCCTGGTCTCGATGGAAAAATCCGGGGCATGGATCATGTCACGGTAAAGATGGACCATCTCATCGAAGGATTGCGCATATCGCTCCAGAAAACGGTTGATGACGTTGTCTTGCTGGAGTTGATAACGGGAAAGTTCGAGTTCCAGTTGATGGCTTTTGTCCTTGATGTCTTCCATGGTTTTACGGGCTTGCGCGACCTCGCCCTCGATTTCACTGATCCTTGAAACCATCTCAAAAAGCGCGGTTTCGCCGGTTTTAACCTCCCGGCTCATGTTTTTGAGCTTGTTCTGGCGGTCTGAAAACTCGGTTTCGATTTCATGGATGGCATGGACGGCATCGGTTATTTTGACGTTTTTGGCGTCTATATCCTCCCTGATCCGGCGGACCTGGACGATGGCGTCGGTCTGGAAAGATTTCAGCCGGCCAAGGGTGCGGCCGCTGCTGTCCCGCTCGGCGGAAACCCGGGTGAGTTCGAGCCTGAGATCCATCTGTCGTCGTTCAAAATCCTTTAGTCTTGCGTCGACTTCGGTCATCAAAGATGTCAGATCCGCAATTTCGGTTTCCAGCGCAGCGGTTTCCCGTTTGAGTCCGGCCAGGGCCTGGTCGTGTTGCAAAAGACTGCCCTCGACATCGCTTTCTTCGCCCATCAGTTTTTCTTTTTCAAGAAGGATGACGTCATGCTGATAGGCAGTATGCTTCAGGGTTTCCTCAATGGTATAAAGATGTTTTTCAGCATCCAGAATCTTTCGATCCGTGTTGTTTTTTTCAATGGTGTATTGGGAGATATCGTTTTCCAGCTGTTTAACCGCGCTCTCCAGTTGTTCCTGCAATTGGCGGGCTGTTTCAATGGCTGCATCAAGTTCCGATACGGTCCGGCCAAGTTCCTTTAACTCGCGCTTTTTTTCGTAGATCCCCGACAGCTTATCCCTGCTGCCGCCGATCATGATCCCGTTGCGCGTGATGATGTCGCCGTTTCTGGTCACAATCTTGCAAACATCGCCGTGTGCGCGCCATAGATTGATGGCTGAGGAAAAATCATCGACGACCATAATCTGTTCCATTAAGGCCCGAACCGGATTTTCATAGCCGGCATGGATGGCGATATGGTTTAAGAGCAGATCGTGGGTACTCCAAATTGCTGGAGCAGGGGGGGCATTCGGATTTTCGGGGGCCAGGGATAAGGGAATAAAACCACTCCGGCCCGCGTTGCGTTCTTTGAGGTGATTGATGGACGCAATCCCGGCGTCGGCATCATGGATAAAAATATAGTGGAGGGCTTCCCCGAGTACGGCTTCGACGGCAAGTTCAAATCCGGGGGCAGGTTCGATGACATCGCCAATAATGCCGGCAATACCGGCAATGCCCATTGCCGATTTTTCGTCCGCATCATCTGAAAATGCCTCTTTTTGATTCATAATCGCCTTGACGCCGTCTTTGTACCACTCGTGGTTGTCATCCATTTTTTTTAATGTAGTGTATCTGGAGCGGGCCTTGTTCCGATCGTTTTGCAGGGATGTCGCCTGCTTGATCTGCTCCGCAAGAGATTTGATCCGGGCATCGAGGGTTGTCCTGGTACAGGTGATTTTATTTTCGAGATCGCTTTGTTCGGCAATGTAGCGATTCAGCACACCGGCGGCATCAGCGCGTTTTTGATCGAGTTCGGAACGGCTGCGGATAGACTTTGTCTCCTCTTCGTCAAGTCTTTTGAGCCGCTGTCTGATGGTAGCCTGGTTGGACCGGGCATGGGCCACAATATCTTCCATCCGGGTTTTTCGGGTCATGAACGTAAATATTTGTTTTTTTGATTCTTCTAATTTCCGGTTCAGGTCATTTCGCTGTGCCCGGAGGGCACTGCATTTCTCGACTTCCTGTTTGATTATTTCGCTGATCTCGGCGATTCTGGCGTCCTGTCGATCTAATTTTTCGGATTCTTCCGAAATTTCGGAAATGATTTGCCGGTTTTTTTCTTCCAGTTGCGCCAGCGCGGATTCGAGTTCCCTGATTTCTTCAAACAAACGCTCTTTTTCGATCGTTGAATGGGAAAGTTTTGATTCAAGACGATCGATTTCCCGCTGGTTATCGGTCAGGGTCGCGCGTTTTTCGGAAATATCGGCGTCTTTTCGGGATCGCTCAATATTGAGTTTTTCCAGTAAATCCAGGCGCGCTTTCAGTTGCGTGGCAAAGAGATCGCCTTTTTCTTTCAGGTCATGGGCAAGATCTTTAGCCGCTTTGATCTGGGCGCAATATTTTTCATAATAGTAAACGGAAACCAGCGCGTCTGTCCGTCGGCATTGGTCCCGCAGTTCCTGGAACCGCCTGGCCCTGGCGGCCTGGCGGGACAGGCTGTTCATGTTTTTTTTGATTTCATCGACAATATCGTTTAAACGCAGCAGATTCTGGCCGGCAGCATTGACCTTTGCCACCGCCTCGTTTTTTCGGATTTTGTAGCGGGAAACGCCCGCGGCTTCCTCGATGAAGGTCCGGCGTTCTTCAGGCGTGGCATCGGTGATGGCTCCGATATTTCCTTGCTGGACAATGGCGCAGGATTTTGATCCCATGCCGGAACCCAGAACGAGGCCGAGAATATCCTTTAACCGGCAGGGCCGGCGGTTTAACAGGTATTCGCTCGCCCCGGAACGGTAAAGCCGCCGGGTGATCATGACCTCGGTATAGGCATCCATGCCGTCTATGGGAATGGCGCCGTCACTGGAAAGGAGCAGGGAGACTTCAGCCATATTGACCGCGGGTCTTTTTCCGGAGCCGGCAAAAATAACGTCCCCCATGGATTTGCCGCGGAGCTGCCGTATGCTCTGCTCTCCCATTACCCATTTGATGGCGTCGATGATATTGCTTTTGCCGCAGCCATTGGGGCCGACAACAGCGGATATGCCCGGTGGAAATTCAATCCGGCATTTATCGGGAAATGATTTAAAGCCCGTGATTTCGAGTTGTTTTATGCGCATTTACGGAATCTGGATTGCTAAAGCAATAGACAGGATCGGCGCTGACCGAAAACATCTTCAGGCGTCGATCCTATTGCATGACAAAAATATCATATCTAACCCCAATTGCCGTGGTGCTGCAATAAAAAAAACAACATAAAAAACAGCCGTGACGGGTCGTGTTATTGACAGAATTTTATGATTAGATTACTATTTTATCATTTGTTACAATTGTCGGCACACGGATTTGCCGGTCAAAAGTCTGCCCGGCGCAGGGCCGGCGGCCGCCCATCTCCCCGTGTTGCATTGCATTCAAACGGTTCACTTGATTCCGGTTTTTCCGGCAACTTATTTTTATGATTGATATCCCCGGTTATATCATTGGTGAGTGTATCCACGAAGGCAGGCGTTCGATGGTTTTTAAGGGCCGCCGGAAAATGGACGGCCTTTCCGTTATCATCAAGGTATTAAAAGACAAAGAGCCCTCCTTTACCGATACCCTCCGGTTTCAGCAGGAATTCGCGATGCTCCGGAATCTTGGATCTTATGGTGTTGTGCGCGCATATTCCATGGAAACCGTGGGAAATCGTCCGGCCCTTATCATGGAGGATTTCGGCGGTGTATCGTTAGACAGAAGCATTGCCGAAAAAAGATTTGATCTGGCGGGGCTGCTGGGTTTATCGGTAAGGATCGCCGAAATTGTGGAAGGGCTTCACCTTCAGTCGGTGGTGCACAAGGACATCAATCCCGGCAATATCGTCATCAACCGCCTCACCGGCCAGGTGAAACTGATCGACTTCGGTATTTCATCGGCAATGTCTGAGAAAAATCCGGGAATTGCAATGCCTGATGCGTTTGAAGGAACCCTTGCCTACATGTCGCCCGAGCAGACGGGCCGAATGAACCGGGCCGTGGATTACCGGACCGACCTTTATTCGATGGGGGTGATGTTCTACGAGTTGTTTACCGGCCGATTGCCTTTTTTGAGCCGTGATCCAGTGGAACTGGTTCATGCCCAGTTTGCCAAAACTCCGATACCTTTACATGAAATCAATCCGGAAATTGCGCCGATCCTGTCTGATATTGTTTTAAAACTGATGGCCAAAACACCCGAAGATAGATATCAGAGCGCCGCGGGCGTCAGGGCGGACCTGGAAACCTGCCGTAAAGGATTGGCGCAAAATGGAACGATCCCCGTTTTCGCCCTGGGCCTCAAGGATGCCGCGGGACGATTTCATATTCCCCAACGGCTCTTTCAGCGGGGGCTTGAGATTGAAAAATTACTCACGGCCTACGATTGCGTCAGTCTTGGCGCAAATGAGGCGGTAATCGTCACCGGGCCGGCCGGCATCGGAAAAACCGCTTTGGTGCAGGAGATACAGAAAACCGTCGCGGCCAGAGGCGGGTTTTATATTTCGGGGAAATTTGACCGGCTCAGGAAGGATATTCCTTATGAATCGTTGATTCAAGCGTTTCGGAAACTGATTCGGCAATTGCTGTCTCACACGCATGAAGCCGTCGGGTTCTGGAAACAAAACCTGTTACAGGCACTGGGCGCAAACGGGCAACTGATGGTTGACGTGATCCCGGAGCTTGAACTGATTATGGGCCAGCAGCAGCCGTTGGCCGAGCTGCCCGCCGTTGAATCCCGGAACCGTTTTCACCTGGCGTTTCAACAGTTTGTAAGGGTATTTGCCTCAAAAAATCATCCCCTGGTTATTTTTTTAGACGATCTGCAATGGATTGATGAACCTTCCCTGAAGTTGATCGAAAACATCATCACCAATCCCGATAATGCCTATCTTCTGGTCATTGGCAGCTTTCCGGACCTGGGTACGGTCGCTGACCATCCGGTCAAGAAAACCATCAAGCATATCCGGCAGCAAAACATCAATGTCGGCATCATCGAACCGGCGCCGCTTGATTTGAGCCATATCAGCAGGCTTCTGGCTGAAACGCTTTCTTTGGATATGGAGAAGGTCTCCTTCCTTGCGGAAATATGTTTTAAAAAGACCCGCGGCAATCCCCTGTTTCTAAAACAGCTTCTTGAGCTGATGCACGATAATGGCGGTATTTTTTTCAATCCCGCGGAAGGACGATGGGCGTTTGATTTTGAAAAACTCAAGCAGGTAAAGATCTCCGATAATGTCGCTGATCTGCTGATCGCCAAAATACGGAAACTGCCTGAAGATACCTTACGGGCACTGACTTTTGCCGCCTGTATCGGAAATGTCTTTGACCTCGGAACACTCTCGGCTGTGATCGATATGCCGCCTGCCGATATTGTTAAAATATTAAAAAACCCGCTCAGGGAAGGAATTATTGATCCTTTTTTCGACCTTGAGGATGATGCGCATCAAGATATCGGTGATGAATTATCCGGCATCGGCTATGTTTTTTCCCATGACCGCATCCATCATTCGCTTTATTCCATGCTGGCCATTAATATTCGCGGAAAAACGCATTTAAGAATCGGGAAATTGATGCTGGAAAGAGAACCGGAGCCGGAACGGTCCCGCCGGTTATTTGAAATGATCACGCACTGGAACCTGGCCTTCGACCATATCACCGATGATGAGGATATTTTTTGGCATGCCAAACTGAATCTTATTGCCGGCAGAAGGGCCAAATCCTCGGCTGCTTTTGAATCCGCCCACCACTATTTTGAGACGGGAATCACAATTATAAATAAGGATTATTGGGATCAGCGCTATGAACTTGTATTGGCGCTGCACACGGAATGCATGGAAACCGCTTACCTGAATTCCGATTTTGAAATGATGGATCGCCTGGCCAACGAAGTGTTGCATCACGCCCGGACTCTTGCGGACAAGACAAAGGTCTACCAGTTGCGGATACAGGCCGATATCGCCCGGAATCGTCTTGGCGAGGCTATTGAGACCTCTCTTTCCGCCTTGAAAATGCTGGGAATCCATCTGCCCCGCAAACCGGATATGACAGCCATCCTGTTTGGCCTGTTGATGACCAAATTCCGTCTTTATCAAAGAGCTGAAAATGGTCTGGCCGATCAGAAAGTCATGGATGATCCGCTGGTCATCGCCACCATGAGAATCTTAACCCATACGGCCTCGGCTGCGTTTTTTTCCCGTCCCATGCTTTTACCGCTGATCGTCTTTGAGCAGATCCGGTTAACCTTAAAGCACGGCATTGTCGCGGATTCCGCCACGGCCTTTGTCATGTTCGGCCTGATTGAATGCGGCGTTTTCGGCAACATGACATCGGGCATCCGCGCGGGAGACCGCGGCATGGAAATTCTCGAGCAGTTAAAAGCCCGGGACCTGGCGGCCAAGGTTCATGTGATCTATAATTCACAGATCCGACATTGGAAAAGCCATGCAAAAATCACGCTGGAACCCTTGTTGAAAGCCCATCAGATCGGGCTGGAAACCGGCGACCTGGAATATGCGGCCTATGCCGTGCATATCTATTGTTGCAACAGTTACTGCATCGGCAGAAACTTGGTGGATCTGCTTCAGCAGATCGAGATTCGAGGGGATCAGATCCGGCGATTGAACCAGCAAACCGCCTATAATTTTCACCGGATATGGCATCAATCCGTGCTCAACCTGGCGGGTAAAAGTCCTGTTCCCGAGCGGCTTTGCGGCGAGATTTACGACGTCGATGAAATGATTGGCGTTCACCTGGCCGCAAACGACAGGACGTCCATTTTTGATGCACGCCTGCACCAGATGATTCTGGCTTATCTTTTCCACGATTATAAGACGGCGGTGGATAGGGCCGCGGATACTGAAAAATACGCGGACGGCGTCACCAGCATGCTTTACGTGCCGTTGATGGTGTTTTATGCGAGCCTTGCCAGGCTGGCCTTCTGCCGGAAATCCGGCGGATACCGGAAAAGGCTGCTGCTGCAGAGGGTGATGCGGGACAGAAGGAAAATGAAAAAATGGGCGCTTCAGGTGCCGGAAAATTTTGAGCATGCCTTTTATCTGATCGATGCCGAATATGCGCGGATAAAAAAAGATGATGAACAGGCGCGAAAATCATACCACGCGGCCATTCAGACGGCCACGCGGCATCAGTATTATCATATCCGGGCCCTTGCCAATGAACTGTTTGCGCAATTCTGGATGGAAAAAGACGAGTCTGATATCGCCCGGCTCTATATGATCCGGGCGCGTCAGGCCTATCAGTTGTGGGGGGCTGCCGCAAAGGTCGCGCATCTGGATGCGACCTATCCGGATCTGATCGGGCACCCGTCAGGGGATACGGCGGTTGACGCGTCCCGTCCCACGGCCGATACCACCGGCAGCGACTGGATGACCGGCGCTATCGACACCCTGTCCGTCATTAAAGCTTCACAGGCAATATCCGGGGAAATTGTCCTTGAGGAATTACTTAAAAAACTGATGAGCATCGTTTTTGAAAATGCCGGCGCGGAAAACGGGAGTCTTTTGCTCAAACGCAAGGAAGAATTGTTTGTTGAGGCGCAAAAAACAGCAGCCGATGGAGAAGTGCTTGTATCCTGCGCCATACCGCTGGAATCCGCCGGTCTTCCCCAGTCGATCATTCGTTTCGTAGAGCGGACCCGGGAACCCCTTTTTATAAATAACGCCTGCGAAGTCGAATATTTTTCCGAAGATCCCGTTATCCGGGGGCAGAAGACAAAATCCGTGCTCTGCATGCCCATCATCCACCAGAACAATCTGGTGGCCATCCTTTATGCCCAGAACAATCTCGCATCCGGCGTGTTCAACCGGCAGCGGCAGGAAACGCTGACGATTATCGCCTCACAGGCCGCCGTTTCCCTTGAAAACGCATTGCTGTATGAAGAACTCAAAGGGGCGGAAGAAAAATGGCGGAACCTGATTCGTACGGCAAAGGAAGGATTTATCGAGTTAGACAGCACCGGATTTATCAGGGATGTCAATCCGGAAATGTGCAAAATTCTCGGCATGGCCCGGAGCCAGATTATCGGCAGAAATTTGCTGACCACCCTTGATCTCGCAAACGCGGCTGTTTTTAAAGAAGAACTTTCTTTGCGCAGCCAGGGCAAACGCAGTACCTATGAAATCACCTTTCATCGACCCGATGCTTCCGTCGTGCATTGTCTGATAAAAGCTACCCCTCTTTTTGACGGGATGGCTCCGGTCGGCTCTTTTGCCATGGTTACTGATATCACGGAACGAAAAGGGGCTGAGGACGAAATCCGGAAACTCAATGAAGAACTGGAAGAACGCGTTCAGCAACGCACCGCTGAACTGGAAGCATCACTAAACACCCTGAAACAGGCCCAGAAACATTTAGTGGAATCAGAGAAAATGGTATCTTTAGGCCGACTGGTGGCGGGTGTGGCCCATGAAGTCAATACACCGCTTGGCGTGGCTGTGACAGCGGCATCGTATCTTCAGGAAAAAGCCGCCGATATGTCTGAAAGCCTGTCGGAAAACGCACCGGATGTTCAGAGCATCGTAAAATTTTTAGAAACGGCCGGGGAAGCCTCGAAGATGATTCTGGGAAATCTCAGGAGGGCGGCGGACTTGGTGCGAAGCTTTAAACAGGTGGCCGTGGACCAGTCCGTCGAAGCCCGGCGGATATTTCTTGTGGCCCAGTATATCGGAGAGGTGCTGCTGAGCATCCGTCCGGAGTATAAAAAAGTTAAACACACTATTACGGTCAACTGCCCTGATACACTCGAGATCGACAGTTATCCGGGAGTTCTGGCCCAGATCCTTACCAATCTTATCATGAATTCTTTTATTCACGGCTTTGATGAGAATATCGGGGGGGATATCACCATCGATGTGGCCCTGGCCGACAATGATATCCGAATCGGTTATTCGGACAATGGAAAGGGCATGGACCCGGATACACTGGAAAAGATATTTGAACCGTTTTTTACAACCAAACGATCTCACGGCGGTACGGGTCTGGGTATGCATCTGGTTTACAATCTGGTCACCCAGAGTCTCGGCGGCAGGATTATGTGCACCAGCCAGGAAGGACGGGGAACTTTTTTTGACATTCGTTTTCCCGTTTCATCTCAACCGGAGGTATGATGCAAACGTATAACATTCATCCCATCGTCATGGGAACAAAGATTTTTGACAAAGGCATGATGACTTATCAGCACGATTACGGAAAACCTTATACCATCCCGATTTATACCTGGTATATCGAAGGTGGCGACAAGAAGATTCTCGTTGACACCGGTGAAATGAATCCCATTGTGTCCCATGATCGGGAAAAGGCCATCGGCGGCAAAATCTACACGTTCGAAGAGGGACTGGCTTTATGGGGCCTGACGCCATCAGATATTGACATGGTCATCCATACCCACCTTCACAATGACCATTGCGAAAACGACTACAAATGCGAAAACGCAAAATTTTTCATACATGAAAAAGAACTGGCGCGGATCCATAATCCGCATCCTCTTGATTATCGATATCTGGAGGATTATATCGAAGAAATCGAAGAAAATCAACAGATCGAGACGGTAAACGATGACCGGGAAATCGTTGACGGTATTTCCGTGATGCACACGCCGGTTCACACTGACGGCGGTTTGTCGGTTCTGATCGAAACATCCAGGGGAACGGCTGTTATTACCGGATTCTGCGTGATTATGGAAAACTTTTATCCGCCTAAAGAGATCCTCGCCATGGAAATGGACGTGATACCTCCCGGTACCCATGTGAATGTCTATGAGGCTTATGATATTATGCAAAAGATCAAGGAAACCGCCGATATCATTATCCCTCTCCATGATCCGGGATTATCCGCGGTCAGGGAGATTCCATAGAATCGGCGGAAAAATGCCGGCTTTGAAAACAATTATTCATGAGATCACTGGATGCGTCGGTATAATTCTCCTGCAGGCTTGCCGGCGGAATCCGCATCGTTACACGGCGCTTATCGCACCAAATCTTGGTTTTTGCGGTACCGTAAAGACACCAGAAGCACGGCCGCACACAAATCGAATACGATAAAAACCATGTATGCGGCATCATAGGAACCGGTCCGGTCAAAACTCATCCCCGCAATGATGTAGCCGAAAAGTTGCAGCACTAAAAACATCGAGGTGTATCGGAGTACGCCGGCGAAATTTTTCCGGCCGTAGATCCCTGCCACAATGATCGGGTAGACCGACATTATTCCGCCCATGGAAAATCCGAAAATCGGTATGAACAGCAGCATGGCCGTCATGGAACGACCGAAAAGGGCCAGGGTGAGGCCGGCGATATTGGCCGCGGCCATAACGGCAGCCACGCGCCGGATGTCGAACCGGTCGCACAGGCTCCCCCACACATACTTGCCGGCGGCCCCTGCCAGGGCGGTTCCTCCCATCATGAGCATGGCCGTCATGTCCGTAAATCCGATACCGGCAAACCTGGGCTTGAGCTGGGACATCACGCCCACCGTGCTGATCATCATAAGGGAAAACGCGATGCCGAGCTTCCAGAAGGCTTCGTCGTGGATCAGTTGGCGGATTCCCCATTGGATTTCCCCCGCCTTGGCTGTAACAGGAGGTATCTCGCATCCAAGCGGAAGCGGGTATGACGCGCAGGGCGTTTTGTCGCCGTCCGGCCCCAGCCCCATATCTTCCGGCCAGTCCCTGACAACAATGAATGCAACCGGACCGAACAGGATCATAGTCATGCCGATGCACAGGGTCGCGCTGGTCAGTCCCATATGATGAATCAGCACCATGGCCGACAAGGGTAGCAGAGCCCCGGATAACGACATTCCGGCCGTGGCAATGCCCATGGCTTTTCCCCGTTTACGTATAAACCAGTTGTTGACGGCCGTGCCGGCTACAATGCCGCCCAGGGCGCCGTTTCCTATATAGAGCAGCGCGTAGGTCAGGTAGAATTGCCACAGATGTTCGACCCTTGGTATCCAGATGAACGCGATCCCCCCGGCGACGGCGCCAAACAGCATCAGCCGTTTTACGCCGATGCGCATCAGCAATGTGCCGTATACATATTGGCCGATAAAACCGAAAACCGTTCCAATGGCCAGGGCCATATTCAGGTCTGTTCGATTCCAGCCGCGCAGCGCGCACAGCGGCTCCAGAAGAGCGTTGAACGCATAAAAGCCGGTTCCCGTGGCAAGAAAAAAGGCCCCAAACGAGATGCCGGCAATATACCAGCCGTAAAAGATGCGGGGGCTGGATGATGATATGTACATAGCCGAATTTAACTCAATATATTAAGTGTGATATAATATTTTGTATGATCCGGGTACCTGCGGAGTGAAGGCCGGATCAGGCGCTTTACGTGAAAACCGTTTGAAACTCGTTAACATATGGGATATAGGAATGCAATTGCGCTATGATATGCTATAAATTTTTGGACAAAGGACGAGCGGTGAGAATTTTTTCTATCATGACCCGCTGGCGGTATTGTCTTTTTACCATGGTTGCTGCGGCCGGCGTGTGGTGCCTATTGGCATCGTGTGCATGCATCACGCCGACTTTTGACGAGGATGCCTGGCGACAGCAGGTGATGGCGGCCAAAACCGAGGATCTTTATGCGTCAAACCACGACGGCACGGCGTTTTTTAATCCCTGGATGCCCATGGAAAAAAAAGGTTTTCTGACCTTGCTGCGGTGGCGGCTGTCGGCGGCTCAAGATTACACTGATATGGAAAAGCAATACCTGCCGGATGTTTTGCCAGATCCGGTTAAACGGATCAGAGCCGCCGGAGACGCGGATTTTATTTTCTGGGTGGGTCACGGTACTTTTTTTATGCGCATCAACGGCCAGTACTGGCTTACGGACCCCATGTTTTCGGACAGGGCGCTGCTGCCGAAGCGCCGGACCCCTCCGGGCATCACTATTGATGAGATCCTTTCCATTACGGATAAGATCAATTGCATCATCAGCCATAATCATTATGACCATTTAGATAAGAAAAGCCTGTCCGATCTTCCCGACGATACCCGTTTTTTCATTCCTATGGGAATGAAGGATTTTATTATCGGGCTGGGAAAGACTGATGTCGTTGAAATGAACTGGTGGCAGTCCCTTGATCTTGAAGACGGCACCAGTCTGGTCTGCACACCCATGCAGCACTGGTCCCGAAGAATCGGGGAGGGGTTTAACGACGCACTGTGGGCCAGTTTTTTGATTATTTCGCCGGACACCTCCATATATTTCGACGGCGACGGCGGATATTTCATCGGTTACCGGGAAATCGGCCGTTTATTTCCCGGCATTGATTATGCGCTGATTCCCACCACCGCCTACCATCCCCGATGGTTCATGCACTATGCCCACATGGATGTTAACGAAGCCATCGCCGCCTTTGACGATCTGGGCGCATCGGTTTTCATCCCCACCCAGTGGGGAGCGTTTAAACTGGGAGATAATCCGCCGGGATACCCGGCAATTGATCTTCGCCGGGCCATTGTTGAAAAAGAGTTGGACCCCGATCGATTTTTGATATTAGATATCGGCGGACTGCATGTGATAAAATAGCCCCCGCATAGAAGCTGTTTCAAAATCTCAATTCAGGTTCAGGGGCAAGGTGCAGGCCGATGAAAAAGCGGCGCATATTCAAAACAATATCTGAGCATTTTGAAGAGGCCTGCAACGCAGCCATCGGGCCTCAGATGGGGTTTTGAAACAGCTTCTAATGTCTCATCAGACGGGAGGGTAAAATGGCTTTGAATACGAATAAAAGTAAAAAAGGAGGGCTTATGCCTGAATTGTATAATATTGATAATCCCGTGCTCAAGATTTCAAATGAGCATAAAATCATTACCGATTACGTGTCCCGTTTTTCAAAAAATCGTGAGAATCCGGACCCGGCTTTTGAAAAAGACCTTCAATCATTCTTAAATTTTTTAAAAAAAGATCTAAAGCAACATTTCAGACTGGAGGAACTTATTTTTTATCCGGCGGCGTTAAACGGCGATCCTTCCTATGCCACCAGCCTTATGGTGCTCAATCTTACCCGTGAACACGGCATTTTTGAAACCCGGCTCAAAGCCATCCAGGCGGTTGAAAAACGGGTAGATGAAGAAATGCGAAGGACCTCGCTGATGGAAAAAATCGGAAATTTTTTTGATGATCTCAAGGATCATGCCCGTCGGGAAATCATTGAATTGTTCCCTTTAATAGATGCAAATGCGCGATGCACCGCATTACTTAAACAGTATATACAGGAAGTTCAATCTCAAGATAAGTCCAAGGGGTGATGTAATGGATACACTGGAGGAGATGATTGAATCGCTGGCTAAAGAAATCAAGCGAAATATCAAAGCAATGTCAGGCATTAAAAATCTCGATCAGCGAAAAACCCAGGCTGAAATCATTAAGTTGCTGTGTGAATCCCTGGGGGTGTTTTTTTCTTCTATCGCCGCCATCCGTCCGGAATATGACGATGATTATGAAGATGATGATGATTTTTACGAAGAAGACTTCTATGACGATGGCGATGATGATGGTTACGAAAGGTTTGAATCCGATATGAAAAAGGTAACACCCTTTAAAAAAAAGAAAAAAGGCAAAAAAGACGATTCTGAAGATATCCCTTTTTAATAACGCATTTCATATGGTTGTTCATTCGGACCGCATCAGGAAACAACAAGCATGACTGTCGATCAATTGGCGATCTTTATCATTTTGCTGGCAACCCTATCTCTTTTTGTCTGGGGCCGCTGGCGTTACGACCTGGTTTCCCTGGCGGCTCTTTTTTCGGTTTTTGTTATCGGTCTGGTCCCGCCGGATCAGGTTTTTCTTGGATTTGGACATCCGGCCGTGATTACCGTGGCTGCCGTGCTGATTCTCAGCCGTGGCCTTCTTAACGCCGGCGTGGTGGACAGCCTGTCGCGCCTGTTGTCCCGGGCCGGTTCCCGTCCCACCATCCAGGTAGCGACCTTGACCGGCATCGTGACTCTTTGCTCAGGGTTCATGAACAATGTCGGCGCCCTGGCGCTGCTCATGCCCGTGGCCATATGGATGGCGCGCCAAAGCGGACGTTCTCCTTCCTATCTCCTGATGCCCATTGCGTTTGGTTCGCTCATGGGTGGTTTGATCACCCTGATCGGAACGCCCCCGAATATCATCATTGCCGCCATCCGGGCTGAAACCGGCGCGCCGCCCTTCGGCATGTTCGATTTCACGCCGGTGGGTCTCGGGGTTGCAGTTGCCGGTTTGGCCTTTATTTCCCTGATGTGGCGCCTCACCCCCCGGCGGGAAGGCCAGGGATCTCCGGAGGAATTGTTTAAAATTGAGGAATATATCAGTGAGGTGGAAGTACCTTATGGCGCTGAAGTCGTCGGCCGTTCCATTTATGAACTGACATCCGAAAAGGGCAAAGACCGGGATCTGACGGTGGTGGCCGTGGTTCGGGGCGATCATCACATGCCGGCGCCTTCCTGGTACCAGACCATCGAGGCCGGCGATATTCTGCTGGTGGAAGCCGATTCCGAGGATTTGAAATATCTCATCGATGATAGGGGGCTTAAACTTGCCGAATGCAAGGGCGACTGCCGGGCCATTCTCGGGGACAAAGATATTCAGATGTCCGAAGCCATCATTACACCGGGATCGAAGATGGTGGGTAAAACCGTGATCGATTTGGATCTGCGTCATCATTACGGCATCAACCTGCTGGCCGTGGCCCGCCAGGGACATCGTCTCAAAACCCGGCTGAACAAAACCCGTTTTGTCATCGGCGATATTCTGCTGCTTCAGGGCAGCCGTGATAAATTGCAGCCCGCCTTGAAATCCCTCAAATGCCTTCCGTTGGCCGAACGCGGTCTCAGTATGGACAAGCCTCGTAACATTCTACCAGCCGTGGCCATTTTCGGCGGGGCCATGGGCCTGGCCGCGTTTAATATCCTGCCGGTCCAGGTGTCCTTCATGGCGGCGGCGGTGGTCATGGTGCTGGCCGGGCTGGTTTCGCTGGATGAAATGTATAATAGCATCGACTGGCCTATTATTGTGCTGTTGGGGGCCATGTTCCCTTTGGGATACGCACTGGAAAGCACCGGCGGCGCCCGATTGATCGCCGAAAAATTCCTGCTGATGTCCGATGTGTTTCCTGTGTGGGCAATCCTTGCGGCGGTAATGGCCGGCACCATGACGTTATCCAACGTGGTCAATAACGCGGCAGCCGCTGTTTTGATGGCGCCCATTGCCGTCAGTCTGGCCCACGGAATGAATGTTTCTGTTGACCCGCTGCTGATGTCGGTGGCCATTGGAGCATCATGCGCGTTTTTAACGCCCGTGGGACATCAATCCAACATGCTGGTCATGGCCCCCGGAGGTTATCGCTTCGGAGATTACTGGCGGCTGGGGCTTCCGTTGTCCGTATTGACGATTGTTATTGCGGTTCCGTTGCTGATGTATTTCTGGCCCTTTACCATGGTAGATTTCTAATCGTCTTTAAATAAATAACCTATGTTTGCAGGTGATGGGATCACAACGAACACTTTTCATGACGGCCTGATTTTATTTTTTGGTTTGCATCATCATAAAGATTCTGATTAAGATCACCAGCCACATAACGTTTAGCGATAATCGGTTTGTCATAAATTCGTGGAGGTCCGGTTTGATTGGTTTGGAAAATATATCCGCCCATAACGGATGGGCAATGGCCTTTGTTGGCATCAGTATTGTTTTTTCCGGTTTGATCCTGCTGTCTTTTGTAATTTCCCAGCTTCACCGAATTCTGGATCTATTCGAACGTTGGTATATCATAGCCAATAAAAACAATCATAAAAACCGGAAGAAAGCGAATAAGAAATGCGGTACGGAATTGCCGGCAACACTGACCCCCGGTAAAACAGCAACTCCCAATAAGACGACGGAGGAAAAACACTCCGAGGAAATCATTCGAAATTATAAAATGATCACCCACCGCATGGGCGAACCCTTTTCATTGCCGAAACTGTTGGATCTTGCCGAAAAGCGCGGATTGAATAGACCGTATTCCACCGTAAACATGCTGATTGCATCGGAAGACATCGTATCGGACGGCAACGGTTTTTTCGTTTGGAAGCGCTGAGCGGTCAACAGTTTAACCCACACGCGCGCATAATGAAGCATCAGCATCAAATGATATGGAGCAATAGGAATCAATGGATCTGTTAATGCAGTTTTTAACCAATACGGGTTTTTATCTGGCGGATTACCGTCATATTATCATGTTTATTGCCGGCGCTGTTTTTCTTTATCTGGGCGCCGCCAAAAATTACGAGCCGCTGCTGCTCATACCCATCGGATTCGGGATTCTCGTGGGAAACGTTCCGTTCTTCAAAGGGCTGGGGCTGGGCATCTATGAAGAAAACAGCGTGTTGAGTTACCTCTATTTCGGCGTGACCACCGGATGTTATCCCTCCATTATATTTCTGGGCCTTGGCGCCATGACGGATTTCACTCCGCTGCTGGCCCGGCCCAAGCTGATGCTTTTAGGCGCCGCAGCCCAGATCGGGATTTTTTTCACGCTCATCACCGCTCTGGTTCTAGGATTTCTCCCCAAAGAAGCCGCGTCTATTGCCATCATCGGCGGTGCGGACGGACCCACATCCATTTTTTTAACCGCGAAACTGGCCCCCCATCTCATCGGACCCGTTGCCATCGCCGCATATTCCTACATGGCATTGATTCCGGTGATCCAGCCGCCCATCATGCGGCTTCTCACCACCCGGAAAGAACGATTGATCCGCATGCCGGAAGGCAGAGCGGTACCACGGAAGGAACTCATGATTTTCCCAGGTGTCGGGGTTTTTCTATGCTGTTTTCTGGCACCGGCATCCATACCGCTGCTGGGGACGTTTTTTTTCGGCAATTTTTTAAAGGAGTGCGGCGCCACCGAGCGGCTGGCCAAGACGGCCCGCACCACCATCATTGACACCGCCACGATTTTTCTCGGGTTCACCGTAGGCGCCAGCACCCAGGGAGATGTGTTTTTAACCGCCAAATCGGTAGGAATATTTTGTCTGGGGGCGGTCGCCTTCAGCATCGCAACGGCGTCAGGTATCCTTTTTGCCAAAATCATGAATCTGTTTTTAAAGGAAAAGATCAATCCGCTTTTGGGCGCCGCGGGGGTGTCCGCCGTGCCGGGATCGGCCCGGGAAGTGCATCTGATGGGTCAGAAGGCAGACCCGTCCAATTACCTGTTGATGGATGCCATGGCCTGCAACTCATCCGGCGTCATCGGTTCGGCCATTGCCGCCGGCGTATTGTGGAGTTTTTTGATATAAAACAAGGAGATCATGGTATGGAAAAAATGAAAGTACGTGAACTGCTGACGCCGGTTGACCGGTTCCCCAAAATCGCCGACACGGCAACGTTTTATGAGGCCTTACAGGCCTTAGAAAACGCCCAGGAAAAATATTTATCCGGAAAAAGCGGGCAGCGGATTCTCCTGGTGGAAGACCCCGCGGGCCGTGTGGTGGGAAAAATTTCACCCGTTGATCTGATCCGCGGGTTGGAACGAAAATATGATGATGTGGAAGTGGAAAAAACCATTACCCGTTTCGGGGTGGGCTATGCGCGCAAATCCATGCAGGATGAATACCGCCTGTGGCAGACCCCGTTTTCGGATCTGTGCCGTAAAGCAGCAAGTGTTCGGATAAAGGATTTTATCCGGATCGCGGAAGAAGGCCAAACCGTTGGTATCGACGATCCCCTGGCCAGGGCCTTTGACGCTTTTGTTATGGGCCGGCATGATTCCCTGTTCGTTCTTGAGGAAAAAATAATTGTCGGCCTGCTGCGATTTTCCGACGTGTATAAAAAAATGGCGGAGACCATGAAGGCATGCGGGATTTAACTGTTCGATTATATTGTTTCTCTATGTATTTATTCGGAAAGGAGGAAAACAGCCCCATGCCGAAAGGCTTTTTCAGAGGACTTTCCCCTTCATTATCAAAGTTATCTCAACAATAAGGACGATACCCGTATGACCGAATACTCGGGTTCGGTCCCCCATGACAAGCATGACGGCGTCAATCCGCCGCCCAAAGGGTATAAGCACGCCCAGTCCTAGCTGAAAACCTCTGGATGGGCTATCCCTTCAGCTACGAATACAAGCGGGCCAGGGGCCATATGCAATGCCATCTACGACATCCTTCATATCGACCGCATCAACAATTACAGCGAGCAGGCCGGCCTTCCGGCTACGTGCTGGAACTGCAAGACCAACACGCTGCCGCAATGGCATAATACCTACGGCGATGATTTCTGGGCCATGGAATTCCACGAATTCCGGACCCGAGTGGATATGGACGACAACGCCATCGGCTGCAATCCTGCCATGATCCCTGGAATATGGAACTGCGCATCACCAATGTACCCTTTAACGAGGCCATGTTGCGGCGCGGCATCGACTGGAAGCAGGCTTTCCGCAACGAAATGCGGGCCTATGTCTGCGGCCAGTGACATGTGGAATATTATTTTCAGGACAAGACCCTCGGACCGGCCGCCAAGGTGACGTTTCCCTGGGACAACGGGTTTACGCCCGAAGACTCCTATGAATATTACAAGGACAAGGGATCCACGGCCGTGCCGGGATTTGAGGGCAATTTCGTGGACTGGACCCACGCGGTGTCGAAAACGCCCATGCTCAAGGCCCAGCATCCGGAATTCGAAACCTGGATCGACGGACCCCACGGGGCCGCGGGCGTGACCTGCGCCGACTGCCATATGCCCTATATCCGGGTGGACGGAAAGAAAAAGATATCTTCTCACCATTGGACCTCGCCCTTAAAAACCATTGAGCAGTCCTGCCTCCAGTGCCACGCGGACAAGCAGCCCGAATATCTGAAGGAGCGGGTCCTGTTCACCCAGAAGCGGACCTGGGAGCAGTTGCTCATCGCCCAGGAAAACTCGGTCCGGGCCCACGAGGCTATCCGGCTGGCTTCCGAATACGAAGGAGAACGTCATCCCGACTATGATTCACTGATGATTCAGGCCCGGGAATTGATCCGCAAAGGCCAGTGGTTCTGGGACATGGTGTCAGCGGAAAACAGCGTGGGTTTCCATAACCCGGTCAAGGTGGTGGAAACCCTGGCCCGCAGTCAGCAATACAGCAATGAGGCCGTCCGTCTGGCAATCCAGGCCGCCAATTACGCCATCGGACCGGAGCTTGAGGGCGATATCAAGGACATCGTCCCGCCCATCATGGAACACAGCCGGAAACTCCAGCAGAGCCAGGCCCACCTGGATTCCCACAAATGGCTCCGGTACCTGCCGCTGCTGCCGCCGGCCGAACCTTTATGGGACGGACAGGAAAAGTTACGCTGATATATAAGCATAAAATCAGATAGATCCGGCGTATTCGCCTTCTCGGTCGAACACACCGAGCTCCAAATACAGCGCCAATCCGGACAAAACCGGGTCCGGATTGGCGCTTTTGCTTATTCTGCTTATCCCGAAATACGTTGTTTTCTTGCATGCCATTTTACCGTATGATTTGACATTCCACACGTTATTGTGTATTATTTTATGTAAAAATTATTCTATGGAGGCATACAATGAGTGTGGAAAATGTTCGTTTAAATATCACCATTCCCAAGAATTTGCTGGTAACACTCGATCATTTGGCGGGACCGCGAAAACGAAGCCGGTTTATCGTGGATGCAATTTCCCGGCAAATCGAGGAGGAGGAAAAGTTGAGCCTGGAGACTCAACTGTGCGCCGGCTATCAGGCCAGGCGAAAGGAAAGCCTTGAACTGGCGCATGATTTTGAATCCGCTGATCTGGAGAACTGGGATGAATACTAAAAGGGGTGGTATTTATCTGGCAAACCTGGACCCGGTTGTCGGAAGGGAAATCGCAAAAACCCGGCCGGTCATCGTTGTCTCCAACGACAAAAACAACGCCTATTCCGGAACCGTAACCATATTGCCGATTACCTCCCGCCATATCGAAAAAATATATCCATTCGAGGTTTTCCTGCCCAAGGGCGCAGGCAATCTTCCTAAAGATTCCAAGATCAAGGCCGACCAAGTCCGCACTCTCGACAAAAGTCGGATCGTTAAATTCATCGGAAAAATCGATAACGGGGACCTCGACCAAGTGGAAACCGCCATAAAAATCCACCTGGATCTGATTTAGCGTTGCTGCTTAACATGCACAACTGGCAACGGCTAACATTGGAGACTGCTTATAGACTCATCGTGTGAATCACGGGCGAAACGGCCCGGAGTTCGCGCTTTACCAGGTCCACCAGGTGCTGGTGATGGGTGAAGAAGATGACCTGGGTTTTTTTAGAAAGTTCAGCCAGTACATTGAGGGTGGCCGCGGCCCGGCGGTCATCGAAGCGCAGCAGGATATCATCCACCACAAAGGGCAGGGGCGCGCTGTTTTCTAGGTATTGTTCCAGACCGGCCAGGCGAAGGGCCAGGTAAAGCTGGTCCGCGGTGCCGTCGCTCATGCCTTCCACCCGGACCTGGTCGCCGGTGTCCGGTCGGATTCCCACCAGGACCGGATCACCCTTTTCATCGTATTCGGCCCGGATGCCGGTAAATGATCCCAGGGTCATTTGCCTAAACAGCTCGCTTGCCCGCAGAATCATGGGACCCTGATATTTTTCCCGGTATTGTTCAATGGTGCGCGAAAGTATGGCGGATGCGATTTTCAGACGGCAGTATTGGGTCACCTCCGCGTCAATGGAAGCCAGAACGGCCTCGGCATCTTCGGCATACCCGGCTGCAGCGGCCCTGCCGTCCATGTTTTGCAGTTCTTTTTTCAAGACTCCCGCATTTTGATTCAGGGCGGCGGATTCCTGCTCAAGGACGCTGATTTCAGCATCCATGCGTTCCGTCTCCGGGCCGATAGCATCGGGATCCATGGAGCCGGCCTCGGCGATAAAATCATCCACCGTGGCCCCGGCGCTTAAATTCCGAAGGTCTTTTTCGATTTTTTCGTTTTCCTCCAGGAACTGTTTTTTCAGCCGTGCCTGTTGTTCAATTTCAGCGAGTTTTTCGGGGTTGTCGCACTGGGCTTCCCGGCAGAGGGAGTCGAGCCGGATGTTGCTTTCAGCGATCTGCTTTTCCGCATCCGCCTGATCCCGGCGGGCGTTGTCAAGCCGGTCCAGCAGGTCTTTACGACGGGTTGCGGCCTCCCGGGCTGCCGCCAGTCGATCGTTTAGGGATTCGGCCACGATATCCGGACTTTCGGCATCCAGTTCCGGCGCGAGCAGCGTTTTCAGATCATTGATCTTTTTGATGAAAACCGCGCAGTCCCGGTCAATGCCGTCAATGCGTTTTCTTAATGTGTCGGCATCATTGATGCATCTTTTGGCCTGTTGAATGCCTTCAATTACCGATTGGGCCGTTCCGGGACCCGTATCCGGCGTTAAGGAAAGGGCCGTAATGCCGGCGTTCCACTTTTCCTTCCATGTTGCCAGCTCCTGCTTCAGGCGCGCCCTTGCGGACGTTAAGCCTGATGATTCCTCCTCCAGGGATGCCACTTCCTTCCGAATGGCGGCTGCTTCCGCAATGGCCTTCTCCCCTTCAATGATGCAGGCTTTGGCCGCTGCCGTCAATTCTTCCAGAGGCCGCGTCGGTTCAAGGATCTTGTGGTGGCTGGAAAGGGCCTGGATCAGAAAAATTTTTAAGGATTCAAGTTCGGCTGCCATGAAATCCCCGGCTGACCGGGCGGCGCGTAAATCCTTATATCGTGTGATGCTGGTTTGCATGTCGGCCAGCCATGCGCGCATTTCCGGGGGAGATAAGGGGACAATGCCCGCGGGTTCCCACAGATGCGCCCATTTTGCGGCAAGGGCGTCATGTTGTGCGACAGCCGCGTCCAGGGCCGCGCCAATGGTATCCTTTAAGGCTTGTTTATGCGCTTTTTCCGCCTGGTGCAGGGCTTTGCGGCTGACCTGGGTCGCTTCCCGCCGGAGCCGGTCGGCCATCCGGTCGGCCTGACGCATGCTTTGTTCAAAGGCATCGGCCAGTCCGTTGGCCTTTTTAAATTGAGTGATAAATTTCCGGTTTTCAGAAGGATCGGGCGCATGGCCGGCAAGCTGTTGTGAAATAAGCCGCCATCCCTCATCCCGCAGGCGCCGGGTTGCTTCCAGATCGGCTTCAGTGGGAATTTCCTGGGCCAGATCCATGCCCGTAAGTTCGATATCGATTTTGACCAGATTAGCTTCTATGGCCGCTTTTTCGGTTTTTTGCCGGTCGATTTCCCGGGCAGCGTCTGAAAATTTTTGCACAAAACAATCAATGCTTTCCATGGACGGAAAAGGCAGGGTGTCTAATACGGCCATATCGCCGGACCAGAGGGTCTGGCGGCTGAGCCGGTTTTTGAGCCGGGTTTCCATCTCCGATGCGGCCCGGCGGCTTTCCGCGTATTTTTTTTCTATTGGACCGGCTTGCTGGGCGGATTCCAGGGCCGCCCTGAGGTTGGTCAGATCCACGGGAACCGCAATGGTCTGTTCCTGTTTCGCCAGAGCCGCCATGCGGTTGCGGATGTTATCGCGCTGGTCCTGGTTTGCCTCCAGGCGCGCGGTTAAGCGTTCGTATTGCTTTGCGAGATCCCGGATATCGCCGATGATTCCGGGCGGCAGTTTCAGATGGCTGGTTTTACCTTCGTCATAATCAATGCCGTTTTCCGCGAGCTGGTCGGCGGCCTGCTTCTGCAAAAGCCGCATCCGGGCCTCCAGACCCGGCCGGTCCTGTCGGGCCTTGCGATAACTGCCCAGATCCTGCTGGATGGCCGAAACAGCGGGGCCGTGTTCCAGCAGTTTTTCGGGCACGGTCAGGGCCGCCAGTTGCCCATTGATTTTTTCAATATCGGCCGCGGCCCTGGCCAAGTCGTTTCGCGCCATGGCCAGACCCTGTTCAACGTCCATGCGCTGCCGGCCGAAATCATCGGCAAGCGCGGGCGCTTGCCGGCAATCAACAAGAGCGTGATCAATTTCTTTTTTCCGGGCCATCAGGGGCAGGGCATGGCGGATGCGCTCCAGCCTGGCCCGCTGCTGTTTCAGGTCCGTAAGCCGGCTGCCGATGGCTTCAAGATGCTTTTGGGTTTCATGCAGCGCGCTTTCACGGTCTTTCCATTCCTTTGCGTGCAGCAGGGCGTCTTTCCGGCTTTTCAGGGTTTCCTGCAATTGGGATAAAAGGGCGTTGATTCGGGGTTTCTGAGCCGCGGGTTTAAACAGGTCGTCGCAGGCAAGAGCTAAATCCTGCTGCACCGCCTGGAGCCGGATCAGACCGGCGCCCGCGGAAAAGAGGGCCTGGCCCACCCTGCCGCCGCCGGAAATGATTTCTTGTCCTCCCCGGACAAGATCGTCATGGCCGATGGCAAACATCTGTTCAAACAAATCCTGGCCGATATTGCCCATAAAAGGCGACAGGGCGTCTTCGGCCAACAGGGTCTTGTCGTCTTCGGCCCGGAGGGTCTTATTCTGGCCCTTGCGACGGATAAAAGCGATTTCCTGCCCCCCGGCCCCGGCCAGGCGCGCGCCGACGCGAAGGGCCGTATGGGGATGACGAAAATTGTCGGCTGTTCGTAACGGAATGCCGAAGAGCATATTACGTAAAGCCCGCAATGCCGAACTTTTTCCCGCCTCGTTGGGACCGAAGAGAATATGGAAATCCGATGCGCCCCCGGACAGGTCAAAGGCCGCGTCCTGGAAAGGCCCGAAGGCGATCAGATTTAATTTGAGGATTTTCATGTCCCGCCTCCGGCCCGCATGAGGCGCCGGACCAGCAGATCATGGGACTGGTCGATGATCCGGCGCATCTGGTCCGCATCACCGGGCTGGAGTGCCTCCATGTCCTGCCGGTATTCGGCCGGCAGTTTGCGAAACAGCGGTCCCAGCTCGTCGGCCAGATCTTTAAGAACCGCGGAGTCATTTTTTATGGCGGCCGTCAACGTTTCTAATTCCCGCAGGGGACCGGGATCAGCGCTTTTTGAGCCGGGCGGTTGCACGGGTTGGGTTTCGATTCTGATTTTTTCCATCCAGACCCGCTCGCCGAAGGCGGAAAGGGCCGATGCCCGCACGGCCTGCCGCCAGTATTCCGGGTCTCCGGCAATGCGGGCATGAATGGCGGTTTTTCCCGTAAACGTCGCGCGCACGATCAGCGGGACGGGATCATTTTCAACAACAAGCGCTTCAACCCGGGCTTTCAGAATATCTATGGCTTCCTCCAGCCCGGCGGTCCCGGCCAGATCCACATCAATGGATTCCCAGCGGATCACGTCAAGGGGATAAAAAACCGTTTCAGGCGGCAGGCCTTCCCGGATCGTGACCAGCACGCACCCTTTAGGGCCGGTTTCTCTGATATGACGGCCCTGAATACACCCCGGAAACACAACCATCGGCTCATGACCGGCGATTTCAAACCGGTGGACATGACCCAATGCCCAGTAATCATACCCCCGGGCCGCCAGGTCCGAAAGGGTGCAGGGCGCGTAATTTTCATGGCCCGGACGACCGGTGAGGCTGGTATGCAGCAGGCCGATATTAAAATAACCGCCAACGGGTTCAAGATAGGAGACGGCCAGGTTGTCGCTGACGGCGGCAGAGGCGAAACTCTGGCCGTGGACAGCGGCTTTGAGGGGTTCGATGATGACGGTTTCGGGTTTCCGGGCGGAGAACACATGCACATTGTCGGGATAGGGGAGATGGCGGGTCATTTTGCCGGCGGCGTCATGATTGCCGGCGACGATAAACACCCGGATGCCGGCATCCATGAGTCGCCGGATCTGGCTGACGAAATAAAGGCCGGTATGATAATCCTTCCAGTCCCCGTCAAACAGGTCCCCGGCAATCAGCACAAAATCCACGGACTCGTTCAACGCTAAATCCACGAGGCTTTCAAAGGCCCGGCGGGATGCCCGTCGGATTTCATTGACCGGCGCCCCATCATAGGTTTCCAGGCGTTGCAGGGGGCTGTCCAGATGGATATCAGCGGTATGAATGAATCGAAACATGAAAAAATGGTTTCCTTTTCACAGCGACAGATAATGCCGCGCCATACAGATGGTAACGCCCATGAATCTTTGTTTGAAATATTGGCCGAAATGGGTCATGTCGCCGGTAATCAGGTAATCGGCTCCGGCGGCGGCCGCCGCCATGAAAACCGGCCGGTCTTTATCCGGCAGATCTACGGGGCATTCAAGAGACGGGTCTGCCTCAGGGACAATCTCAAGCATCCGGGTAAGGTTTTCAAGTACCGCCAGGTGTTCGGGTTCATCGAGATTCCGCCGGACCTCTTCAAGAACATAGCGGGAGACCATCAGACGGCATTGTCCGGTACGGGCGGTTTCCAGCAGGCGCCCAAGGCCCCGGCTGCCGAAACAAAGAGAAAAAAGAATATTGGCATCGAGAAAAAGCTTATCTGGCGTCATTGAATTTTCAGTGCTTCATGGGGTATCATCTCCGGGTCAAGCCCCATTTTACGGACTTTTTCAACAGCCGCGGCATAATCTTCCGATGTAACGGCGTTATTGAGTAAAAATTCGGCTTTTCGTTCCCTGGAATAGCGTTCGATGGGCAACGAGACCATCGGCCGCAACAAAATGCCCTGTGATGATGCCTCCACCAGCACCTGAGTTCCCTCGTCAAACCCATAGTGATGCCGGATGCCCGCTGGAATGACGATGGTTCCGCGTTTGCCGACTTTTATGGTTTCCGTTTTCATAAGCGCAATCCTTTCTGATTTTCAGATTATCTGATTATTTTGATATCAGGATTTACACTTTAAGGTCAAGGGTTTTTGATTGGTCAAAAAAACCGGCCCAAACCGACCAATCGGCTTTACATGATTTACGTTTTTGATTAGACTGCAAATTTGAAAATTAAACGATAAGGCCGGCTTGTTAATTTCTATTTGTTTTCAATTAATTGTGGAGCATTATCAAATGGTAAAAACAGTAAAGCGCGGTTTTTATAATTTCAAATTATTCGACGGCATATTCGACGGCCTGCAGACCGGCAAATCCGTCAGGGTGATCAACGGGATTATCGCCGGCATTGATGATCCGGATGATCATGAGCATCATCCGGGATACGAATGGATCGATCTGAAAGGGCGAACCCTTTTGCCGGGTCTGATCGACGCCCATGTCCATATCACCGTGCCGTTTGTTTTTAAGGTAAATTTCGACGCTCTCAGCCAGATGAACCGACAGCTTGAAAAAAATTTTTTCAATTGCGTCAAATACGGCGTGACCACGGTAAGGGACATGGGCGCGTTTCCATCCAAAATTCAGAGATGGCGGAAAAAAATCGACGGGGGCGCGGTCATCGGCCCGCGGATTATTACGGCCAATTCCTTTATCACCAGCAGAACCGGGGTTCCGGAAATGGCCCCCACCTTAAATTTTTTAGAAGCGATAATGGCCGGCGGGCAATTTGTCGAGCGTGTAAAAACCCCGTCGGATGCGGCCCTTGTCGCCAACCGGCTTATCGATAAAGGGGCCGAGTGGATTAAGACCCAGTATTCCGAAAAATCGTTTTTATTCCACGGCCGGCTGGAAAACCTCTCCGATGACTGCTTCATGGCATTGCGGCGGACCGCGGACCGAAGAGGCGCGCGTCTGGCCATGCACCATACCGAAGCCGCCGGCTTTAAAAAAGGGATACAGATCGGCGCGGACAGCCTGGAACACGCGCCTACTGATAAACTCGACCCCTTGAACATCGAGCATTTCGTCATCGGGAATATGGCCATCGTACCTACTCTGAAAGTGCTGGGCGATGCTTTTGAAATTGACGAGATGCGCCAGTGGCTAAGCGATCAGGGCAAAATCGATTTCATGCCCGAACCCCTGCGCCAATCGATTAATGAAGTCGAAAAATTAATGAAAAAGCCATATCCGCCGAAGGATTACATGGAAAAATTTTATCCGGACATCCAATTTTTCAAGCGCGGCTATCCAATTGCCATGAAGAATGTCGAGAAAATAAAGGCCGGCGGAGGTAAAATCGGCGTCGGCACTGATGTCTGCGGCACGGGACTGAGTTTTTTCGGCCATTATTACAAGGAACTCCAGCACCTGGTAAAAGCCGGGTTTTCCACAGCCGAAGCCCTTAAGGCCGCGACATCGGTCAATGCCGACATCATCGGCATGGGGGATCGGATTGGCACCGTTGAAACACATAAAGATGCCGATTTTACGGTGATAGAAGGCGATCCAATAGAGGATATCGCGGCTGTTCGCAATGTGCGATGGGTGGTCAAGGGGGGCGAGATCATTTATTATCACGGCCAGGAGTAATATTTGTCCCCGGTTTCGTATTAAACAGGTTGATTGAATCGCGGACAATCAAATTTATAATGCATCAAAGGTCAATTTAACAATAAAGAAATCGACAAAGACAAAGGAGAACGGAAGTGCTTAAAACCCCTGTAACTGAGAAACTGGAAATCGAATACCCCATTATCGGCGGGGCCATGATGTGGATATCAACGGCCGAATTCGTGGCGGCCATGTCCGAGGCCGGGGGCATGGGGATCATCGCCTCTGCCAACTACAAGTCAAAAGAATCCTTCGCCGAGGCCATCGCCAAGATGAAATCGCTGACATCCAAACCCTTTGCCGTCAATATCAATCTGTTTCCGGCCATGACCCAGATCGACAACAACGAGTATATCGACGTGATGGCCGATTACGGGGTCAAGATTGTGGAAACATCCGGACATCACGCGCCCGAAGCGCTGGTGGGGCGGTTCAAAGATCTGGGCATGACCTGGATTCACAAATGCGTGGGGGTGCGTTATGCTCTGAAGGTTCAGGACATGGGCGCGGATATCGTCACGGTTGTCGGGTATGAAAACGGTGGGGCCACCGGAAGGCTTGATATCGGCACCCTGGTGCTGGTTCCGGTGGTGGTGGATGCCGTCAAGGTCCCGGTTATCGGCGGCGGCGGCGTGACCGACGGTCGGGGCCTTGCGGCCGTCCTTGCCCTGGGAGCCGGGGCCGCCATCATCGGGACCCGGCTGCTCATGACCAGGGAAGCCCCTATTCACGACAATATCAAAAACGCCCTTGTCAACGCATGCGAACTTGACACTATGCTGGTCATGCGTTCTTTAAACGCCACCCACCGGGTGATGGCCAATGCCGCCGCTCGCCAGTGCCTTGACCTGGAGGCATCCAAAGCCGATTTCGCCGAACTCTACGAAGTGATAAAAGGCGAAAACGCCAAAAGAATGTTTAATGAAGGCGACGTGGGCGCCGGGATCCTTGCCTGCGGACAGGGCGTGGGTCTTGCTCATGATATCCCCACGGTCAAGGAATTGTTTGTCCGCATGATCGGCGAGGCAAAACAGGCCATTTCCCGTCTGGCGGGGTGACACAACAACGATTCCCCAGCCCCTCCAGGACCAGCTTGCCGAAGGCGGGCGTATGATTTTATTCCAGTGGGGGAACAGCGTGTTCAGCATCTCTATCTGCTCAATAAAAAGGATGGAAAAATCATCCGGCAGTCGGTATTGCCCGTTCTCGTTGTTCCCATGACCGACGAGGATGGAGGGGTTTATCACCAAGTAAGGAATTTTCCCATGTTTAAGCCGTAAAGGCAGACGAATGCTAAACAGCCGTTACCGCAAACGGGTCTCCCAAGGATTTTTCACTGATGGCAGGCAAAGAAGGAAAGAACATATTCCCTGTGGTCATTCTGCTGGTGGCTGTTTTCATGTCCGCGGCGATTCTGGCTGCCGGCTATCTGGCTTTTCGGTATTTTGAAAAACAGGAAAGGATCGAATCCGCGCAACAGCTTGCCGCCATCGCGGACCTGAAAACCGGCGAGATCATCCAGTGGCGGAAGGAGCGATTTGGCGACGCTGCGGTTTTTAATCGAAATCCCGCATTTTCCGCGCTGGTGGAGCGATATTTCGATAACCCGCACGATGCCGATGCCGGCGCCCAGATCCACGCCTGGATGGCCAAAGTCCATTCGCATTACCAGTATGACCGTCTCTGCCTGCATGATGCCGACGGCCGGGGTTGGATTTCAATTCCGGACGAAGCGGACCATCACCAATCCCAATATTCTCTTGAAGCCAATAAAATCCTTCAATCAGGCGCGGTTGCGTTCGAGGATTTTCATGTCGATCCCCACAACCACGGAGTTTATTTAAGCGTTCTGGCGCCGGTCCTGGATCCGCAAACGCTGTCGATTCCCATCGGCATTCTGGTGATGCGCATCGATCCGGAGAATTATCTTTATCCTCTGATCAACCGGTGGCCCACTCCCAGTCCCACGGCCGAAACGCTCATTGTCCGTCGGGAAGGCGGCATGGCGGCTTTTTTAAACGCCGTCCGGTTTGATCCGGATTCAGCCCTGAAGCGGATGGAACCCCTGACCAAAAAGACCTTGCCGGCGGTTATGGCGGTTTCGGGAAAGCAGGGAATCGTGGAAGGCTTGGATTACCGAAACCAAAAGGTGCTCGCCGATATCCGCCCCATTCCGGATTCCCCGTGGTTCATGGTGGCCAAGATCGATCTGGCCGAAGTATACGCCCCGATCAGGGACAGAATGTGGTGGTTGATCATTCTGGTGACGGCCCTGCTGATCGCCACGGTTGCTGTAGCCGGGCTGATCTGGCGGCACCAGCGGGCTCGGTTTTTTAAGGAAAAATATGAAATGACCGACGCCCTGCGGGAAAGCGAGGAACGATTGAGGGCCGTCGTGGCGAATCTGGAACGCTCCAACCGTGAACTCGAACAGTTTGCTTATGTGGCGTCCCATGATCTTCAGGAACCCTTGCGCATGGTTTCCAGCTACACCCAGTTGCTGGCCCGGCATTTTGAAGGACAACTGGATGAAAAAGCCAAAAAATACATCGATTACGCGGTGGACGGGGCCGTGCGCATGGGGCAGTTGATCAATGATCTGCTGGTCTTTGCCCGGGTCGGGACCCGGGGAACCCCTTTCAAATCCGTGGATACTCATGCACTTCTGGGCGTGGTGATTAAAAATCTCTCCGTATCCATCGCCGAAGCCCGGGTCATGGTCACCAATGACGATCTGCCCGTGGTTTGGGCGGATGCTTCCCAGTTGACCATGGTATTCCAGAATCTGGTAGCAAATGCTATTAAGTTCCGAGGGGAAACCGCGCCTCATATTCATGTGTCGGCCGCCCAGCGGGACCGGGAATGGGTTTTTTCCGTAAAAGACAACGGCATCGGCATTGATGAAAAATATAAAGATCGAATATTCATCATTTTTCAGCGGCTGCATACCCGGGAGGAATACCCCGGCACCGGCATCGGGCTGGCTATCTGCATGCGGATCATCGAACGTCACGGCGGTCGGATCTGGTTTGAATCCGAGCCAGGACAAGGCGCGACGTTTTTTTTCACGATTCCGAAAAATCGTGAAACGACCTTTCCCGAGCCTTAAAAAATAATGATTTTATATGGATCACTGATATGATCAACCATCCAGGCAGCACGCCCATTGAGCGAACGGATCAATGGTTCGCGGGACCGTTAAACAATATAGAGGAGAAATTCATCATGGATTCCGGAAAATCTTTAGAATCGATTCAAGTTCTGCTGGTGGAAGACAATCCCGGGGATGTGGACCTGGCTCGGATGTCTCTTGAAAACAGCAAATTGAAAGTCGCATTGCATGTGGTGGCTGACGGCGAGGCAGCCATGGAGTTTCTCCGGAAAACCGGGAGATTCGCCGGCGCGGTCCGGCCGGATCTGGTGCTTCTTGATCTCAACCTTCCCCGCAAAGACGGCCGGGAAGTGCTTGCCGAAATCAAGGCCGACGAAGACTTGAGGCGGATTCCCGTGGTGATCCTGACAACCTCAAAAGCGGATGAGGACATTCTCAAAGCCTACGATCTGCATGCAAACTGCTATATCACCAAACCCATCGATCTGAATCAGTTCATCCAGGTGGTCAACGCCATCAAGGAATTCTGGTTCACCATTGTCAAACTTCCTCCGAACGGAGTTTCAAAATGATCCAGCCGATCTCTTTACTCGTGATTGAGGACAATCCGGCCGATACGGACCTGATCCGGGACACGCTGCCGCCGGATGCCGAATTTACATTCCACGGCGCCGACCGGCTTTCAAGAGCAATCGATTTGTTAAAGACCGAAGATATCGACGTAGTGTTGCTGGATCTCGGCCTGCCCGACAGCACCGGAATCAATACCCTGGCGCGCTTCAGGGATGCCGCGCCGGATATTCCGGTGGTGGTGCTGACCGGTAACGATGATCCGGAACTGGCCATGGAAGCCCTGCGCACCGGTGCCGAGGACTATCTTGTCAAAGGGGCCATTGATCCCCATCTTCTGGTCCGAACCGTTCGGTATGCGCGGGAGCGTAAATATTTCGAACAGAGTCTGCGGGAAAGCGAACAGCGCTTTCGCAGCCTGGTGGCATGTTCAGTGGACCATATCTTTCTACTCGATCTTGACGGCCGTTTCATGGAAAGCAACGGCGCCACCGAGCATATGGGTTTTCCCGTGGGAGATCTAATTGTCGGCAAAAGCATTGAAGATGTTTACGCCCCCGAAGTGGCCCGCATTTATCGTCAATATTTCGAACAGGTCGCCGCGACCCGAAAATCGGTCCGGTTCGAGCACAACCTGGACCGGCAGGATGATGAACGCTTTCATACCGACACTCTCTATCCGGTCCTGGTGGGCGGGCGGCTCAGGGGCATCGGCGGCATCTGTCACGATATCACCGAACGCAAAAACGCCGAAGACAGGGTGGCGCATTTAAATCAGATATTGCGGGCCATCCGCGACATCAACCAGTTGATTGTCCGGGAAAAAGACGCGCAAAACCTGATCCGTGAGACCAGCCGCCTGCTTGTCGTCCATCGGGGGTATAACGCGGCTATGATCGTTTTAACTGGGGATGATGATTTACCCGTGTCCTATGCCGAGGCCGGCATGGGCGAAGCGTTCGGTCCCCTGGAAGAAAACCTGAAAAAAGGAATCCTGCCGCCTTGCTGCGATAAGGCGAAATTTCAAGATGGCGCTTTTATTGTAAATGATCGCGTCGCGGTTTGCGCCAGATGCCCTATTGCCGAAGGCTGCGTCATAAACGACGTACTCTGTGTGCGGTTGAAAAGCGACCTTAGAAATTACGGCTATCTTGCCGTGGCCATGGACCGGGCCAAAGGGATCGATGCGGAAGAAAAATCCCTTTTCGAGGAAATGGCGGATGATGTCGCCAATGCCCTGCATCACATCTACCGGGAAAAAATCATGCTGTCGGAGCGGGCGGAAAAAGAGAAAATGGAGGTCGCCTTTCACCAGGCGCAAAAAATGGAGGCCGTCGGTCGGCTCGCAGGCGGCATGGCCCATGACTTCAACAACATGTTGTCTATTATTCTCGGATGCGCTGAATTGGCCATTTCAGAGATCAGTCCCGAACATCCGATCCATTATGAACTTTCGGAAATTATTAATGCAGGCCGGCGTTCCGCCGGGCTGATACGGCAGCTTCTCGCGTTTTCCCGAAAGCAGATCGTCTCCCCCAGAAATGTTGATCTGAACCGGATCATTGCCGATCAGCTCAAAATGCTGGGGCGCCTTGTGGGAGAAGATATCCGGATGGAATTTCTCCCCGGTCATAAATTGTGGTCTATCCGGATCGATCCTTCCCAGCTCGACCAGATCATGGTCAATCTGGCGGCTAATTCACGCGACGCCATCTCCGGCACCGGAAAGATTTCCGTGGCAACGGTCAATACTTCCCCGGACCAGGACCCCGGATTGCAGCAACCCTATGTAATGCCGGGGGAATATGTGATGCTGGCGTTCTCCGATACCGGCGGCGGCATGGATGAAAAGACCCTGGAACATATTTTCGAGCCGTTTTTCAGCACTAAGGCAGTCGGCAAAGGCACCGGCATGGGGCTTGCGACAATATATGGAATTGTCAAACAGAACAAGGGGTATATCCAGGTTTACAGCACTTTCGGCAGCGGAACTACGGTTAAGATTTATTTCCCGAAAGTGGAAAATCCTGATCCGGCCGAGGATGAAAAGATCCCGGTGGAATCCGTTTCAGGGACCGAAACCGTTTTGATTGTTGAAGATCAGCCCCAGATTCTGAAACTGGCCCGAACAATTCTGGAGCGCTACGGATATCATGTGCTGAGCGCCGGGAACCCGGCCGAGGCGATTGAAAACTGCAAAACATACCAGGAAGAGATCCATCTGCTTTTAAGCGATGTGATCATGCCCGACATGAACGGCCATGACCTTTATGAAAAAATATCCGCCATCCGTCCGGATATCCGCGTCCTGTTCATGTCCGGACACACGGAAGACGCCATTGTCGAGCGGGGCATATTGCATGAGGAGTATGCCTTTATCCAAAAGCCCTTTTCCGTTAAAGTTCTGGCCGGAAAGGTCAGGGAGGTATTGGAACGATAGCGGAAACGCACCCGGGAGTCTCAATGAATCAGAGTAAAATCTAAAATCATGATATGCTTGATCCCGGCCCAGTCATTTTCGAAAAATTCTTTTCCGTAAATATTCCGGCGAGCAAAACAACTTTGGCTGATGCCGTTTTTAACCGAATTTTGGAGACGTTGTATACGGTATTAAAAAAACTCAAGATCCATTAGCATTGGGTCGTAGGGATAAATGCGGCAGTTCGCTGATGATGGGGAACCAGTTGAACTGGCAGTTTTCCATCAGGTAAGCTAAACTTTTATCCGATTTCCATGTGAAACCCCGTTCCCAGCGGATATCTTCGACCGTTACTTTCCCGCTGTAGCGGACGTAAGGGATATACTCCGGCGATTGTTCCACGTTCCAACCGTCCAACTGACCGATCATGGCGTCCAGATCAACAAGCTTCCATTGACCGTCTACCGGGCACCGGACTTCATTCCAGCAGTGCAGCAGCGGCGTGGAATTGAAACTCAGAACGCCGCAGGTCACGCATGACTCGATTTCCTGCTCCTGGAGGGCGGCGTGATAGGCAACGGATTTGTCTTTGCAGTCTCCCCCGTCTTGCTCGATGACGATTTTCGTATCCATAAGCGGGACATAGACGGTTGCACATCCGGCCGATAAAACGACGGTTAGCATAATCAGCGATTTCAAGATTCGGTTATTCATTTTTAACCTCTTATTTTTTGGGGTCGACTCACCGCGTTTCACGTTTAAAGAAGAATCGGTTTTTATTCATAAGTAATTCAAGGAGTGTGCCAGATTGTTAATATTTTTATATTATACATAATATCGATATTTTATATTTATACTTAACCGATTGATAGAATGGAAATGCCGTCAGAAGAGTTGGTTTTTACTGTTGTTCAGGAATTAAATTCCCGTGAGACGGGAATTTAACCGGGAAGGGCGGTACGCCTTCCAAGTCGAAGGGACTATAGACTGGAAAGCGGAACCTTTAAAAGTGCTTCGGAAGTTTCTGGATTTCCTCAAGGTCCGGGTCTGGGATTGGCTACCATTTAAGGCATCGTCAGACAAAACAGCGGGTTTATCACCGTAGACAGCGAGCCGGGCCGGAGAGGACTCAAAAGGATCAGGAGCGGCAATCGTCAACGCCGCTTGCCCTTGACAATGAAACCATCCTGCTGGTGGAAGACGAGCCTTCCATCTTGAAAATGAGCCGGCTTTTTCTGGAAAGACTGGGTTACCGGGTGCTAAGCGCGGCCACGCCAACGGAGGCGATCAATCCGGCCCGTGAACATGCTGCAGAGATTCATCTGCTCATGACTGATGTGATCATGCCGGATATGAACGGCCAGGATCTGGCCGACCATCGCCGGTCGGTTATGCGGAGTATTCGGCTTCTGATTTTTTTAGTTGCCTCAGTTGACATGTATATGCATAATATATCATATTTATGCATATAAAATACAGGAGGAGGACAGGGCATGAGAACAACCCTTGATTTACCCGAGGATTTGTTGAGTGAAGCGATGAAGGCGGCACATATCAATACCAAAACTAAAGTCATCATTACCGCTTTAGAGGAATTGGTCCGAAAATCAAAAATTTCTGAGTTAAAACAATATAAAGGCAAAATCGATGTAGACATTGACCTGGATACTGTTCGAGGCCGACAATGCCGGTATTAGTAGACACCTCAATATGGATAGGGTATTTAAGATCCGGAAGTTTTTCTGAAAAACTCGATTTTTTTATAGATGAAAATCTTATCGTAACAAATGACCTTATCCTGGCTGAGCTTGTACCTTTTTTGAGGCTTCGCAACCAGAAAAAGCTGATTTCCCTGTTTCGACATATCAAACGGTTGGACCTGTCTATCGATTGGAACCAAATTATCGATTATCAATACAAATGCCTGAAAAATGGAATTAACGGTGTTGGTATTCCGGATTTAATAATAGCCCAGAATGCGATACAAAATGATTGCGAAATTTTTTCCCGGGACAATCATTTTTTCTTTACGGAGGGTATCTTAAACCTCAACATGCACCGATAAGAAATGTGCCGAACCATCCTTAAACCAAAGCAAAAAAGAAAAAATATCGAAAAGCCATGGACTCGAAATTGTTGTGACGGATTGAAATTGATTTACAAAAATATGGATAAAGAAGCACTATCGAATCAACGTCAACTCAAATATTAAAAGGCCTTATCGAGATGCATCCTGTCAATGGAATAATAGTCCCTTCCGCCGTTATGGCAAACTGGCAGGAAGCTTGATTAAGCCACTGGATCGGCCCGGAATGCGTGAAAACGCACTACCCGGAAATTACTGAAACCTGAAATGCAATCCTCTTTTTAAAGGAAATATCCATGCACTCAAATATGATCGGGCTGGTAAACAACGCTGCGCTTCTGCTTGCCCTGGCCCTGTTGTACCACATGCTGGATTTCAAATTCCGTGTCCGGAAACTTCCCTTTCTTAAGGAAAATTTCATCGGTATTCTTCTGGGCGGCATCGGTATGGCCATCATGCTCAACCCCATGGATTTCGGCCAGGGCGTGATTTTTGACACCCGGTCGGTGCTTTTATGCATATCCGGGTTTTTCTTCGGCGGGATCCCGACGTTGGTGGCCATGGCAATGACCGCTGTTTTCCGCTTGTGGCTTGGTGGGACCGGCGCATGGACCGGCGTGACGGTCATCGCCGCATCGGGCGGCATCGGCCTGGCCTGGCGGTATTTCCGTTGGGACGCGGAAAAAAGCATCGGCGCGGGGGAGTTATATCTGCTCGGAATTGTCGTTCATATCGTCATGCTGACCTGTATGCTCACTCTGCCCCGTTCCGTCGCCATTGACGTTCTGGCCGGGATTACCCTGCCGGTGATGCTGATCTATCCGCTTTCCACTCTTATTCTTGGCAAATTGCTGGTAATCCGAGAAAAACACCGCCGGATCGAGGATGAGCTGCAAAAGACATCTGAAAGCCTTCAGGCCATCCTGGAGCACAGTCCTCTGCTGATCAATGAAATCAGCCTTGATGGCCGCTACTTGCGCACCAATGCCGCCACGGCCCGCCTTCTCAACGCAGATCCTTCCTTTATCGTCGGCAAGCCGTTTGACGCGTTTGTTCCAAAGGAAACCGCCGACATTTATATGGAACGGATTTCCCGCGTCATGGCCCAGGTCGGCCCCGTCACCGTGGAAGACCGACTAAGTCTTCCAACCATGGAAACAACCACCTATTATCTTTCCACCTTGTTTCCTTTATTTGACGCCTCGGGCCGCATCCGCTCCATCGGCAGCATCGCTCATGACATTACCGACCGGAAAATCGCGGAAGAAAATTTGAATGAAAGCGAAAAAAAATTTAAAAGCTATGTAAATAATGCGCCGGACGGCATCTTTATTACCGATGTCAACGGCCGCTTTATTGATGTAAATCCGGCGGCATCCACCATCACCGGATATTCCCGCGATGACCTCACATCCATGTCCATCCCTGATCTGATTCCTCTCGAAACCGTTAATGAGGCAAACGATCATTTTGAAAGACTCAAACGAAGCGGGCGTTCAACCGGAGATGTTAAATTTCACACCAAAGGCGGCGACATCCGCTGGTGGGCGGTGACCGCCGTCCACCTCGACCATGGCCGCTACCTGGGCTTCTGCAAGGACGTCACCGAGCAGAAACAGGCGGAGCAGGCGTTAAAACAGCGCGAGATTTATCTTAACAAAATATTTGACGTACTTCCCATCGGGCTGTGGTTTGCCGATAAACACGGAAAACTGATTCGAGGCAATCCCGCCGGTGTAAAAATCTGGGGAGCCGAACCAAAGGTCTCCGTTGAAGAATACGGAGTGTTCAAGGCCCGGCGACTGCCGTCGGGAGAACCGATCGCTCCGGACGACTGGGCACTGGCCCATACCATTCGGGAAGGCGTTACCGTCAAGGATGAACTATTAGAAATTGATGCATTTGACGGCCGGAAAAAAATCATCCTCAACTATACCGCGCCGGTGAAAGATGATAACGGCGAGATGCTCGGCGCCATCGTGGTCAACAACGATATTACCGAAAATAAACGGGCTGAGAAAGAAAAAGAAAATCTCGAAGCCCGGCTCCGCCAGGCTCAGAAAATGGAATCCGTGGGTCGGCTGGCCGGCGGCGTGGCTCATGATTTCAACAATATGCTGGGGGTGATTCTGGGGCACACGGAGATGGCCCTGGAGCAGGTGGACCCGGCCCAGCCGCTCTTTACCGACCTTCAGGAAGTCCGCAAGGCCGCCGAGCGCTCGGCGGACCTGACCCGTCAACTGTTGGCCTTTGCCCGTAAACAGACCATAACGCCTATAGTCATCGACATCAACGAGTCCGTGGAAAAAGCGCTCAAGATGCTGCGCCGGCTCATCAGCGAAGATATCGACCTGGTCTGGTCGCCGGGCCAAAACCTTTGGCCGGTCAAGGTGGATCCCTCTCAGATCGACCAGATTCTGGCCAACCTCTGCGTAAACGCCAAAGACGCCATCGCGGGAGTCGGCATAATCACCATCGAGACCGAAGCCGCAACCTTGGACGAGGCGTATTGTGCCGATCACGACGGATTTGCGCCCGGGGAGTACGTGCTGCTGGCGGTCAGCGACAACGGATGCGGCATGGATCAGGAGACTCTAAACCATTTGTTCGAGCCGTTTTTCACCACCAAGCAAGTGGGCAAAGGCACCGGACTGGGACTGGCTTCGGTTTACGGCATGGTCAAACAAAATAACGGCTTCATCAATGTCCACAGCAAGCCGGGCCAGGGAACAACTTTCAAGATCTGTCTGCCCCGGCACGCGGTTAAAACCACCATTCCCTCTCCGGAGAGAACCGCAACCCAACCATTGGAACACGGCCACGAGACCATCCTGCTGGTGGAAGACGAGCCGGCGATCCTGAAAATGACGATAAAGATGCTTGAAAGACTGGGCTATAACGTGATCGAGGCCGCCACCCCGGGTGAGGCCATCCGCCTGGCCCACGAACACGCCGGTGATATACATATGCTCATGACCGACGTGGTCATGCCTGAAATGAACGGCCGGGATTTGGCCGGGAATCTGCTGTCCATTTATCCCGACCTCAAGCGCCTGTTCATGTCCGGCTACACCGCCGACGTTATTGCCGGCCAAGGGGTGCTTGACGAGGGCGTGCATTTCATCCAAAAGCCTTTTTCCAGGGCGGAGCTGGCGAAAAAGGTGCGGGAAGCGCTTTCGAAATGATGAATGATGAATGCACAATGATGAGTGAGGTGTTGAAAATGGGTCAGGAAATCATTTGTCCGCGGTTTCATTCCGCGCTGCTTGCAGGTGACCGGGTTCGGTGCGTGGATGAGGTTTTGGGGCTTTTAGAACAGAAAATGGCCCCGGAAACCCTCTATACGGATGTTTTTCAGCGGTCTCTTTACCGCATCGGCGAACTCTGGGAGCAGAATAAGATTTCCGTGGCCACGGAGCATCTGGCCACCGCCGTGACCGAGCATCTCCTGTCCGTTGTTTATCCCCGGATTCTTGAGAACCGGGCGCCCAATGGTAAAAAAATGGTGATTTCCTGTGCGGTGAATGAATATCACCAGGTGGGCGCGAGAATGGTGGCCGATATCATGGAGGGCCTGGGCTGGGATGTCTGGTTTCTGGGGGCTAATACGCCGGTAAATGATCTTCTTGCCCTGATTCAGGAAAAACAGCCCGATGTCCTGGGCCTGTCCGTCAGTATTTATTTTAACATGACTTCCCTTGTGCGAACCGTCGATATGGTCCGATCTCATTATCCGGGGCTGGATATTATCGTGGGCGGTCAGGCCTTCCGCCGGGTCGGAACCGAGACGGTCAAGGGCCTTGAAAAAACCATTCTGGTTCCATCCCTGACGGTCGTGAAGCAAATCTTCGGACCGGAGGCGCGCTCATGAGCAATGGGGATATTTTTTCTGCCATTCAGCGATACTGTTACGATCATGCCCCATTTTTGTTTCTGCATCTGGATGCCGGCGGTCGGGCCGTGGCCGTCAACCGGTTCACGCGGGAACGGCTTGCCGTCGAGTGGCGGGGAAAAACCCTCGGAGAAATATTTTTGTTCGCGGAAGAACCCTTAAACATAG
>QZJS01000031.1 GCA_003597945.1 Desulfobacteraceae bacterium | reverse complement strand
AGGGCGATCCTGGCGGCTTCCAGGGCAAGGTCGGAAGCGCCCACACCGCCTTCTTCCGCAATCCATCGTCGTTCAATAATGCCGGTCCGCTGCTGAATCCATTCATCCGTTGTATCCATGAACTTTTCCAGATCATGATTGGTCACCACGCGTTCCGGAAGATATCGTCCGGTTCCCCGGATCATCATTTTTTTCATCCGCATGCTCCTTTTCTGGCCCTAACGATTGATTCGGTAATTTCTTTTAATCCGGAATTGTCTTTACACGCCTTTTGATTATCCGTATTTTAAAGATCTTGAGTTTATTTTCAACCTTATTCTGTGCCTTGTTATCAATAAATTAAACCGAACTGAGGATTATGCTGTTTTATCTATTACTATTTTCCACTGGTCTGCTGCTTTTGTATTTCGGTTCATCATGGCTGGTCAACGGCGCATCGGATTTAGCCCTGTCTTTTGCCATCCGGCCTGCCGTTGTCGGATTGACGGTGGTGGCCTTTGCCACGTCCGCGCCGGAACTGCTGGTGAGTATGGTGGCGGCGCACCAGCAATCTTCCGGCATTTCCGTGGGCAATATTTTAGGCAGCAATGTCATTAACATCGCCCTGGTTCTGGGGCTCAGCGCCCTGATAAAACCCGTGACCATCAATATTGATGCGGTCTCCAAAGAAATCCCTTATCTTGTGGCGGTTTCACTGCTTTTCTGGGGGTTGGGTTTTGACGGCGATATCAGCAGGACCGACGGTGTGATCCTGACCCTGGCGTTGATTCTATTTCTGACTTACAGTATTCTTACATCCCGAAATGGTCAAAACGGGGAGGATAAGCATAAAACAACCCTGACCGGAATGCGTTTTATCTGGCGGATTGCAATGATTTTTGGGGGCATCGTCGCCCTTGCCGTCGGCGCGAAATGGGTTGTGGACGCGGCCATATTCACGGCCCGGTCATTTCAGTTCAGCGAACTATTTATCGGCATATCCGTGGTGGCCGTGGGCACGTCTCTTCCTGAACTGGCGACATCCATCACCGCGGCGATCCGCGGGCAAAGCGATATATCGGTGGGCAACATCACGGGCAGCAACCTGTTTAACATTTGCCTGGTCATGGGAGTTGTGGGCATGTTTACCCCCATCTCCTTTGATACGGCGTTAAACCGTTTTGAATTTCCTTTTATGGTTCTGCTGACCCTGATGCTTTATTATTTTGCGGCCCGCCACGGCCGTATCGGCCGGCGGGCGGGCCTGGTGTTTCTAATGGGATTTGTTATCTACAACGGGCTGGCGTATCACCTGGCCCACTGATAAACAGCCATAATTATTGGCCGGGATATTGAATCGACGCTTTTTCTTTTAGTGATTTAAGATAATCACCCACGGCTTTCTGTGCTTTCTGACCCTTAAACTGTTCCTCTATTCCTTCTCTGGCTTCTTCATAAGGCACGGTTCCGGCCGGTTCCTTGGCCTCGACCTTGATAATGTGATATCCAAACTGGGTTTCCACGATATCGCTGATTTCACCAGGATTCATGGCAAAGGCGGCATCTTCAAATGGCTTGACCATCTGGCCCCTGGCAAAAAAATCCAGGTCTCCACCTGTTTTGCTGCTGGGGCAATCGGAATTATCCGATGCCAGCTTTTCAAAGTCGTCCCCGCTGTTAAGTTTTTCTTTTATAGCCTCTATTTTTTTCAGGGCCGCAGCTTTCTCGGCGTCATCGGCTTCCTGACCGATTTTTGCCAGAATATGGCGGGCGCGAACCCGCTCAGGAACCTGAAACTTGTCCGCATTTTCATCGTAATATGCCTTTAATTCTTCATCTTCAACGCTGATTCCGGAAACGATTTTCTCTTCGATCAGTTGCTGAATCGCCTTGGCGCGCGTGATTTCTTTTTTCAGGGAGTCTTCCGTATATCCCATCTCGGTCATCTGTGCATGGAAAGCCTCATTGTTCGGAAACTGGCGCTTGAAATTCTCAAGTTCGCCTTCAATTTCGGCCTGTTCAACGGAAATATTTTGAGCAACGCTTTCCTGAAACAAGACTTCCTGTTCAATCAAGGAGTCGGTAATGCGGCTTCGCATATCCGCCATCTGTTCCGGGTTCATTTCAACACCCATTCCGGCATACCGTTTTTTGACCATATCCATTTTTCGATCAAGCTCTTCCGCGGGAATCGACACATCGTTGACAATGGCAATAAGCGCTTGGGTTTCAGCAGCAGCAGCTGCTTTTTCCGGCGCGGGCAACTTTTCAACCGTAGCGGGTTGATCAATTTTTTCAGCGGGCTTTTCCTTGCAGGACACCGCGCTGGCGACAAACAGGATCGCGATAAGAATAATTGCAATACGGAAAGCTTTGCCTCTCATCTGTCTCATAACTGGCTTCTCCTTTTTTTAAGTGATGACGGCTTTGTATCCCGTCATTAGACATTAAATGCTGAAAATAAAAAAGGTCGCAACCAATATATAAAGGTTCCGACCGGGGAATACCGGATGCTTCCTGCACACGGGCTTGTTTATAGAAGGTTGAATCCGTTGTGGACCTTCAATATTTGATTATTATATGAAATTTTATGGAGATTAAAGGAGCAAAAGCATGATTATTCAAAAGTTGGTCGGGACGGCTGGATTTGAACCAGCGACCCCAGCGTCCCGAACGCTGTGCTCTTCCAGACTGAGCCACGTCCCGACTTTTGGTTGCCATTCTTAGTTGAGTCCGTTGGGATTGTCAATCAAAAATTACAGATAAAAATTGCCGGATTTTCAATGGCGCCAACGGTATAATCCAGCGTAAAACAATGCGCCCATTACGCCAATGGATTTTTAATCACAATGGTTTCTTCCCGGCCCGGGCCTACCGAGATCATTTCAATGGGCGTTTCCATCAATTCTTCAATGCGGCGCAGATAATTTTTTGTGTTTTCCGGCAGGTCTTCAAAACGGCGTACACCGGAAATATCTTCCTGCCATCCCGGCAATGTAATATAAACCGGTTGACATCGGGCAAGCACGTCCAGATCCGCGGGGAAATCAATAATATCGCGATCATCATCCATATACTGAATACAGATTTTCAAAGTATCCAGCCCGCCAAGCACATCAAGCTTAGTAATGACAAGCCCGGTTAAGCCGTTCAGGCGGGCGGCGTTGCGCAACAATACCATATCGATCCAGCCGCAACGGCGTTTGCGTCCGGTGGTGGCCCCGAATTCGGCCCCGATTTTCTGAATCCGGTCGCCCACATCGTCAAAGAGTTCAGTGGGAAACGGACCCTGCCCCACCCGGGTGGTATAGGCCTTGACAATACCTGTCACACCGCTGATCAGGCCGGGACCGACCCCGGCGCCGCAACACGCATTGCCGGAAACCGTATTCGATGAGGTCACATAAGGATAGGTGCCGTGGTCGATATCTAAGTGTGTGCCCTGAGCTCCTTCAAAAAGCACCTGTTTTCCGGTGCGGATGCCGTTGTTGATAAAAACGGAAACATCGGTGATATACGGCGCGATCCGCTTACGGTAAATGGAAAAATTTTCAATGATTTCTTCAGCGTTTACCGGCTCGGCAGACAAAAACCGGGTAAGCAGAAAATTCTTTTCCTCGACATTGTCCCGGACCTTTTCTTCAAAAACCGCCGGATTTAAAAGATCAATCATGCGGATGCCGTGACGGGAGGCTTTATCTTCATAGCAGGGTCCGATGCCTCTGCCCGTGGTGCCGATCATTTTTTCTTCTTTTGCGACTTCCCGGGCCAAGTCGACCTGTTTGTGATAGGGCATGATCAGATGGGCTTTTTCGCTGATTTTTAGATTATCCGGCCCCACATCAACCCCCTTGGCAACCAGATAATCGATTTCCTCAAGCAGCACCTCGGGGTCCACCACCAGGCCGTTTCCGATCAGACAGACCTTGCCCTGGAGAATGCCGGAAGGCACCAGGTGGCTGATAAACTGCTCTCCGTTAACCACCATGGTATGGCCGGCATTGTTCCCGCCCTGAAAACGGATAACATAATCGGCGTATTCCGCCAGCATGTCAACGATCTTTCCCTTGCCTTCATCCCCCCACTGGGTCCCGACAATCACGACATTAGCCAAGTTCAGACTCCTTGTATGTTATTTTCTTTTTTTACCATAGTGACGATATATCGATATATATGGGCATGTGCCGACGGCAGCCGTTAACAAAAGAAAAGCAGGCGATTGCCGCAGGCGTCACAGACAGGCGGGGTTATTATGTCCGCCGGTTCGCGCAATAGCCTTTATGACGTTTTGATTTAAAAAAGTCCACCATTATCTGACGGCAGGCATCTTCACAGATTCCCTGGATAATTTCAGGTCGATGATTGAAACGGGTGTCCGATTGAAGGGTATACAGGGACCCCGCTCCTCCCCATTTCGGATCTTCAGCGCCGAATACCACGCGACTGATCCGGGCATGAATGATCGCGGCCATGCACATCACGCAAGGTTCGTTCGTCACGTAAAGCACGACTCCGGGCAGGCGGTAGTTGCCCAACAGCTCCGCGGCCTTTCGAATCACGATAATTTCCGCATGGGCCGTGGGATCATTTAAACCGATGGTCCGGTTGTGATCCGCGGCCAACACCACGCCATCTTTGTCCGCAATCACCGCGCCCACTGGAACTTCTTCTTCCCCTAAGGCACACGCCGCCTGCTCAAGAGCTATTTTCATAAACGGATCATGGCAGGCCGCAATTGCTGCCGGGGTATTATTTTTTTCCTGCACAACCATATCTTTTCCCATCATCAGACCAAATCGGCAATTTACAACGTGAATAAAAAACATGAATAAACGGTTGCAATCCAAGCATGAGGGGCTTATAAAAATTATCGGATGCCGTCAAGCCAAAGCCGAAACCGAAACTTATCATTGACAAGAGGCCATGTTTGACATATGAAAAAGCACTTCACGCGCCCGTAGCTCAGCCCGGATAGAGCGCCGGACTACGAATCCGTAGGTCGCAGGTTCAAATCCTGCCGGGCGCGCCAGTAAAGTCAATGGGTTATATAGAGATGGGTAACCCTTTTTTTATTTTTACACTGTTTTTGCCATAATTTTGCCATAATATCATTCACCCTGCCCTACCCTTGTTTCCCAATGACTCCAGCAAACAGCTATCCAGTTTATGGCCGTCAACCGAGCCCGTGCCATCCATTATATATTTACTGTATAATCACCAAAGAATGCTTCATCCAATCTTACCTCCTTCCCGGGCCGGACTGCCCAACAAACGTGCCCGGCGATGTCGCGCCTGTCCGACCTATATCCGGCTCCTGGCCGGAGGACAAGAATTATCATGAAATCTGCCGCCAGGAATTGACAAAACCGGATCGATCCTGATAGTGTATTACAAAAAAATATCGATAAAGGCAAAATCATGCAGACCGTTACCATATCTCCAAAATATCAGGTGGTTATCCCCAAGACTATTCGCGAAACCATGCGATTGCGTCCAGGGCAGAAACTCAAGATTATTGAGTATGAAGGAAGGATTGAATTGATTCCTGATAAAGATATTTCAGAACTGAAAGGATTTTTGAAAGGAATAAATACCGATTTTGAGCGGGAGGGCGACCGCCTGTGAATATCGTCGATTCTTCCGGATGGTTGGAATATTTTGCCGGTGGACCACATTCAATTCACTTTTGTTTGCCGTTAAGAAAATCTTCGTCTCTTATCGTCCCGGTTATCACCATTTATGAAGTTTTTAAAGTCGTGCTGCGCGAAGCTGGTGAAGACAAAGCATTACAGTCAATCGCCGCCATGCAGAAAGGCAAAATTATTGATCTTACCATCAGCTTGGCAATGAGTGCCGCCAAACTCGGCATGCAATATAATCTGCCGATGGCCGACAGCATCATTTTCGCCACCGCCAAAAAGCATCAATGCACCGTCTGGACCCAAGACGCTCACTTTGAAAATCTGCCGGGGGTAAAATTCTTCCCAAAAACCTCTGCTGGCCAACAAGGGCGATAAATGAGATTGACCGTAAAAAAAGATAAATGAAGCTTTCCGGGATTCCGGTTATCAAGATTATCAAGGACCTTCGCGTTTTCTTGTTTAGTCTTCATCAGTTTTTTTAAAAAAACTATTACCGACTTTATAAATGGAGGCGCCCCATGAAACTCAACCGTGTCCTTTTTACTGCCATTATTGCTTCACTTTTTCTTTACTCATGCGCTACTGATTACGCTGGATACGAGGAAAATGCGGATTCGTGGGGCTTTACCGCTCCGACCGCCCACACCATTGAAAAAAACAAGGCCTTTGCCGAAAAACTGGCCCTTGATAATATCCAGGACTTTGAAGACGCCGGACGAGGCCTGATTGCCGTTCCTGAAAACTTGACGATAATGGGCGACGACGGCGAAGTTTTGCGCAATATGGAAGAATTCGCATTTCTGGAAGCCGACGAGATTCCGTCTTCCGTCAATCCCAGCCTCTGGCGGCAGGCAAGGCTCAACAACATCCACGGGCTCTTTGAAGTCACGCCGGGCATCTATCAGGTCCGGGGATTCGATATTTCCAACATGACTATTATCAACGGCAAAACCGGCTGGATCATCGTGGATACGCTCACCACCCGGGAAACCGGTGCCGCCGCCATTGCCTTTGCGCGGGAAAACCTGGATTCCAGGCCCATTTCCGCTATTGTCTACACCCACAGCCATATCGACCATTTCGGCGGGGTGTTGGGAATTATTTCGTCGGAAGACGCGGCCAGGGAAAATGTCCGGGTGATTGCGCCTGAAGGCTTTATGAAAGAATCCACCAGCGAAAACATCATGGCGGGCACGGCCATGAGCCGCCGGGCCGTTTATCAGTTCGGCAAGGATCTGCCCGTTTCCGAGCGCGGCTATGTGGACACCGGCCTGGGCAGCCGCCTCCCCTTCGGAACCTACGGGATATTAGCGCCTACGGATAACGTGGATCAAACGCCCCAGGAAATGATCATTGACGGCGTGAAATTCGTCTTTCAATATACTCCCGAGTCCGAAGCGCCAGCGGAACTGGCCTTTTATCTGCCGGATTTTAAAGCTTACTGCGGAGCGGAAATTCTGACCCACAACATGCACAATCTCTATACGCTCCGGGGGACCAAGACCCGTGACGCCCTCAAATGGAGCGGCTACATTGATGAGGCCATTGATTTGTTTCCCGATGCGGAGATTTTTTTCGCCAGTCATCACTGGCCCATCTGGGGAAAGGACCGGGTCCGCGACTTCCTGGAAAAGCAGAGAGATCTTTATAAGTTTATGCATGATCAAACCCTGCGGCTGGCCAACAACGGCTATACGCCCCGGGAAATCGCCGAACAGATCGTCCTGCCGGAAGCACTGGACAAGGAGTTTTACAACCGCGGCTATTACGGCACCCTCAGTCACAATTCCAAGGCGGTATACCAGCATTACCTGGGGTGGTACGACGGCAATCCGGCCAACCTGAATCCTCTGCCCCCTGAAGCGTCAGCCCTTTACTACGTGGCCTATATGGGAGGAGTGGACAATGTGCTGGATATGGCTTCCAAATCTTTTGAAAACGGCGAATACCGATGGGTGGCCGAGGTCTTAAATCACGTGGTATTTGCCGAGCCGGGCAATAAAAAGGCCCGCATGCTGTTGGCCAAGACTTATGACCAACTCGGTTATCAGGCGGAATCCGGGGTCTGGCGAAGCGTCTATCTGAGTGCGGCTTACGAGCTGCGGCACGGGGCGCCGGAAAAAGGCTTCAGTCTTTCCAAGGCAAGGGAACTGTTGAAACGGACGCCTCCGGAGCGCTTTTTTGACACCATATCCGTGCGCTTGAACGGCCCCGGGGCCGAGGGCAAGCAGATGGTTATCAACGTCAATTTCACGGATCTCGGTGAAAACCATGTGTTAAGTCTTAAAAACGCGGTGCTTCAACACAAACCAGCCGCTCTTGATCCCGACGCGGATGTGACTCTGGAAATCACCTATGACCTTTTTATCCGTATTTTGATCGGCGAGGCCGGACTGCGGGAGACGATTTTCTCCGATGATCTCAACGTTTCCGGAAGCCGAATGGATTTGCTTCAATTCCTTATGCTGCTGGAAAAACCGGACAACAATTTCAACCTGATCGAGCCCTGACATGGACCTACGCATTCCTTCCGGGAAATATTTAAAAACTGGTATTCTCGGGCGCTTTGATCCGGAACTTGAAATTGAATACATGGACCGGAAATTCCAAGAAACCCGGATCATCGCCATATTATTGGGTTTTGCATCCGCATCCCTCGCGGTCCTTCTCTGGTCCTGGGACTGGGCGATCGATTCGGCATCAGCCGACTCTGTCTTATGGTCAAGAATGCTGCTGGGGGCCGTATTGGCCGTTTACCCATTGAGCATTCTTGCAGGCGCCGGGCGGAAGTTTCTGCCGTGGATCTATGCCGCCGCCATTCTGATCACGGAAGGGCTGTTTCTTTATCATCTTTCCCTGCTTGAAACCGGCCTGGTTTATGGTATCGCCGGCTTCATGTACTGGTTCATCCTGCCCGTGTTTCTGGGTCTGCCCTATTCCCGGATGACCAACGTATATTGCTTTCTGGCTGTTGCGATACTTCCAAACATTCTTGTTTATGCCGGAATTTCACAATCATTTGAACTTATCAAATACAATGTTCTGATCTGGCCCACATGCGGCATTGGAATAATGATCACGTTCATGCTGGATCAGCTCTACCGCCGCATCTTTATTTATCGACGCGAAGCCGAAGAATTGGCGCGTTTTGACGGCCTTACGGGAATTGCCAACCGAAGACACTTGATGGAAACCGGCGATCGGCTGCTGGAATTCTGCCGGCGTCATGAGCGTCCGATAAGCATTATCCTATTCGACATCGACCACTTCAAACAAATCAATGACTCCCACGGTCACCTTGTCGGTGACAAAGTCCTCCGGCACATCGCCGGCATACTTCAAAACGGTCTGCGGAAATCCGATTTCCCGGGGAGATACGGTGGCGAAGAATTTGTGATGATTTTGCCTCATACCACGCCGGCAAATGCATGGCTGGTTGCCGAAAAAATCAGACGGAGAGTTGAAAATACACCCACGAAAATCACTGAAGATATGGTCCTCAAAATGACGATTAGCGCGGGAGTGAGCGGGCGTTATCCGGCAACGGAACATGTCCAACTTGAAGACTTGTTAAAACAGGCTGATGATGCCCTCTATCAGGCAAAACGGGCGGGACGCAATCGCACGGAGCCGGTCTGCTGTTCGTGCAATAAAATCGCTTGAATTTTAAAATTCGACTTCGAATATATGCCAAACGGATCATCATCAAGCTCCACACCATGAACCAGCGGTGGAACATCAAACCGTTGAAACAGTTTCTGTCGCAACAGCAAAAGGAATCAATCGGTTAAGCATCCGGAAAATCAGGCTCCCGTTTTTCAAGAAACGCAGCTACGCCGTGAAAGCATTCGCCGGAAACAATGAGTTTTACTGCCAGATCCGCTTCCAGGGCCAGGTTTTGCTGCAACGTCATGTCCCGGCTTTGGCGGATGACCGACAGCGCACTTCGAACGGCCCTGGGACCGTTTTTTGAAATCGCTTCGGCCAGCGCCAGCGCGTCTTCCAGACATTTTCCGGGGCGGCTTATCCGGTTTGCAAGCCCTAAGGCCACGGCTTCGTCAGCCCCCACTTTGCGGGCCGTCAGTATCAAATCCGCAGCCCGGGATGCGCCGATCAGGTGAGCCAGGGTGGCTCCGCCGCCCCAGTCCGGCATCAGGCCCAGGCGGACTTCGGAAAAACAAATCACCGCATCCGGAGCCATGATCCGCAGGTCGCAGCGCACGGCCAGTTCGGCTCCGCCTCCGTAGGCCAGGCCGTTGACCGCGGCGATAAGGGGCACGGGCAGGGAAGCAAATTCATCCGACACGGCGCGCAAATCACGGATAAGACCTTCGGCGGGTTTCGAGGCCGACGTTTCCACCGCGGCGATCAGCTCTGCCACCCAGGGATTGTCGGGATTGACGTCGAATCCAGCGCAAAAGGCGTTTTCCACGCCGGTAATCACCACGGCCCGGGGGAGTTTCTCCTTTAGTTCGTTAACAACACGTGCAAGTTCCAGAAACATCGCCCGGTCAAAGGCATTCTGCCGCCGGGGCCGGTTCAACGTCACCACGGCTACCCGATCCTTGTAAGCTAACATAATTCGCTGTCCGGTCATTTTTTTCTCCCGGTGATTTTCCCAATATACGGAAAATCGATTACCATCGCAACCGCGGCGTTTCATGTGTCGATGTTCACATCCGTCCGACTCTCGTTTAATGGGAGAATTTAACAGCAAGCGCGAATAACTGCAATAAAAATAATTCATTGAATTTATTTTCAAAACAAGATATAAAGTCTAAAGTGTCCCATCCGGCCCCGATGTATGGGCCAGCCTGTTTCCAACGACGTTTCTCTGTTTTCTTTTTTATTGCCTGTGCGCCATCTTGCCAACGGACCTGTAAAAAAAGGGGGAGCCATGACGAACGGTTATGATGAAAGGCCCTGGTTAAAGGCCTATGATCCGGGCATTCCGGCCGATATCGATATCCCGGAAAAGGCTTATACCGACGCGCTACTGGGGGGACTGACGGCGTTTCCGGATCGCGCGGCCATGCATTTTATGGGCGCCACCCTATCCTACCGGCAGCTTGATGACATGTCGCGCCGATTTGCGGCTTTTTTAACCGCCGGCGGCATCAAACCCGGGGATGTGGTGGGACTGAGCCTGCCGAACATTCCCCAGTTTCTGATCGCGCTTTGCGGGACCCTGCGGGCCGGCTGCACGGCCTCGGGCGTATCGCCTTTGCTGCGACCCAAAGAACTGTCCCACCAGATCAATGATTCCGGATGCAAGGTGCTGGTGACCCTGGATGCGGTTTTTGAGCGCGTGGTGATCCCGATCAAACATGAGGTCCCGGCATTGTCCCATGTGGTCGCCGCCGGGATCGGCGATTATCTGCCCGTCATAAAACGCATACTTGCAAAACTGTTAAAAAAACTTCCCACCGGAAAGGTAACACCCCTTTCCGGTAAAACGATCATTTCATTTAAACAGGTGATGGCCCAGTATCCGCCCGGCAAACCCGCGGATACGGCAACGCCCGACGATATCTGCCTGATTCAGTACACCGGCGGCACCACCGGACTTCCCAAAGGAGTGGAGCTGACCCATCGCAATATCTTTTCCAACCTGACCCAGGTGAAACACTGGACCGACTTTGAAATGGGCACGGATGTGCTCTGTTCCGGATTCCCATTTTTCCATCTGGCCGGATTGATGTTCGGCATGACGGCCATGGCAACGGCTTCCACCCAGTGTCTGATTCCGGACCCGCGAAACACTAAACATATTTGCGGTGAAATCCGGAAGTACGCACCCTCCATTTACGCCAACGTTCCCACCCTTTACCAGATGCTGCTGGAGAACCCGGAATTTAAGAAGCTTGATTTTACTCCAGCAAAAATTTTTGTTTCCGGCGCTGCCCCATTTGCCGTGGAATCGATCAATAATTTTGAAGCCGTGGTCGGCAAAGGCAAGGTGGTGGAAGTGTACGGCATGACCGAAACCAGCCCGATTATCACCGGCAATCCATTGGTGGGAGCCAAAAAGATCGGTTCCGTAGGCATTCCTGTTTCCAACACGCATGTGAGAATTGTTGACGTGGAAACCGGCACAAACATCATGCCCGTGGGCGAGCCCGGCGAGCTGATCGTATGCGGGCCGCAGGTCATGAAAGGCTACCACAACAAACCCGGTGAAACCGATCATGCCATGCGCGAACACGACGGCCGGCGGTGGCTTCATACCGGCGATGTGGCCCGCATGGACGAGTACGGCTATTTTTACATTATGGATCGGTCCAAGGACATGCTCAATGTCGGCGGATTCAAAGTCTTTTCAAGGGAAGTGGAGGAAACCCTCTACCGGCACCCGGCCGTGGAGTTCTGCGCCGTCATCGGCAAACCCGATCCTAAACGACCCGGCAGCGAAATCGTCAAGGTAGTCATCCAGCGGACGGCCAAGGCCAGGGAAATGGAAGATGAGGCACTGAAAAAAGACATCACCGTCTATTGCCGTGAGCACATGTCGCCCTACAAAGTTCCGAAGATCATCGAGTTTATCGACGAAATGCCCCTGACCACCGTGGGCAAGGTCGATAAAAAAGCGTTGCGGTCATGAGAAGCTCGACGGACTTGCAAATAGCCGTTTATTATGGTTCGCCATTTCACGATCCGTGTTACCGCGAGCTAAATCCATGCCATGGTATCCGGTACGGCAACGCCGAGACGATCCGCAACTTCACCTAACTTTTTAGACAATCCGGCCATGCTCTCATCCAGATTCTTCTTATTGGGAGACCAGTCCGAGGGACACTGATTTTTCAATTCATCCAGCCCCGTTTCAATGTTTTCGACCAGAGCGATCAATTGTTTTACCGCGTCGGTATGCGCAGTATCCGATGCTTTTTCCGCTTTAGCGATCACATTATACAGTCCCGCCTTTAGTCCGACCATTCGTCTGTATGCTTTATCGCAATAATCTTTGACATCATTCATGTTATTATCTCCTCTTAAAAAATGATTCGTAAATGCCGTCATTATCATTACTCTATAATTTTATTCATAAAGATAAATTTCCTTACAAATAAAATGAACTCCCTTTAAGAACAACGTAAGAAGCTATTTGAACGCGTCAAGATAAAAAAACTGATCACAGCGGCCAGATTTTCTTAAACCCTTTCCCACTGACAAAACAGAAGGGGCATTCGTCCGGATGTTCTTCGCCATAGTGCACATATCCGCAGAGAGGGCAACGCCAGGCTTGCGTATCAGCCGCTTTGCCGTCGGAATCAAAGAGCTGATCCGCTCCCACAAGTATCGGCACATCATCGATCGACGGCATAACCGGCTCGTAAGAACTCAACAGATAACCGGCAACGATCATGCGCTGAATCTCGCTGGTGCCCTCGTATATGGTAAAAAGCCGGGTATCGCGGAGAAGCTTTTCAATCGGGAACATTTTTGTGTAACCGTAGCCGCCGAATATCTGGAGGGCGTCGTTTAGGACCTGCATGGCGCTCTCCGTGGCGTAAAATTTTCCGATGGATGCGGTGATGATGGGGTCCATGCCGCTGTCGGCTTCCCAGGCCCCTTTAAGAACCAGCAGGCGTGATGTCTCCACCTTTTGGTACATCTCCGCAAGTTTAAACTGTAGGGCCTGATACGTATGCAGTTTGCCGCCAAACGACCGCCTTTTTTTCGCGTAATCAATGGCATATTCCATTGCGGAGCGTGCGGCCCCCACGGCAAAAGCGCCGATTATCGGCCGGGTCCTGGAAAATGTCTTCATGGCGAGAACAAAACCCTTGCCCGGCGGCGCGAGCATATTTTCACCAGGAACCCTGACGTTTTTCAGGTTAATGCCCGCGGTGTTGGAAGTACGCTGGCCGAGTTTTGGAATATGCCTGCCGACCCTGACCCCCTCCCAGTCCTTCTCAACGATAAAAGCGCAAATCCCATCGTGCTTTTTATCAGGATCGATGGTGGCGAAGATGGTCATGTAATCAGCCACGGCACTGTTTGTTATCCAGTATTTGGTGCCGTTGAGGATGTAATCTTCGCCGTCTTTTATAGCTCTGCATTGCATCCCGGCGACATCGGAACCCATCATCGGTTCCGAGGTGGCAAAACAGATCCGTTTGGAATTTTTCGCTATTTCCGGAAGATATTTTTGTTTCAAGTGATCATTGTCGGAAATAACAATCGGTTCAAATCCAAGGGAATTATCAAAAATCGATGTGGCCAGACCGGGACAGGCCGCGGCGATCTCTTCGGTTACGATCGCTCCTTCCACAAGGCCATAGCCCGCCCCTCCATATTCTTTAGGGATATCGGTATTCATTATCCCCGCGTCGTTTGCCTTTTGAAGCACCCACAGGGGTAATTCATCTTTTTCATCGTAATGCCAGGCAGCGGGAAGAACAACGTCTTTTGCAAACTGACGGGCCTTTTGTTTAAAATCAATCTGCTCAGGGGAAAGGGAAAAATCGAGCATGACACACCTCCTGGTTATCGGACCAGCTTTTTTGTGATCTCAGCCACGTGCCTGCCCTGGAAACGAGCGATGGCCAATTCGTTTTCCGATGGTTGGCGGCTGCCGTCAGAATTTGAAAGCGTGCTTGCGCCGTAAGGCGTACCGCCGGTGATTTCATCCATGTTCAGGAGCATTTTGCATGTATAGGGAACCCCGACAATAATAAAACCGTGGTGAATCAGGGTATTATAAAACGAGGTAATGGTGGTTTCCTGGCCGCCGTGCTGCGTTGCCGTTGATGTGAAAACACTGCCGACCTTACCGGCCAATGACCCGTTCATCCAGTGTTTTCCTGTCTGATCAAGAAAGTTGCGCATCTGGGCGCACATGTTTCCGAACCGGGTCGGGGTTCCGAAAATGATTGCATCATAATCCGGCAACTCGTCCACGATGGCCAGGGGTGCCGGCTGATCGAGTTTGGCCCCGGCCTGTTGTGCAACCTCTGCAGGCATGATTTCGGGTACCCGCTTGACCGTAACATCAACGCCGCCGGCCCCGCGCGAACCTTCGGCCACGGCATAGGCCATTTTTTCGACATGTCCGTACATACTGTAATATAATACCAGAACTTTCGCCATGAGCCCCTTCTCCTTTCTTTAAATTTTTGAATTTAAAAATAATGGATATTATTATACAATAAAATTAAAAACCTGTAAATAAGGCGAAAACATAATGCGGTCTATTTTGCCGGCAGGCTGTGATGGTGTAATCGGCAATGTTTTTATTGAAAAATACGGCGTTCGCTCGTTGCATTTCCGGTCGAAATGCATAATTTAAAGTTATGCCCGATTAATTTTTTGTCAAAGGAGCAGGATAAAATGTCAAAAAAGATTACCTACAGATGTGAAGCATGCGGCAAAACCGTTGAAATCGTTGACGGTGAAATGGACATGCCGGAATGCTGCCAAAGGACAATGACAAAAGATGATGGCCTGGATTTTTGTGAAAAGCCGAGTGATCCGGAACATGCAAGGCTGTTCGATAACGATGAACCCTGCGACGATGGAAGAACCGGGAAAATAGATTAAACTGGATTTTTCTTGATCGTATCTTGATGCACGGTGATGGGGCCATCCTTTGTACCGACATAAAAAACGATGATTTCCGCGGGGATCTCGCCGTCGTTGCGGCCATAGTGCCACTTGTCCACCAGTTCGACGATCCCATCCCCGGCTTTCAGGCGCAGTATCGCACCGTCTTCGGCCATTACCGTCAGTTGCCCTTCGATGAGCACGCCCGCGTTGATGACGGGAGTTTATGCATTGCCAGGGATACGCCGGGCTCGACCCTGATCCTTAAAATGGTAATCTCGGGTTGACCCTCAGGGTAAAAGGGCAGAAGGTTCCCATCCCAGCTTGAAACGGTCTTTGCCAGCACATTAACGGCGATATCCGGTTTTTGAGATGTTGCAATGTGGCATGTCGCGCACCCGGTAAAAATCAACAAAACGCATAGTGATAATATTTTTGCTATTGTGTTTTTCATAAAATCAGGCTCCGATTTTGCCGATGATTAAAATTTCAGGCTGTGGGTTCCAGCAAACATTGTGATGTGGAGAATTCATCACTTTCGATAGCACGGACCAGATGCCAGCCGCTGTCTCGCAACCGTTCTTCGATTTTTTGGCGTTCCGCCGCAAAAACCAGCAGCGCCATCTGGTCTCCTCTTCGATATCTGGTACGGCTTCCCATGGGCGAAAGTATCCCATCCCGCAAAACGGCCAGGGCTACCCCCGCGTTCTCTCCGATCAATGAAGTGATTTCGACTTTATGGTTTTTCTCCGCTTGTTTTTCCGGAGGCTCCCAGTATTGAACTGAAATCTCTTTCCGGCGAATGCGGACGGACCAGAATTCCACATCAACAGGTTTGCCGAACAGCACCTGTGCCCCGGTTTCTTCCACCATTTTCGGCGAAATGCTCTGGCTGAATCGTTTCAGGACGGTAAAAAGTTGCAAAGACCTGGCCAGGCGGGAAGCTTTCTGAATGAATAAAAGGTTGACTTCCTCGTTGGGCGTCACGGCCAGCGCACCCCGGCGGGTGTCGATTTCCGCCCGAAGCAGCGCGCTGGGTTGCATCGCGTTGGCAAAAAGCACGCGCGTGCAATCATTTTCAGCCGCCGTGCAGGCTTCGGGATTGGAATCGATGCTGACCACTTCCTGGCCGTTCTCCTTGAAAAGCTTGGCGAGGGCCCGGGCCAGTTCGTTGGCGCCCAGAATCACCCATCCGAAATTGGTGGGCCGTTTCAATTTCAGCCATCGGGCCATAAAGCCGCCGGTCAGCCCGGCGCTCACCACCGTGGCCGCGATTACAAGAAAAACAAGGGCGCGGAGTTCATTGCCGCCGGGCAGTCCTTTTCTGGCAAATTCCGCCGCGAACAGCGATGCCAGGGCAGCAGCGACAATGCCCCTGGGGCCGATCCACGAGATAAAAACGCGTTCCTTCACGGTGAGCTTTGATTTTATCGTGGAGATAAATACATTGGCCGGGCGAACCAGAAACATCAGAGAAATAACGGTAAAAGCGCCGGGCAGCCCAAGGGCGCGCACCTCGGCAAGCCTTACATCCGCGGATAAAAGCACAAAAAGCATCCCGATCATCATAACGGTGAGCTCTTCCTTGAACTCTTCCAGGTCTTCCTTTATGCGGGTCCTGGAATTTCCCACCACGATTCCGGCTGCCGTCACCGCGGCGATGCCGCTTTCCGGAAGCAAGACGTTGGATGCTTGAAAAACCGCCAGAACCATGCACAGGGTAAAGACATTTTCAATGCCTTCCGGTATTAAATCCCGGGCGTTGAGCAGCCGCACCAATAAAAATCCGAATCCCAGCCCCATGGCCGCACCGCCGCCCAAACGTTCAATGATATGCAGCAAGGCGCCAAAAACACTTTCCCCGGCAGGACTCAATGCAGCCTCTAACGCCACAATGGCGACGATTGCGCCGATGGCATCGATCAGTACGCCCTCGGCTTCCAGCACAACGGCCACATTACGCTTGACTTTCAACCGCTGCAGAAGGGGGTTGATGACCGTGGGGCCGGTGACCATGACAAGAGTGCCGAAAAGCGCGGCCATCCGCCAGTCCCATCCCAGAATAATATGGGCCGTCAGTGCGCTGCCAAGAACGGTAATCATCCCGCCGATGGTGATAAGCTGCCGGATGGAACGCTGCTCCCGTTTCAGGCGAGCAATTTTTAAACCCATACCGCCTTCAAACAGGATAATGGCCACGGCAAATCCGATCAGCATACCCAAAGCGTCGCCCAGCACGGCCGGTCGAATAACGTCGGCCAGATCCGGCCCCAGCAAAACGCCGGTCAGCAAAAGCACGACAATGGCCGGAATACGGAGATGATGGGCCGCGGTCTGGGCCATCATGCCCGCGGCCAGAGCCAGGGCAATGGTCAGGCTGGGATTGTTGAGCATATCTTCCTTTCTTGCTCCATTTCCTTGGAAACCTTTTAATTCGAATGTTTTGTTTCTTATCTCTATTCTATTTGACGCTGTCGTCAATTCATAAATCTGTTTTACCTGAATTGTCAATTTTTTAGCAATTGATTCGAAGGAAAAAACAGGCAGCAAGGCTGCAAAAAATGATATAAGAAAAAATCAGTCAAAAATTGGGAACACTTGCGTTTAAGATCAAAAACATGCCATATATCAAACCATGTTACTCAAGCGTGAATAAGGAACATTTATTATGGAATTGAGCCCCGGCATTGTTTTAAAAATCATTTATGCGCTGGGAATTGGCGTGCTCATCGGCCTGGAACGATCGCTGATCCCACCGTTTACCGGCGCTGCATGCAAAAATGATGATGCCGACGCCGCGGATCAACCCGAAATGCCGGATACCCTTCTGGGGGTGCGGACCTTTTCCATTTTGTCGCTGGGCGGGTTTACCGCCGCGCTGATCGGATCGGTTCATCCCTGGGTGGCGCCGGTGATCGTGGCCGGACTTGTCGTCATGGTGGTGGTCATGTATTTCCATGTCAGCAAGCATGATCCGGGCATCACCACGGAAATTGCCGCCATTACGTGCTGCGGCCTTGGCGTCCTCTGCTTTTCCAATCCTCATGCGGCAGGCGCTCTGGCTTTGCTGATCACCACTCTGCTGGCATTAAAACGTTTTCTGACCAGCGCACTTACCCACTTGAACCGTGTTGAATTCATCGACACGTTGAAATTTCTGGCCATCATCCTCATCATTCTGCCGCTGCTTCCCAATCGCACGTTAGGTCCCTTTGACGTATTCAATCCCTATAACGTCATGTTCCTGGTAATCCTGATCTCCGGCATCAGCTTTGCAGGATATTTTCTGACCAAATTTTTAGGCGCGGAAAAAGGGTTGGGACTGACCGGCCTGTTCGGGGGGCTCACCTCCTCTACGGCCGTGACCGCGGCCATGGCAAACCATGCGTGCCAGACACCTGCCATCGCCAATCCATGCTTGTTTGCCACCATTATCGCCAACGCCACTATGTTTTTTCGGGTACTGGTGGTGGTGGCCATTCTTGATCCGCCTCTGTTAAGCCAACTCATCTGGTCCATTGGAACCATGTCGGTGTGCGCGGCAATCGCCGCTATTGTTCTTTGGTACGGCTCAACCAGAAAACAAGCCGACGCCGGCAACCGCGCATCGAGGGATATTACCCTGAAAAATCCGTTTTCCCTTGGACCCGCCATTAAATTTTCCCTGTTTTTCGTAGGCATTCTTTTTGCGGCAAAAATCGCCAATCTCTATCTTGGTGACACGGGCCTTTATCTTGCTTCCATGTTGAGCGGGCTTGCGGATGTTGACGCCATAACCCTTTCCATCACCGAACAGACACAAACTTTTCAGATCGCAAGGAATGCCGGCGCCATTGGCATTACCATCGCGGTGGTTGCCAACAGCATTGTCAAAAGCGGCATGGCCGCATATCTGGGCGGCTGGCGGTTCGGACTCCGGGTGGGAATGATTCTGATGGGAGCCACCGGCGCGGGTATGGGGGTGCTGCTGATATTTTAAACTCCTACGTCTTACCAGTATTTGCGTCATGATCACACGCAAAACCAAATGATCAAGGGAGCCGATTTATGAAACAGTCGTTTATTGAGAAATATCAATTCGCCCACATGCCGCCCACCCGGTTTTTCCGTTTTGAATATGAACCTGAAAAATGTAGTCACTGCAAGGCGTGCGTTCAGACATGCCCCACATCCTGCCTGCGATGGGATGAAGAAAACAAAACCCCTGTTGCCACGGGTCTGTCCGGCATCGAACTGGCATGCATCGGGTGCAATAATTGCGAAGCCGTATGCCCGGCGGCGTGCATCCGGATGCGGGGAGAATACAAGGTATTGAAAGGCCGCTATCAGACTTTGGAAGAAAAATCCGGCGATATGACCCCGCCCCGGCCGTTTGGCGTCAAAGATGAACATCGTTTTTTGAACAGATTGAAACAGAGCTCACGGAAACCGAAAAAGTCATTTACCGCCGCCGAAGCGTTCGCATGTTTAAAAACAAGCCGGTCGAAGAGGATCTGATCCTTCGGTTGATTGAATCGGCGCGGTTCGCGCCGTCGGCCGGAAACGGCCAGCCGTGCAAATTTCTACTGGTCACCAACCGGGAAATCAATGAACGGGTGGACCAGGAATCCGCCAGGGTTTTAGGAATGATTAATCGGCTTTATGCCGGAAAGGAAAGATGGCGCAAAATCATAGTGACCATCCTCAGCGCCATATCGGCCAGCAAATGGGATCAGCGTCCCATTGCGGCCATGGAAAAAGTGCGCATGACCGACGGAAACATCACCTTTGACGCGCCGGCGGTGATTCACGTGTTAAAGGACAAACGCGGCATCAGTCATCCGGACATCGACGCGGCCATCGCCAGCCAGAATATCGTGTTAACCGCTCACAGCCTCGGCCTGGGGACCTGCTATATCGGATTTATCGCCAGCACCGCGCCGTACGCGCCTGCTATTAAAAAATTGCTCAACATCAAATATCCCCATGAAATCGTCACCAGCCTCTTCGTCGGGTATCCAAAGCTTCCAGACGACAAACCGGTTCCCCAAGGCCGGGGCGCGGTGGAGTGGATCAGATAGCGTATAGCGCATTAACATGATCGAATAAAAGTTTCAAATTATTGATTCCCAGGGCCTTGCATATCATTTTTATTGGCGGATATCGGTTTTAACAAGATGCATCAGCAAAAATGCAAGAAAGGCGCCACAGCCGGCGGCGGCAATGTCGACCGGGTCGAATGTGCCGTTTAAAAAATAGGTCCGGGTGGCTTCCAGGAATGGAAGTCGATCAAAAAAATCGGGGGTCAATCGTATCGCGATATCCTTGTATTTCTGACCGGTTTCCATGACCGCATTGATCATAAACCAGCCAACACAGATCAACAGACATTGTTTTCGGGAGCCCGATGTAAGCGCCGACGTTATCAGGCTCAATCCCAGCACATGGAAAAACGCCGGCAATACATTGCCAAGGGAACCCGGCAACCCGAACCCAGGCCCGAATAATTCCTGATTTATTCCAAAAAAACGGGTGAAATAGATATCAGCCGGGGAGCGTTGCGTCATATAGATCAGCGCGCCCAACGCCAGCATGAAAATCCCGGCAATAAGCCAGATCCGGTTCCCGATAATTTGAGACCATCGATTTTTGGCGATCATCTGCAAATCCTTTTTTCATTGTTTCCCAATTGATGGAACAGTGATATTTTCCTTTGACTTTTTACCCGCAACCGCCATATATTTTCATACATCAGCCTTGACTTTCCGGATACTTTTCCCAAATCATTTTTACAGGAGAATACCATCATGATTGAAAAATTACACCTATTGAAAACAATCCGCGTTTTACTGATTTTTTCCGTCATGGCGTTTGGTTTCATCGCGATCGTGGGCACCAGTTCTGATGATGCCAAAAAGCTCGTTGATTATGAGTTTGAAAAAGATGCTGAATTCGAATTACCCGCTGTTGTCGCTGAAAAAAGGGTTTCTTCAGACAATTCCAGTCTTTTCGCCGCCGGAGATGATTGCGACGCCACCACTATCAACGCAGAACTCGATAAAATAAAGGATGACATTAAAGATTTAGACAAAATCAAAATTAAAAAAGTAACCCTTGATTACATGAAAGTGAACTATACCGCATCCTGGACACCGAGCACCATCCGGGATCTGACCTGCTACTTAGTGGTCTACGGCCCGGAAAACGCCGTCTTTTCCGAAACCGCCATCAACAACCCATCCGGCAGCCAGACGCTGACCCTGACCGACGCCCAGACGGAGGTCATCAATTACTATCTTTCCAACCGGGACGAAAGCTTTGAATACTGCGTGGAGTGTGCCAATGCCGACAGCATCGATGAATACACGGTTACTTATCTCGTGGATATCGGCGTGATCATAAAAGGCGAGTTTTAAATTGCTTTTCCCGTCCGCCCGGAATGGCATCCGGGTGGACGGGTATCTTGCTGATCATCAAGGAGAAAGTTCGATTATGAAATTTTTCAGGAAAGTCATTATCTCCTTATTGCTGGTTTTACTCAGCCTCTGTTTGTTTTGCTGTGAGAAGAAAAAGCAGGGAGAGGTGATTATTACCGAGCAGGAGTTTGTTTTGCGACAGGAGAAAGAACATTCATATGTGATCGATGCTAAAGGAAAAATCCGAAATATCGGCGAGGTTGATGTCAAAAAAGTGGTTGTCACCGGCTACTGCAGATCATGCAGCGAGGTATGGGTGGTTGGTCAATGGCTTGAATCCGTGGCGGAAAAACTTCCGGAGCAAAAGGATATGATCGGTTACCTTGCAGTCGGCGAGGAAGCCGAATTCAGCTTCAAGCAGATCGCAAACATGTATCATCAGGACGCTGCCCCACCTGAAATGCCCGAAAATATGGAGATCGTAATTGAATCCTTTGAATCAGTTAATTGATGACTAAATAAATACAATCCATGCAAGCAATACCTGCATCATTGTAATTTTCCATAAACAAGCATAAGGCTGATCATCATGAAAGCCGCGCCTCCCGTGGCAAGCCAGTCTGAACGTTTGATTTTACGCGCATCAGGACATCGAATCATCATATCAAGCATATAAAAAGTAACCACCACCGGAAGAGCCGGAATAAAAACACCCAGCGCTTGCGCCGCCAAGACCGCTAAAAAAAGACCTATGACCGAAACCGGCAGATAAAAACCGATACGGCGGTGTGACTGCATATCGGTTATACTTTTCCCGGCCAGATTGTCATTAAACCCGAATTTAACCGCTGCAGCACTGAAAAACGCGATAATGATCCAGTCCGATACGCCGAAAACCGGCATGGACTCTCCGATACCCGGCACCGTGATTTTCAACAGCAGGAAATCCGCCACGGGCGGCGGTCCCACCATGCCGGTTTCATAATAAACCGTCAGACTCTCGATAATTTTCCGGCTCGGACCTTTAAACACACTAAACAAATCAGCGAGCGTCACCACCGCGCATAAAGGAACCATTTCCGCGGGTCTTTTCAGAGGGGCGGTGATCCAGGAACCCAGCAGGTTGGCAAAAACGATCAGGTTGGCGGTATTTAATGTTTTTAAAGACCAAAGCGGTATGTGCGATCCCGGTTCCAGGCGACGACTCAAGGCGAAAATAACGACGGTCAGCAGAATGGAAAATCCGATAAAACCCAATCGCAAACGATGACGATCGCGTAAGGGTTCTGAGGCATAAACCATGAAAAATGCGGTTGCAAGCGCGGCAAGGCAGATATGGACAAAAACGGCCGGCGCGACAAGCAAGCCTGGCGTGATACCATCTGAGGACAAACCATTTACCGCTCCCAGAAACACAAGGGAAACCCCGATCCACGCCGCATGGATGGCGATTATAACAAATGATACACGGAAAGCGTCCTGCACAATTATTTATCCTCCGCTGCTGCTTCCAAAAGTCAAACCTTCCAACCTGCGATGTTTTCAATTCATATACATTTGGGAGATATGAATTTCACGCGACTTTTTTTCCCTTGATGTTTTTAGTTTACGCCTGGATGACTTTGACGGTACTGATATGAATATTTTATTGAAATTTGATCTTATTTTATTTAAACTGCCTTGAAATTTTTAAATAATGCAATTTTTTTTGGAACCCATCAATCTTGAGGCTATCATAGAAAGTCAAATTTTCATAACATCAGTTAAAATTGCAGCAAGCCATGAATATGCGCTTGCGGGCAGGGAGGTCAACAATGGCGACGCAATCCGGAAAACATGCAAGCGAAGTTGGCATGCCGAAAAAGGAACTGCTAGGCGAAGCCCTGATTAAAAGCGGCCTGATATCAAAGGAACAACTTCAGAAAGCATTGAAACGGCGCGCCCAGGTGGATCTTCCCTTGGGATCGATTCTTATCGAGATGGGTTTTTTAAGCACCGAGGACCTGCTTGACGTGCTCTCCAAAAAATTTGGTGTTCCCGCCGTTAACCTTTTCAAGTTAGATATTGATCAGAGCGTTCTTGATCAAATTCCAGCGGATAAAATGAAGCAGTATAAAATACTGCCGATTTCTATGGAAGGCGGCATCCTGACGCTTGCGATGATCAGCCCTCAGGATTTTATCGTCATCAGCGATCTTGAGTTTACCATCGGTAAAAAAATCAGACCGGTCATCGTTCCCTTTTTTATGATGGAATCGGCTCTCAACCTGATTTCTTCCGACTACCAAAACGGATTAAAGGGAGATGATATTGCAATACACGCCCTTTCGGAAAAAACACAAGCCCATACCGCGCCCCAAATCGAGAAACTCTTGTTATATTTTATCAAAACCGGCGCCAGCGATATGCTTCTGACCGCAGGCGCTCCGCCGGCGATTAAAATCCGATCCGAGGTGCAACGGATTTCCTCATCTTTACTGACCCCTGTAGAATGCGAAGATTATGCAAAGCAATTGCTTGATCAGGATCAATGGGAAAAATTTCTTCACAACAATGAACTCGATATCGCCATGACCTATCCCAACATCGGCCGATTTCGAATGAACTTCTATCGCCAACGCAATTCCGTATCCATCAGCATCCGTCATGTAACCGATAAAATACCCACGCTCAATGAATTAAAACTTCCCGCATGGCTGCGGGACTATGCCTTGAAACCACAGGGCCTGATCCTGATTTCCGGTCCGGCCGGTCATGGCAAATCCACCACCATGAACGCCATGCTCGATATCATCAATGCCAATCGAAAGGCCAATATTATTACCCTGGAGGACCCGGTCGAATATCTGCACAAACACAAAAAGAGCAATATCAATCAGCGGGAAGTCGGCAGAGACACCGAAAGTTTCGCAAAAGGTCTGCGAGGCATCTTCCGGCAAGCCCCTGATGTAATTGTCATCGGCGAACTCAGGGATGTGGAAAGCTTTGAAATCGCCCTTCGGGCCGCAAGAACCGGCCATCTTGTCTTAAGCACCATGAACGCCGCGGATTCAACAGCGATTATTCGCATCATTATCAACATGTTCCCCGCCAATCAGCAGAACATGGTTCTTATGCTGCTGGCGGAAGCTCTGGTCCTTTCACTCGCCCAGCGACTGATCCCCCGGCGGGACGGCAAGGGTGTCATCATTGCGACGGAAAAATTTGCGAACTCCTACCGGGTCAGCAATTTTATCCGGGAAGGCAAGCTGCATCAAATTCGCTCCCAAATGGAAGGCGGCACCGAGGAATTTTCTTCCCTGGACGCTTCCCTGGCTGAGCTTTATAAAAAAGGGATCATCGAATTTGATGATGCCTTCAAACATGCCATCAATCCCCTTTTCTTCCGTGAACTGACCAAGGTCAAAGCATAATGCCGGGCCATAACAGAGGCGGCATTATTGTTTTCAAAAGCGCGGATGCGCTAATGCCTGCTGATATGCCCACTGATATGATTGACACGATTATAAAAGGAGCAAATCAGTTCATGCGCCGGGACAAACAAGGCGGGAGAATCCGGCTGACCGCTGATTGATATGAAAACAGCCATACTCTCCGATATTCATGGCAATGCAACAGCGCTTAGGGCGGTGCTTGCGGATCTGGAGGTTTTCACGGTCGACCTGGTTATCAGTCTTGGGGATAACATCGGTTATGGCCCCGAACCCGAAGCGGTGGTTAGTATGCTTCGTAAGGGGAACATTCCATCGGTTATCGGCAATCACGAACTGGCCATCAACCGACCCGATTTTTTAAAATGGTTCAATCCCACGGCACGAAAATCTCTTGAAAAAACGCGAAAAATGATCTCGCCGGAGACCACCGCCTACATTTCCAAACTCGGCTATTGCATGGTCCTGGGAAACTGCCGTTTTGTGCATGGATTTCCACCGGGATCACCCACGGTGTACCTGTTTGAAGTCACCCCTCAGAAGCTGAAAAATACACTGGAACGGATGAACGACTGGATCTGTTTCGTGGGGCATACCCATCTGCTGGAAATAATCTCCTTGAAAGGCAACGAGGTCCGCCGTGAGTTTTTAAAAGAAGGTGAATTTCACATCAATCTGGATGAAAAATACATCATCAACGCGGGCAGCGTGGGTCAGCCTCGGGACGGCGACAACAATGCCAAATATTTGATATGGGACGCCGAAGCCAGCAAAGTAATCGTTCGGTACGTTCCCTATGATGTGGATGAAACGGTTCGAAAAATCTACCAGGCCGGACTGCCGGAACAACACGCCTGGCGGCTGATGTAAAAAGATAGGTTTATTTTTCGTGTTGCCGCTTTGTCACTGCTTAGCCGGTCCCACAACAACCTGCTGCCCGGGAAAAATTTCAGTTTCCGCCCCCAGATTGTTTAATTCCTGAAGTTTCGGCACGCTGATACCGTATTTTACCGAAAGACGATAAAGGGTATCCCCTTTCTGAACAGTATGATACATCAGGCCGTCACCCGGTTTAGCGGCAACCGGCGCTGTTGCCTGCGCCGGTGCGGATGGAGCGGTTTTTTGCGGCGCGCTCACTGCCGGCGGAGCCTGAGCTTTTTCGGCTGTTTTCTTTAACTGTTTTTCCATCTGACCAATTTTCCCGTCCAGCCGGGATAAGGCAGCTGCATTGGCCTGGATGGCATCGACCAGTTTATCTATATCCATAACGGAAGCGGTATCAATGGCCATACGGGCATCCATTTCCACGATTTTCTCCTTAATGCGATCAATTTCATTGATCTGTCGTTCCAGCAGGGCAAGCCTGGCGTCGATAGCATCGGCTTCAGGCTGCGCGGTCCTTGGGGGCCGGGGGTTGAGAATAAAAAAGAGCGCTACCAGAAACAACACCCCTACCAAAATAATAATAAGCGGCAGTTTTGATTTTTCACCGAGAATACCCGATGCGCCGCTTTTTAAGGTTGTATAGTGTTGCTCTTCGTGCATGTCGTCATCAGCACCGGTGTTCTTCCATTCCATGGTGGACTCTCCTTACAAAAAAAGGGAAAAATTGATTTTTCCTGGCTGCGGAACAGGGCGGGATTAAAACCTCATATCAACACTTAATCTCTAAATCCAATGGCGCTTTCTGTCAAGGGATTGTTGTTAAATTGATGTTAAATTTCAGGTAATCGAATCGGCTGAAGCCAACTTTGTCCTGTGATTACAAAAAACATCCGATTATCGGCCATAAGCCGCCGGATATGAATACGGACATGAACCATCTTGACCTCCGGGTTTTAATTTTTTATAGTGACCCGCAATACTGACCGCAATAGACAATACCACAAAGGCGTTTAAACCATGAATGATCAGGACCACCCAAATCCGGCATATACCCATGATTTTGTTAAAACATACCAGGGGTTGATCGCTTTCGGCTGGGACCGGGAAACCGATGAGCAATCGATTATCTGCTACTTGCAGATGTTTGCCGATGACACCCTCATGAAAACCCTGGCCGGCCGGCTGACCGACAGCGAAATTAACGACATCCAGAATCTGATCCACCGCCTGCTCAAGGCCCATCTGACCGAACCGGAATACCACCGCTTGTTTCTCAAGGAAGATCATCGGTAAAGACGAATGGCCGAAATTCAATCATCTTAATAACACTTGACCGACGGAGAACCGCATGCTCAGTGAAAAGCACCTTCAACGCTACGCCGATGTCCTTTTATGGGGCCTTAAAACCGCCAAAAAAGGCAATATTAAAACAAATGATATTATCATGATCCGCTATGAGCGGGCCGCGATACGGCTGGTGGAGATCCTCTATGAAAAATTGATCCGCATGGGCGTCCACCCGGTGCATCGCCTGCTCCATACGCCGGTAATGGAAAAATGTTTTTACGCCGAATCTAAAAGCCGGCAATTGGACTTTATTCCTCCAGGCGACGAAGAGTTGCACAAAAATCTTAACGGCAGCATCGTGATACTGGCGCCGGAGTCGCTGATGAACCTCAACGGCATCGACCCCGGCCGCATCGCGAGACCTCTCAAGGCCAGAAAGTTCCTGCGGGACATCCTTGACAAGCGCGAGGAAGACGGGGTTTTCAGCTGGACCCTGGCCCTTTACCCCACCGAAGAATTGGCCCGCCATGCCGGCCTCGACCCCCAAACCTATGCCGGCCAGATCGCCGCGGCCTGCTATCTCAACCGGATTGACCCCGTGGCGCATTGGGAAGCAGTTTTTCAGAGGGCCCAGGATCTCAAGAAAAGACTAAATGATCTTAGCGTGGAAAAATTTCACATCGAATCCGCTGGCATTGACTTGGAAATCACACCCGGCCAACAGCGCAAATGGATCGGCATCTCCGGCCACAACATACCCAGCTTCGAACTTTTTTTATCACCGGACTGGCACGGTACCCGCGGCGTTTATTTTGCTGACCAGCCGTCCTACCGCAGCGGAAATTTTGTTGAAGGCATCCGCATTGAATTTAAAAACGGCGTTGCCGTCCGCGCCGATGCAAAGCAGGGGCAGGATTTTCTCAGAAAGCAATTGGCCATGGACCCGGGCGCCAACAAAATCGGCGAATTTTCCTTAACCGACAAATCTTTCTCCAAGATAAACAGGTTTATGGCCAATACCCTTTATGACGAAAACTACGGGGGCCGTTACGGAAACTGTCATATCGCTCTGGGTGCTTCTTATTCGGACACCTACAGCGGCAACCCCTCCGAGTTGACAAAGGATATCAAAAAAAAATTCGGATTCAATGATTCAGCCCTGCACTGGGATATCGTCAACACCGAAAAAAAGCGTGTGACGGCCCATCTTGCCGATCAGAGCCGGCTCGTGATTTATGAGAACGGGAATTTCACCCTGTAACAAAAAACAATCATAACCCTGAAATTAAAAATGGTCATAAAAGAAGCCGTCCGGCGCCCGCTGGCTCTGAAAAATACCATCCAGGAATATCTGTGGGGCTCGCATACCGCCATCCAGCAACTCATGGGAGTCCCGAAGACAGGAGCACCCTGGGCCGAACTCTGGATGGGTACCCATCCCAAGGCGCCGTCACAAATTAAGATTGATGGAAAATGGATGGGTCTGGACGCCCTGATCCGGCAATTTCCCGATGAAATTCTCGGCCCACCCACGGCAGCAAAATTTAACGGCGCCCTCCCCTTCCTATTTAAGATCCTGGCCGCCCAACACCCCCTTTCCATTCAGGCCCATCCGGACAAAACCCGGGCTGCCGCTGGTTTTGTCCGGGAAACAGCTTCCGGCATTGCCTTGGATGATCCGGCAAGAAATTACCGCGATCCTTCCCATAAACCCGAATGCATCTGCGCGCTGACGCCGTTTACCGCCTTAAAAAGTTTTCGGGATACGGATGACATTACAGGCATTTTGAAACGGTTGTGCCCGGATGGCATCGCCTCTCTGATTCCGGATGCGCCGGCTGGCGATTTAAAAGGCCTGGGTTATAAACATGAAAAACCGGCAGCTCCTTTTATACGGCATCTCTATGTATCGCTTCTTTGCCTGCCGCCTGATCAAAAAAAACGCATCATTGCCGAAACCCTTGAAAACGCCCGGCTGGACGCGGCCAAAGATCCGGTTTGCGCCTGGATACTTCGGCTATACCAATATTATCCTGAAGATATCGGCATTCTCGGCCCGGCCCTGATGAACCTGGTCACATTAACACCCGGCCAGGCGCTTTTCCTTGAATCCGGCGAGCTTCACGCATATCTTTACGGCATGGGCATCGAGATCATGGCCAATTCGGACAATGTGCTGCGGGCAGGACTCACTGTCAAACATGTGGATACCGAAGAACTGCTCGACGCGGCCCGCTTTGATCCCTGCCCCGTAGAGATCCTGGCGCCCCAAACCGTGGCTCCGCATGAATCCAGGTATCTTGTTCATGCGGAAGAATTTGTATTGTCAAAGATCGCACTGAAACACAAAACTGTCTATGCCGCGCCGGAGGATCGAAGCGTGGAAATTTTGCTTTGCACCGGCGGAACGGCCCGGCTGACGCATCCGGAATTGGCTGACGAGATGATACTCAAACCCGGAGATTCCGTGATCATCCCGGCACAGGCAGATCCATACCACCTGAGCGGAAAAGCCAGTATTTACAAGGCGGGAGCGCCGATATAAATTGACGGTATATCTTGTGGAACACCCATGCACTTAAACATCAGTGAAATATTTTACAGCATCCAGGGGGAATCACTTTATGCCGGCCTGCCTTGTGTTTTTATCCGTCTGTCCGGGTGCAACCTGAGGTGCGCATATTGCGACACCCAGTATGCCTATAACGGCCAAAAAGCCATGTCCATAGACGAGATTCTTGACCGCGTTGAAGGGTTTTCCTGCCCGCTGGTGGAAATCACCGGCGGCGAACCACTGCTCCAGGATGAAACGCCTGCCTTGGTGGACGCGCTCCTTGCAAAAGGATACCTGGTATTAATGGAAACCAACGGCTCCATGGACATCAGTCGGGTCAGTAAAAAATGTGTCCGTATCGTTGATATCAAATGCCCCGGAAGCGGCCATGTGGATCAAAACGACCTTGCCAACCTTGATCGGCTCAGCCCTGTTGACCAGCTTAAATTTGTGCTCACCAACCGCACGGATTATGAATTCGCCCGGGACCTGATCTTTGACACATGGCAACAAGAATCGCTTCCGGTTCCGGCGCCAATACCTGTGCCGGCGCCCATTCTGTTTTCACCCGTGCATGGCTGCCTCAAACCCACCGATCTGGCCGAATGGATACTTGCGGATCATTTAAATGTTCGGCTTCATCTACAAATGCACAAAATCCTCTGGCCGGAAGCCGGGCGGGGAAGATAAAGCCGATGACCGAGCGAAAAAACCTTTCTTCAAACAAAACCGGTCGCAAAAAAGCCGTGGTATTAACCAGCGGCGGCCTGGATTCCACCACCACCCTTGCCATAGCCCTTTCCGATGGATTTGAATGCATTTGTTTGAGTTTTCAATACGGTCAGCGCCATCACGTTGAAATCGCGGCTGCCCAGCGGGTCGCGGCTGCCATGAATATCGCCCGACATGAAATCATCCCCGTGGATCTGGGCCGCGTGGGGGGGTCCGCGCTCACCGCTGATATTGATGTTCCCGCGGGGCGTGATCCGGAGACCATGGCCGCGGGCATTCCCGTCACCTATGTTCCGGCCCGCAACACCATATTTCTGTCTTATGCCCTTGCCTGGGCCGAAGTTCTCTGCGCTCCGGATATCTTTATCGGCGTGAATGCCGTGGATTATTCCGGCTACCCGGACTGCCGGCCTGAATATATCGCGGCATTTGAACAAATGGCCAACCTGGCCCTCAGGGACGCAGTGGAAGGACGCATCACCATCCGGATTCATACTCCCCTGCTGCATATGTCCAAGGCGGACATTATCCGCACCGGGATCCGGCTGGGCGTGGATTACGGCCTGACCCACAGTTGTTATAACCCGCGGCAGGACGGTCTGGCGTGCGGTGTTTGCGACAGCTGCATCCTGCGATTAAACGGGTTTAACGAAGCAGGGGCGGCCGACCCCGCCCGCTATGTATCGCGGTAAACCCTCAAAAAACTCCTTTTGCCGGAGAAATTATGCTCAAACACACCTTCTGCCATCTCAGCCACATCGGCTTAAAGCGCGAAAAGCGTTTGTGGGACAAGGCAATACTGACATGGGAAGACCTGCTGACCCGGCTGCCGTTTTACGGCGGTTTTGCTAAAGGCCTGCGGGCCGACATCGAAACGGAGTTAAACGCGTCCATTTTCCACCTGGAGCAGCAGGACCCGGCCTATTTCGCGCATCGGCTTCCTCCGGCCCAGGCATGGCGACTGTTTCCTGAATTTAAGGAAAAAGCCGCGTTTGTCGATATTGAAACCACGGGACTCTACAATCCCGATATCACCACCATCGCCTTGTATGACGGAAAACAGATCCGCCATTATGTCAACGGCATCAATCTTGATGATTTTGTTTCAGACATCCGCGGCTTCGATCTGATCATCACTTACAACGGAAAACGTTTTGACGTGCCCATTATTGAATCGTTTTTCAACATCACCCTGCCCCATGCCCATATTGATCTCCGTTATGTACTAAAACCCATCGGATTTTCAGGCGGGCTCAAGGGTTGTGAAAAAAAAGCCGGCATTTTCCGGGGTGAACTGGACGGTCTTGACGGCAGTTTCGCCATACGATTGTGGGACGCCTATTATTGGCATGGGCGTATCGAAGCCTTGCATACCCTGCTTGCCTACAACATCGCCGATGTCGTCAACCTGGAAAAACTCATGGTCATCGCCTGCAATCATCACATAGAGACAATGCACGCCTTTCCGATGGAAACAATCCCTGATCCTCCGGATCAGCCCCTGCCGTTTCAGCCGGATATAAAATTAATTCAATCTCTTCGATAATACTTGTTTTGCTTGATTATATTGACCGGTTCTGTCAATATACTATTAATCAATCGGTACGCCCGGCCTTACCCGTCATCGTCTCGTGATTAATGCAGGAATATGATTTACAGGGAGGTGCGCCATGAAAACAATGATCGCTTATTGCGGACTCAATTGTTATGAATGTCTTGCGTTTCTTGCGACCCGCGAAAATGATGATAATCAGCGCTCCGAGGTGGCGCGGTTATGGTCCGGGCAATTTCAGATGCGGCTCCAACCCGACGATATCAACTGCGACGGCTGCCTGTCCCGCACCGGCAGATCGGTTCCCCACTGCAAATCATGTGAAATCCGGGCCTGTGCCTTGAAAAACAATATGATAAACTGCGCCCATTGCGAGCAGTATCTCTGTGAAACACTGAATCAATTCATTAAAACCGTGCCCGAGGCCCGGCAAAGACTGGATGAAATCCGCATCACACTCAACGCATAATATCGAATCTGAACGGGTTTCCGGATGCCTGTCCGCCAATGCGGGAACTCCCTGCTCGGAGGTTTTTTTTCCATTCAACGCTGGCCGCCTTGACCGGACGTCGCATTTATTGACACGGTTTCGCTGCACACTATCTTTTACTATATTATTATTGCTTCTCCTTCTTCCTTCACAGACACTTGCCGCGTCCCGGGGCGGTGCATGGATTTTTTCAGCCGGATACACATATTATTCCGGATTCGAAGATATCCGGTCCACCTATAAAAAAAACGCCGTTGCATCCGGCGCCAGTCATGATGTGGTGCAGTGGTCGTTCGGTTTTACCCTTCAGGCTCATCGGCGTATTTCCAAGAGCCTGCGCATCGGCGCGGGCATCGGTCCGGTGATGACGCTGCTAAAGGACGCAGATCATATCCAGGTGCCGGCATCCGTCTCAGTGATTGCGATCCTTTTCCCGGACTGGACCCATTCACCTTTTGTGCGCGCCGGCGGCTCCTATCATATCACCAAAGGAGATTATCTACGCCATTCCCGCCCCGGCTTGCTGGCCGGAGCCGGCGTCGCGTTTTTTGCTCAAAAATCGCTTAACCTGAACTTAGAAGCCGCTTATGACGGTGCGTACGTCACCATTAGACGCCCTTCAAAATCCACACCCCGAAAAATCCGGGCCGGCGCGCTGGTGCTTTCCATATCAGCCGTTTTTTGAAATTGGATCGGGATCGATATCTTCATACACATCGGGGTGAAATCTCGGCGTACAGATGGCCAGAAATAAGAGATCCTCACTGCCGATGTTTGCAATCCGCTGGGGACATCCGGAAGGGATAATGACGACATCACCTGAACCGATTGCCTGTGGGGATAGACTGCCGACCTCTATCCTGCCGCAGCCGGAGATCACCACGTATCGTTCGGTTAAGCCATTAAGACGGTGCCATCGCGTGGTGACGCCGGGAAGCACGCGAACGCGCGCAATCGAAACATCCGGATCCGCGTCGATATTGGAAAGCTCGTTTATATAACAGCGCTCAGGCGTGTAGAACTCGGAAGCTGGATCCAACCGGCGGATTTCTTCGCGCATATAATATCTCATTTCAGGTTGACAGCAGGGTGTGGACGGCAATGATCATATCGATTTCAGAAACAACCGGCAAGCGTTAAAGACCTCTTTAAAAACCTCTGGAAACCGGACGTTAAATGGCACAGCAACATCTGACACCCACAGCATCCATCTAATATTGCATTGATTCAAAGAAAATTATATGATGGCGCCCATGAAGCGGATAATGAAAAAAATAGTATTGATCACCTCCGGGACTGTCGCCGGACTGATTGTTCTGACAGCGGTTTTGCTGATGACCATGCCCTATGTCGTCTCCAGCAAGGCAGTTAAGGACCGACTGGAAATTTTACTGACCGATACCCTTGACCATGCCGTAACCATCAAAAAAATCGAATGGTCATGGCGGCAAGGGATAGCGATTTCGGAAGTCAGGCTCCAGGATCATCCGGATTTTTCCCATGAGAACCTGGCGGTTGTCGGCGACATCAGTCTGAAAATCGACTGGCCCCAACTGCTCAAAAGGCGCCTGATATTCGACGCGCGCATCGCCGCGCCTCGCATTCATCTGATCCGCCTGCCCGACGGCCGGATCAATATGGTTGATGGTTTTGCCAAAGCAGACCCGACAGCCGAACACGCCGAAAAAAAAGATCCTGATGTCAAAGACGCTCCGCCTGCCGCGGATGCACCGGCTGACAAACCAGCGCCTGATGAAAAAGCAAAGCCCGAAAAAAAAGCCGGAGCCGATGGTAAACCCTTTGTCCTTCCTCTGGATATCATTGGCGTATTTGAACTGACCGATCTTTTTCTGGTGCTCGATGACCAGGAAGCCAAGCGACACATTGCCGTCACCAACGCCGGTCTCCGGCTGGATCTGCCTTCGCTTAAAAACAAACCCTTGCGCCTGGCGCTTCATGTGGACCTATCGGTGGACCATAAGCCGGCGCCGCGATCGACGGTTTCGGTGATGGTCTCCGGCCTGTTTGATGAAGACGGCATTCTGGTTGTTCAAAACACCGCTGTTGAAGCGGACATGGATCTGCCGGGTTTTACGGCAGTGCTGGCCGGCGATATGAGAGAGGCCGGCATCCGGGGAGATATCAATGTCAATCTCGATGCCATGGCGGATCTGGCATACCTTTTTGCGCCCGGCCTTTCCGAACGGATGCGGCCCACCGGCCGGATTCATCTTGCCGCCAACAGTTCCGGCATGCCCGATGCCCCCATTTCCTTTGATATCCGGCTTACCGGCGAGGATCTCGGATTTTCCGGCTCCGTCATCAAAAACCGTTCGCTTTCATCCGGAAATATCAAAATTCAGACCGCGGGTACATACGATGTACAGGAAGGCACCCTGGCCATAGATACCGGCCGGATTCGGCTCCTTGAAAATACCGACCTGGAACTTTCCGGAAAAATAGACGAGCTGACATCCGGGGAACCATCGGCGGATATGACCATGGCGTCATTAGATGTCCATATCAATGAAATTGTCGCGTTTTTAGCTGATTTCATGCCGGATATCCTTGCTCTTCCCGATACCGGCACACCGTCGGTTTTATCGATTCAACAGCTTGCGTTTGCCGGAGGTTTGAAATCAGGTTCGGCAAAAATCTCATGCAAAACCATCGGCCTTGATCTGCCGCATATCATAATCACGCCTGCGCCGGCCGACAAAACCAGCCGTATAAACCTTACGGGCGCCCGACTGTCCATTACCGATGCGCAGTCCGAACTGATATCCTTTTTCCCCGTATCAGCCGGCCTCACTGCCGCCATCCGGGCCGATGCCTTTGATATGAAATCCAAAGACCAGGATGTATCGGTTAAAAACCTGAATCTGGATGCGTTGCGGGTCCTCGGAGAAAACATCAAAAAAGTGCCGGATTCGCCTTTTGCCGTTGCCGGCAACTTCACGCTGACCGAATCGCTTCATGTCGGGGCCGTCTCGATTTTGCCCCTGCTCAATATCAAAGGGCTCCACCAGGCTATCAAGTTGATGGTTTCGCTGGATGAAAACGGTATTTTAAAGGCCGCGATGGATTCCGCCGGTATAAATATCGAAAATGCCGCGGCAACCCTTGCGGGTGAAAAGCAAATTATACTTTCGGGCAGGTTTAATGCCGCGTTTTCTGAATTTATGCTTTCAGAAATCAAACCGCTGACCATTGACATGTCCGGTTTTACTGCCGAACTGGCCATTGACGACGCACTGTCCCTTGAGATCCGGGCCGATGTCTCAGACACGGGGCGCTCCATGGCCCGGGGCCGTGCCGGCATGAAGGCCGATCTGGCCCTGCTGACGGAAAGATTCACGGATTTCATCAAACCCGAAATGGCCGCCGCTGGTGTTTTAAATCTTGATCTCAACATGGACGGCCGGCTCCCGGATGAAAAGGCCATGGCAGGCCTTAAAGCCATGCAATGGGAAGGCAACCTTGATTTTCTCACCACGCTGTCTTTTACGGCCCTTCTGCCGGAGGGGCGACTGGAACTGGGCACAGATGAGAAAAACCGGCTTACGGTGGCCGCGATTTCCGGCGATCCCCTGCTCTCCTATAGTTTAAATGGCCGCACCGGCGATGGAAAACTGTCGTGCCGATGGCAAATCGGCGATATTGAGGGACTTCCGGGATTAAAACCAGAGAATCCTGTTTCCGCGGATCTGATCGTTGATGCGGGCCACCGTTTCCTGTCCGCCGTTGATCTGGATCAGCGCCTCAATATCGATCCCATCGGCATCCGGCAGGCAATCACTCTTTCTCTTGACGGGCTGGACCGTCTGCTGGCTTCGGGAAATATGGCCGCGCCTTATGCCGCGCTTTCCCGGGTCGGCGCGACCCTGTCGGCAGGGGTGGATATGGCTGATCTTTCCAGAATCAAAAGCATGGGCGTCACCGGCATGCCGGCGATGGATCTGAGCGGATCGGTTGCCGCCCGGACCGATCTTCATCTGATTCCCGGCAACCACATCACCGGCGATATCCGCCTGGATATGGACCGCGTCAACATAGATATCAAAGATGTGATTACCGTCTCAGACGCTGATGCGGGCATAACATGGTCCAAAACCTACAAGATGGTGGTCCTTGACCCCGAACATCCGGATCGGATAACCGGCGGCCCCCTTTTATCTAAACAGGTATTGCAGCCCGAAACCCTGGGGACCATGCGTTCCCGAAAGTCCGGCAATGACATCTACCGGCATCTGAAACAATTAAAGGAACGCACAAGCCCGTCTTCTGAAATCTCCGTTAATGCGGTATCCATGGTAAAAGGACCCCTGCCACTCAATGTGGGACCGTCACGGATTGTAATGGACGTGGTCAACGGCATTTTCGGCGTCAATTATTTTGAATTCAATCTGCTCGGCGGCACCATCAATGGAACCCTCAATCTGCTAAACAATCAGAAGGATTTAAGGGTCAGGTCCACCCTGAATTTTTCCGGGGTCAACACCGCGGCCTTTTTTCCGGAACTCTATTCCGGCAGGGATGATCCCCGGGCTGAAATCCGGGGAATGGTGTATGCCGATATTCCGGTCACGCATGAAATACCGGTTCTTCTGGAAAACATGGCGATCTCCATTGAATTTACCAAAATCGGCTCACGGGCCATCGAACGCCTTCTTTATGCGCTGGATCCCCATGAAAGCAACGAAGCGGTCATGGCCCAGCGCCGCATTCTGAGAAACGGTTCACCCCGATGGATCCGCATTGACATAAGGGATGGTTTTCTTTCCATCCGGGGCGAAGTGACGGTCAGAAATATCAATATTTCGCTTCCGGCCATCCAGCGTCTCAACATTGCCCGGCTCCCCGGCATCGAAAAATATGAATCCGCCGCGGCGCCCCTTGAAGCCATTGCTTTACTGCTGGGCCGCCTGTCGGCGGAAACCCTGACCGTCAATCCCGATGGACGGACGATATTATTTAAATAAATGCAAAATCAGGAAGGTGGAGCATATGAAAAAGATAATGGCCATGGCCATGCTGCTGGCGCTGGGGGGATGCACCCTGGCTGATGTCAAGGTGGAAATGCTCAGCGAACGGACCGCCCTTGAAAACCAGGTGCTTGGGTCCTACAATTCTTTAGACACCCAGATGCTGCTGACGGCATCGGTGCGGGGCGTTGATTCCGAAGGCAATATCGCCCCGCCCCCGGAATCCAGCCGGGAGCAGCAGGAAGTCATTGCCAGTATGCAGATCGTAGATTTTCACGCCGATGATCTGGATCTTTTCAAAAAACTCGGATGGGTCGGGGAAAACAGGCAGGGGTTGATCACCATTTTTGAGATGAACCGGGCCGATGTTCCGGAACACCTCAAAGAATCGGCCCAGCGGTTCGGCCCTGAGGAATTTCAAGCAGTGGTAAATCAGGTCAATGTGTCCCGGGAAACGATCATGCGCCATGTGATCCATATGAATGCTTCTATCACCGACGCGGACTTCGAAGAGGTGGCGGCAATTTTTGCAAAAATCGAAGCAGACCGGGCCGATCCCGGAACCCGGATCCAGTCCGAAGACGGCGCATGGACCGTTAAAAAGGAATAAAAATCATGCCGCGGATATATAAATTTATCAAAATGCGAAGACTTGTTTTTCTTCTGATTCTGTCGGTGGCCACAGCCGTGCTGTTTTTCCAGGGAGGGTCGGTCGGGGCCGTAATGATGCCCGATGCCGAAGCCGATGTTGTCGGTCCGGTCCAGGTCACGGCCAGTCCGGATACGGTATTTGACATGGCGGTGTGCGGAAAAAACCGGCAGATACTCTATATCACCGGCACTCAAAAACCAACTACCCTCTGGCTGGCATCCATTGATCCCGCGGGTGCGGACATCCCGCGTCGGCTCATATCAGACAACTCAGCCAAGTCCGGACCGGCCCTGTCTCCCGACGGCAGATTTGCCGCCTATGTGGGCACCGACTACGACGTCAAGGGAGATATCTACCTCCTTGATTTAAAAGCTCCGTCTCCTGAGCCCGTGCGCCTTACCGGAAGAGACAGCGCGGACGGAGGGCCCTGCTTTTCTGCCGACAGCCGCCGGCTTTATTTTCATCAAAACGGCCCGGGCACGTCCAGCGGCCTGTTTTTCCTTAACCCCGCCGCTCCGCAAAAAAAACCAGTACCTGTTGATACCGATGGAGACGCCATGTCCTGCGCCGTATCGCCGGACGGCGAAAAACTGACGTTTATCTCTTTTCGCGACCATCCATCAGGCAATATTTTCATTCTGGACACGGGTTCCAAAGACCTGCGTCAACTCACCGCCGGCGATGCCATTGACATGTTTCCGTCATGGTCCGATGATGGAAAGACCCTTTATTTCGCAAGGATCGATGCCGATACCAACCGGGACGACAGGATCACCCCCGAAGACAATGCCGTGATCTGCCGCTTGCAAACCGATGCGCCCGAGGCTGAACCGTTCCCGGTGACGCCCTATACCTATACCTCGTTGCAACCATATTGCGCGGACGGCAATCTCTATTTCCTGTCCAATTACGGCGGTCCTTCCAATTGCTGGGTCCTGCCGGCGGACGGACCGGTGGTTGCCGCGCAAAATGTTGATCAGCAAACGGCCAGAGCCCGTCGGATCGCCAACCGGATTCCCTTTCAGCCCCATATCAGCCTGCTGGCCTATTATAAAATCATTGAGGGCTTTCCCGAAGCGCCCGAGGCCTGCGCCCAGGCTGCGTATGCCGTGGGAGAAATCTTTGAAGGCCTGGACATGCCTGCATCTGCCCTGGAAGCCTACACGCGGATTACCGGCCGTTTCAGCGGCATCGAACCCCAGGCTTCTCTTGCAAAGATCCGCAAGGCGGTCATCGTCTATGATCAAAAAGCACAAAGCGCGGCCCGACCGGAGATCCGGCAAAATCTCAAAGACGACGCCCTGGATGAAATCGCCGGTATCGCGGACAACCGGAGCGATGCGGTTAAAATTGAAGCCGATTTTGAAAGCGCCCGAATACTGTCATCAAACGCCGCCGGGGCAGCGGCCATGAGCCGGGCCATCGCTTATCTGGACTGGATTGCCAAAAACCCGGATGCCCAGGACCATCAAAAAGCCCGGGCCCTTTTTCTTGCCGCTGATATTTATGATAAAATCGGCATCCCCGGCCAGTCATCGGCCATATTAAGATCCATCATCAGCGATTATCCCGAAGAGCACCAATGGGCGGCCCGGGCCGCGGATCGCATGATCGACCGGCTTCTGGCCGACCTGCCGGCAAATGAGCCAACAGCCAGAACCCGGCAGCTTCAGGAAATCGCGCGGCAAAACCGCGATGACGCACCGGTCCTGGCCATGAGCGCGCTCAACCGTATCGGTGACCTTTATTTTGATGACGGCCAGTGGGAAATCGCCAAAACCGCCTTCCGTCAGGTCATTGACGCCTACCCGGTGCTTTCGGTTCAGACGGCAGCGGCCCGGCTGGCCTTGGCGGAAATACTTTACCGGGAGGAGCGGTTCAGGGCCGCTCTGGATCTCTATGAAACCGAGATCGACGCCCGCCCGCCGGATGACGCCATTTATCAGACGGCCCGAAACGAATATATTTGGAAAAAAATCGCATCCGGCGAGTTTCACTTCCGGCTGGGAGAAATACCGACGGCCCAGAACATTTTCAAGGAACTCATCGATTTCGACCACAAGATCATCGAAGCCCACCGGGGATATATCAAGTGCGCGGCGGCTTTCGGCGATGTGGATCGCGTTCTTAATCATTACCGGGCCGAACTGGCCATAATCCCGGATGATCCGCTACTGCTTTATGGCGTGGGACTCTGCCTGACCTATCTGGAAACATTGGATGCAATCAGGGAATCGGAAAAACTGATTCGCGAAGCCATCCGGCGTAACGGCCGGATTGAATATTTTCACCAGACACTGGGTTATGTGTGTGAGGTGTCGGAAACCCTCTACGGCCGAAGAAACGGCCTGGAACTGGCCCTGGCCTCCTACCAGAAAGCCTTTTTTTTAAATGATCCCCAGCAGAACCCGGAAAACGCCGCCAACCTGGCATTAAATATCGGCAATGCCTTCTACCTGCTCAAACAGTACGGCAAGGCCCTGGAATTCTACAATTTGCGCATGGCCTACGGCATTGCATTCGATGTGCCCGACACGGAAATCGTTTATTACAAACGCCTGGGCGAATGCGCCTTTCAATCCGGGGACCTGGATACGACCATCCAGGCTTTTGCCTCCCTGCGGGATCTGATCGTCAGGCGTATGGATCCGGTGGCCGCCTCCCGGGCTTTTGACCGGCTGCACCGTTATATCATGGATCAGATTATCGCCCCGGCAAAAAAACATCCGCATCTGACTGAAACAGCCGATGCCCTGGCGCGGTTGCAGTCGGAAAACAGCCGGCGGGTTGCCGAACTGACCACGGACGCGGCGTCCCCGCCGTCGGATCAATGGCGAAAATACAGCAAACAGATGACCGCGGTTCATGCCCGTCAGCAGGAATTAAACCGCATCAGCCTCGACCTGGCCGATAAACTCAACAGCGCTTCACGCGCTGCCACGGGTCAGGAGCAGATCCGCAACCCCGGCCAGCATCTGTCGCTGTTTTCCCGGATGATGGCCGACGCCCTGGCATTTCCGGAACGACTTGTCGAAATGCGGGCTGAAGTGCTGGATCGTCTTGGACTGGCCTATCAGGAAGCCGGCCAATGGGATTTGGCAATGGAAGCTTTTGAAGGGGTGTATGCCATTAATGAGAAGACCGGCAAAAACGCGAACCTGGCCCGCAACCGCAGATCCGTGGCCTATTGCGCCTATGAACGCGCTGCCCAGACTTCCGGCGACGCGCGCATAGCGCATCTGCATTCCGCGGCGGACGGGTTCAGACAAACCCTCGACCTGCTCGACCGGTACGGAATTTTCGAACCAAAAAAAGAAGATTCCCAAGCCCTGCTCGATTTTTCATTTCAAGTATCATTGGACAAAGGCTCCGCCACACAGGCGGCCCATGGATTTTCCCTGGTCCAGGAAAAACGGCTGGCCGAAACTTTTCTGGCCCGGATTTACCTGGAAATGGACCATTTCGCGTATGCACGGGATCAGTTGGACAAACAACTGCGCGGTTATCCCGAAGGAAAACCGGTTTCCGAAAAGGACCGATTCGGCGTGGCCCTTCTTTTTCACCGGGCCGGGCTGCTGGCAAACGGCACCGGTGATCATGAAAACGCGTTCGACAATTTTTCCCGCTCCGCCGAACTTAACCTGGAAATGGGAAATGCCGTCAGCGCCATGACCAATATCACCAACATGGTCTCGGTTGCGGGCCGCATGGATCTTGATATTTATACCGGCCCCAAAAGCATTGCCGTTATCCGAGGATTTGACGCGCGAGCCATGGACCTGATCGCAAAAGACCCCGTCATCGGTGTTTCAACCCAGGTTCTAACATATTATAATCGCATGGGTGTTTTTTACGCCCTGAAAGCAGGTCTCCCAGCCAATGATGCCGCCAATGATAATGATATTGCCGGGGCCGTGGCAAGGATCAAGGGTCTCCAGGAAGCGTATTTCCGTTTTCAGAAAGGACTGGATACATTCGACCGGCTTCGGCCCCGGCGGACCCGGGATCATATGGAAATCGCCGGGATGCTTCATCTTAATATGGCCGCTGTCGCATGGCAGCTTGATGATCCGGCGGCAGCCTCCCTTCATTTCGAAAATGCCTTAAGCATTTCCGAATCAGGCGTGTTTCCGAATCTCAAATGGCGCGCTTTGGCCGGCCTTGGCCGCATTGACGAGGCCCTTGAAGTCCTTGAAACCACAACTCTGATTCGTGCCGGATGCGCGCCCTTTGAAATCATGCATGCATTTGCCGATCTGGTCATCAAGCGCTTTGCCCAAGGAAATGCCGAAGCCGCATTCAATCTTGCCGAACGCCTGGCCGAAATGGAGCGTTTCCATCGCACGGCGTATGTGATGTTGCCCCTTGATGCCGGGGAATGGCATTTTTATACGCAAATGCATCAACGGATGACGCGCATCCGGGACCTGAAAGACAGGCTTGCGCAACTGTCTGGTGATGCCGCCAACCTCATGCAGGAACAAATCAACACGGAGAAACGGCTCATGGAGGACCGCATCAAAGATACAGCCGATATTCCCGAAGCCCTGCGGCTGTTTCACGCCAAAGCGGACCGGCTGCGCTGGATCACCCTGATGGGATGCGCCCTGGAAGCTGAGACACTTGCTGCGGAGATCGCCGATACCCGACTTCGTTCAGGAGAACAAACCGCGGCCGATGATGCCGATAATGCGGCGGTCAAAACCCTGACTCTGAAGCAAGAGGCCCTGGTGAAACGCTACCACGACCTTGCTGAAAATGCGTTTTTTAACAGGCCGGAAGACCGGCCAGCGGATCCAATTACTTTTCTGGCGCCGGAACCCATTGAAGCCATGGATCTCATGGATCTGCTGGAAGATGACGATACGATGATCCGCATCTTCAGCACCGACCGGCCGGATAAACCCTTTCTGGTGTTTACGATCACCAGTGATCAAATCGCCGGCCGCGCCGTTGACCGGCATGAAAGTCTATCGGAAATCATCACGGCCCTGGGCGGCGACGGCCTTCCCTACATCGCGTTTGAAACCCCGGCAGCCATCAAGACCGAAACGGTTTATCCCTTTGTTCTTTCGGGAGCTCATCTGTATCGGAGCCTTGCCAACCGGAAACCCTTCAAATCAAAGCTCCTGGCCGTTCCGGAAACCCCGGCGACCCGGGAGATCAGCAGCGACTATGTCCTTCGGACCCTTTCCGCGCTCCCGGAAATACCGGATTTTCGTTTCTGGATGAACTACAGCGATACCCACACCGCACTGATCAGCGGTCGGCTGACCCCTGCCGCCACGGTTCCCACGCGACCCGGCCAGGAGTCCGAGCAATTTTTTGCCGTATATCCGGAGTCTAACCGACGCTTTAAGATCGCCTCCCTTGCCCCGGCGCTTCCCAATGCCGGCATCGCCGTTTTTTCCAGATCCGATATCATGGATCCCTTTGTGGTCGCTCATGTGTTATCGATTTTCGGATGCCCCACCCTGCTGTTGGGTGACTGGTCGCAACCACCACAGCAATGGGTATCGGCCTTTTTAACCCGGTATCCCGATATGTCCGCATTTGACGCCGTATCGCCCGCGCCGTCGCCGACTGAAGACACGTCTCCTGAATCTCCTGATTCTCTCGATTTAATGCCGGGCGGTCAAACAGGTCCTCCCCTGTTTCTGGGATACAAAGGCATGGCCCCCGAAGCCGCGGCAGCGTTTGCCGATAAGAATTTCGTTTCCTATGTCCGGACGGGCAGGGCCGCTTATGACGCGGGGGACGATTTTACGGCTATTTCCATGATGGACAATGCCATTTCCGTGGCCGAGGAAGTCCCAAAATACGCCCAATACCTGCCCGGCCTTTTTCAGATCGGCCGGGAAAGCGCCTTTAGATCCGGCAATATCGAAAAAGCTCGGGTTTATGCCGAACAGCTCGCGCAGCGGCTTGATAAGGTCCAGCCCGACACCCCGGCTCATGCCGAGGCCCTTTTGCGGCTCGGACTCATTTATGCAAGGCTTGAAGATTACACGCGGGCGGTGTCGCCCATTGAAAACGCGGTTGAAATTATGTCCGAACTGCAAGCAGACGATGCCCTGATTCGGGCCATGACCGATCTCGGGATCGTGCTGGAAAACGCCACACGCTATGAAAGCGCCCTGAGCCGGTTTACATCCGCGGAAACATTGAGCGAAACACTGGGGATGCCGGAATTGCAGGCGGCCCAGAACTTAAATATCGGCCGGATTTACGATCTTCGCTTAAGCCGGTATCCCGAAGCCATCTCCTTTTATAAAAAAGCACTTGAAATCTATCGGCAAAGCGATAACCCGGAAAAAACAGCCGAGACCCTGGTTAATATCGGCCGCTGCTATCGTCTGCTGGGCAATTTTTCCGCGGCCGACCGACACTACCAGCAAGCCCTTGTGCTTGTTGACGATGATCCGGCCGAACCACCTTCTCTCGGCCATCTCACCATTTTGATGGAACAGGCCAACAACGCCTGGTTCCAGGGCCGGTACGAAGAGGCTTTCCGACTCCAGCGCCGGATTGTCGTAGCCGCCGAAGCCGCGCCCTGGCCCGGCCTGCAGGTCATGGCGCAAAACACCGGCGGCCTGATCTGGTGGACCCTGGGCAATTACGACAAGGCAATGGCCGAACTCCGCCAGGCCCTTAAAACCGCTGAAACCCTTAAGGTTCGCCGGGACGAAATTGCCACCACATTAAACAATATCGGGCTGATTTACCGGGATATGGCACAATACGAAGATGCATTGCGCATGTTTGACCGTGCCCTGGCCATTGATTTGGAAATCGGCTCCCAGTGGGCCATCGCCTATGATTACCGCAACCAGGGCCTGACCCGGCTTATGCTCAAACAACCGGAAACCGCCCTGCCGCTCTTTGAACAATCCCATGCCATTTCCAGCGCCATCGGCAACAAAATCAACGCGGCCAAGGCCCTGCTCGGACTGGGCGGCGCGCAAACCGATCTCAACCGATTCGCCGAGGCTGAAAACACCTTTGTCCAGGCCCTTGATCTTTCCCGCTCAATGATGCTGCGGGAAACCGAGTGGCGGTCACTTTTCGGACTGGCCAAAATCAAGCTTGAGTTCCGCAAAGACCCCCAGGCCGCTGAACAATTGCTCAGAGAAGCCATTGATGTGATCGAAGGCCTGCGGGCCGAGATGAAAATCGACGCGCTCAAAGAAAGCTTCCTGGAAAACAAGCTGTCCGTGTATGAAGCCCTGGTGCTGCTCCTGGCCGATCAGGAACGCGGGGAAGAAGCCTTTGAAATCGCGGAACGCTCCCGTGCCCGCAATTTTATCGACCTGCTGGGCAATCAGCCCATCACCCTGGGGGATGCGGCGGAAACCGCGCTTTTTGAAAAAATCAGGCTTCGCCGTTCTGAAATCGAAACAATTGAATCCATGCTCGCGGGCGCGACCCGCGAAGATGAACGAGAGGCCTATGCCGACAGGCTGGAAACCCTTCAAAACGATCTTAACGGCGCACTGGCGGACATCCAGGCCTTAAATCCCGAACTTGCCGCAATGGTATCGGTTACGCCCGTTGATGCGGCGTCGATTATAAAAAATCTTTCCCCCGGCGTGGCCCTTGCCTCCTATTACGTAACCGACAAAGAAATCCTCTGCTGGATACTCACACCAAAAAATCCGGGTGGAGCCCAAAGCGCCGCCATCCGCCTGGTCCGGGTCCCCGCGGATAAAACCACGCTGGAACAGGAAATCCTGGTTTACCGGCGGATCTTGCAGAACCTCGAACCTTTTGAAAAACACGGCCGCGATCTTTATCATCGACTTGTTGCGCCGATACTGCCCTGGCTCGACGGCATCGACACCCTCGGGATCATTCCCCACGGCTCGCTGCACTATCTGTCGTTTGCCACGCTCTTTGACGGAGATCGTTTTCTGGTGGACACCCACGCCCTGTTTTACCTTCCCAGCGCCAGTATTCTGGAATATAGTGTTACAAAGCGGACTTCATATGACAAGCAGAAGATTGAAGTGCTGGCCGTGGGCAACCCGGATCTCGGTGATCCCATATTAAACCTCCCCTTTGCCGAGCACGAAGTGCATGCCATCGGCTGGAATTTTCCGGCCATCACCGTCCTGACCCGGGAAAAGGCCACCAGGGACTGGGTGGTTGACAATATCGACAGATTTGATATTATTCATATAGCCTCCCACGGAGAATTTGATCCCGTAAATCCCCTGCTGTCGGCATTAAAACTCGCGTCTCGGAGGGGAGCCGATGTCCTTGCCGGTCACCATGCCGGCGATTTATCGGCCAGAGAGATCTTCGGTTTGACCATCAATGCCGAACTGGTGGTGTTAAGCGCCTGTCAGACCGGGCTGGGAAAAGTCAGCGCCGGCGACGACGTGGTCGGGTTGAACCGGTCGTTTTTGTACGCGGGCACCCATGCGGTGATTTCGAGCCTGTGGCGGGTCAGCGATGTTTCAACGGCAATGCTGATCAAGTCCTTTTATCGGCGCTACATGGAACAAAACAAGGCCAAAAGCATCCGGGATGCCATGCGTCACGTCAAGAGCCGGTATCCCCACCCCGGATACTGGGGGGCCTTTACGCTGGCCGGCGATTATGAATAATGAAAACGTATCGTGCGTTGCCGTTGAAACGATCTAAATAAAGAGGGAAACTCATGAAAACCATTTCTGTCCGCCTGATCATGACATTCGTCCTCCTGAACCTGGCCGTGCTTGCGTTTGCCGATCCAGACAAGGTCTGGGTGACATCCGAAGACGCAACGCTCCAGTCGGAACGCTCCACATCATCTGAAACCGTTGCAACGTTAAAACGCGGCACGCAACTATCCGTTTCCACCTTTGAAAACCGCTGGTACAAGGTGATTGCGCCTGACGGGAAAACCGGATGGATCTTCAGGGGCAAAGTTTCCGCGGAACCGCCGGCGGATATTGCTTCAGACAGCGGGTCCGGCGGCATCGGCGGACTCCTTGGCGGCCTGACGGGAAGCTCTATTGAGGCGGACGCCGCGGACAGCTCCCGCAGCATCCGGGGCCTGTCTCCCGAAGCCCAGGAATATGCCAACCAGACCGGAACCCCGGCCGAAAGCCGGGCCGCACTGGATATGGTCTTGTCGCTGACCATGGATAAAAGCGATATTGATCTGTTTTTAAAAGAAGGAAAAATCGGAGAATACGCTTATTAGCCGCCCCGGCGCACATAATGCAGGAACCTGATAAATTAGAATAACCGGCATCAGGCCCGGTTCTTTTGCATTCGAATAAAAGGAGAAAAATCTAATGCATAAACCTCATGTTGATAGACCCGCATCCGCGCCGCGCATCCGACGCCGGGATTTTATCAGGCTGGCAGGTCCCTTTACCCTGCTGCTGGCCGCCGGTCCGGCATTCGCCTTCAAGCTTTTTGATATCATTGATCCGGAACAGAAAAACAAGGATCTCAGAAGAACCCGCCAGGTTCTCGATGGGGTCACGGGGATGGCCCAGAGCATCGAAGGGATAGACTACCAGAGTGAATTCACCATCGGCGAAACCCTGGCTCTGGAAGGTTTTCAGCGATACGGCCAGCCGGTAAAAGATCAGAGGCTGCAACGTTATGTGAATCTGCTCGGAAATGCCGCGGCCCGCAATTCCCTGCGGCCGGACATCCCGTATTATTTTGTGGTGGTGGACAGTCCCTTATATAATGCATTCGCCTGTCCCGGCGGCATTATTTTTCTAAGTTCCAGTCTGGTGAAAGGCATGGGCGACGAAGCGGAGCTGGCTTGCGTTTTGGCCCATGAAGTCGGTCATGTGGCTCATAAGCACGCCCTGCAGTCCATCCAGCGGGCCAAATTCTTTGAAGGCGCGGCCAAGGTCGGGACCGTCGGGATGAAGGGAGAACAAGGTCAGAAATACCGGGAGATGGTAGGCGATCTGCAGACAGTCCTTTTTGACAAGGGCCTTGACCGGAACATGGAATTTGAAGCGGACCGTTCAGGCATGGATTTCGCCTATCGCACCGGCTATGACCCGGCGGGCCTGATCCGGGTTCTGGAAATGCTGGCCCGCCAGCAGGCAACGGCCACCCATAAAGGTTCCTGGTTTTCCACCCATCCGCCGCTGTCGGAAAGGATTTCCAGGTGCAAAGCAGCTATGGCCGATTATCCGGATGCCGGTGAAATGGCCACCGCAAAAACGCGATTCCTTTCGTACCGGGACCCGTCATGACGTTTTTTGGTATTTTTTGACGCCGGTTTCTATTTTCCTATCTCGCATTTACCGCGGCTTTAGATTGGCCGGATGTCGACGCTTGCGCTCTGGCGGTTTATTTCGGCAAACGCATAAAAACCCGTGCCTAATGGACCAGGATTGATAATCGGCGTAGCGCCGATCCGGTCCGTTCCCACGGATTCATGGATATGGCCGGTAAAGCAGGCCAGGGGCCGTCGTTTTTCAATAAAATTGCGGACCATGCGACTTCCCACATGCATGCCAGACGCCAGCCGATCACAACGCGTGTCATGGGGCGGCTGGTGAGAGACCAGCACAAACGGCGTATCCGGTTCAAGCCGCGCATAAGCCCTTTCCAGACGGGATTCAATCTCGTCTTCGCTCATTTCATTGGGTGTGCCGAAAGGCGTGATCAGTGATCCACCCAAGCCCAGAAAACCGATGCCGTCCACAACAACACTTGTGGCATGGAGGTTGAGGTTGCGATCCGTTAAACAGGCATCCACTTCCGGATAATCACAGTTGCCGGATACCGCCAGCACCTTTTTCCCATGAGGCTCAAGGGCCGACAAAATGCTTTCGGTTTCGGCCTGGCGACCAAAATTGGTGATATCGCCAACCAGAAGAATCAAATCGGCTGTCAGGATCATATCATTCATATTTTGCAACGCTTTCACATGGCCGTGAATATCGGTCAATCCAAGGATGTTCATATTTTTTTCTCCTCTTTTCCGCAGTCGTTCCTAATGGCCTTCCCTTTCCCTTATTTTTCCAAGTGCCGATTCAATTTCCCCGGACGAATGCGGAAGCAGACTTTGTATCCGGGTCAGCAGCTTTTCAGAGGCCGTAGTGCCGATGCGTGCCAGAAGCGGCAAGGCCGCCTTGATTACTGCAGCATCTTCTTCCGCTATTGTCTTTTTCTTTAAAAACTTGAGAATCCCTCCGTCTTGTGTGGATAGGGAGTCAATTACCGTTAAAATATCGTATTCCACCCTGGAGAGATTCGGAATTTCAGGCATACCGTTGATGGCGCTGATCAGGTTGGCGATCTTTTTTTTCTGTTCCGTGGCCGCACTTTTTTCTTTTTCCAGCGGGGCAGTGACGATTGCCAGTATTTCATTTAATCCTGGTCCGGAAATCGGTGAAATGTCCGAAAGGGCCCGTACCGCGCGCCAGCGTACCCTGGCATCGTCATCATCTAATGCTTCAATGATCAGCAATTCCCTGTCTGACGGCCGCAGGGCAACAATCAGTCCGATCACCTCTTCCCTGATCCGCGCATTTTCATGGGAGATAAACATCCGTACCGGTTCAAAATCCTCCGCATGTTTTGAAACGTTTCGCAGGATCATCATGGCATTGCGGTGCAGGTACCAGGCGCTTTTTATGTTTTCCAGGGTATCGAGCGCCCATTTCCGGGACCATTCCCCCATACGGATAAGGGTTTCAACCGCGGTTTTACGAATTTCCTTGTCCTTGCTTTCCGACAAAATCCGGGTCATCATCCGTACACCAAGACTCTCGATCGTTTCTATGATCGCTCCTATTTTTTTGCGGTCTTCGGGCACTGCTTCGATAAATGCCTTTAACAGCAGTGCTGAATGAGCGGCAAAAATAAAATCAAGCAAAACTGCTGATGGTTCCGGCGAATCTCTACGGATGGGCTCGGCACTTTCCATTTCAAGGCTGGCCGGCTGGGACAGCAGTTCCCGGATGAAGTCATCAGACTGCAATAATTTGTTTCCATTTACCGATTCCCGGATCAGACGAGAAATTTTGGTTAGAATATCATAGTTTTTATCTTCAATTAACGTATTGGCCGCCCGGCGGAAACATTTCAGGCAGGTTACCGCATCTCCCGGCATATCGGAACGCAGAAGCATCTTCTCATATTTTGAGAAATCAGAAATAATATCAGCGGCTATCTTGCTGGAATTTATCAGATACTGCGCTTCGGGAGGCAGATCGTGAAACGAAAGAATTTCATTACGATACAATTGGGTTAGATAGTAGATGGCGCCACTGGGTCGTTCCCGGGCAACACGACCCGCGACAAGCCTGAGAACCCGCCGGATGCCGATCAGGCGGTGATGGATTTTATTTTCTTCGGGCTGCTCCCGTCTTAATTTTTCCAGGCGCTCAAGCTCTTCAAAAGTAAACTGGGTTGTGGGGATCAGCAGGCCGATGGGGAAAGCGTCCACGATAATGCCTTCAATTTCTTCAGGGGGCAAATCCTTTACCTGACGGGAAATGATATGACAGTTCACGAGAAAATCATTATAATACCGGGGATGCTTGAGGGGACGCAGAATATCGGCGATTGTCTGCATTTTTATCTGTTTCAAGGCATCCGTGGAAACATTCTTAAACATCGGCATGATCTTGAAATCCTTGGCCAGTCGCTGGATGGCCATTTCCACCCGCCAGGGCACATCCAGTCCCAGATCGATTCTGTCGCTGACAAAAACCGTTGATATTTCAGTGATCTCGTTATCAATCAAGGCTTTTGTGAGAACATCGCCGGCCTTTACGGACTCGTGCCGATCCACGGCCGGATCACTCATAATATCGATAAACCGGTCAAAATGTTCCAGGGCGATTTCTTTCCGGATGGCAAAACTCAGAAGACCTTTACGATCATAGTAATCGCTTAACTTGGGAAGAAAAAGTTCGGCCGCGTTTGCGCCCACCAGCATGCGGACACTGACCTGTTCATCCGTAACCCCTGTAATGAAGATATCGATTAATTCACGGGATTTTTCACGGGTGAAAACGATTTCATTATATTGACCGGCATTATTGATAAATTCTTCGTACAACCCTTTTTTAGCGTTTGCGGCGCTTGGATGTTCGGGGTCATAATATCCGCTCCTGCACATGGCCTTGGTCAGGTTCACAAGAAACTTGCCCACTGGTTCCGCTTTTTTGCGTTCCGCGTCGGTTAATGTCTTTTTTTCTTTAATCACCGGAGCAGGCGCCGGTTTTTCAACTTCAACAGGGATGGCCATTTCTTCCTGGCTGATAATCTGCCGGATATCTTCCATCCCAAGGATCTTGCCTGAATCCTCTGAAACAGTATCTCCTGGATATGTGGGCGCCGCGTGGGCCGATGGCATGGCGTTGTCATCCGGCAGGATTTCCACCATATCCGTGATGCTAATTTCTTCAATTTCTTCAATTTCAGGAAGCTCCACTATTTCCCTTGTCTTCGGTTTTTCCGGCGTTTTTTTAATCGCCTCTTTCCGGATTTTGGCCGGCGCTTCCGGGCGGGTCTTGGGTGGAGATTTGGCCGGGGGACTATCTGTTTCATTTTGTATAAGCAGGGCCGCCAGGCTCTGGCTGACATCCGCCTGCACTTGAAAAAGAGTGTCCCGGATTGGAAAGCAGGAAACGATGAAACCATCCAGCAGGTAAGATTTATGCGGCGACATCCCCATTAATTTTAAAATAATGCCTTCGCCTTCGGGCAAGGGGGTGGATAATCGCAAATAAATCCGACCGGACCGGGATGCCGGGCCAAGTTTTGCCAATGGGTCCATCACGCCGGATTGCAGAACAACCAAATGTGTTTTCATTGCCTGAGACCTGAAAAGAAATGTGTAATATTTGGAACCGGTGAATCATTAATCATTATCACAAAAGCCTGGAAAAGGAAATCCCATTTGAGGGTTTTGATAAACCGCTTTTTATTGACAGTTCGAACAGGTCTGATTATCCTGAGAATCATCTGACAATGTCTTTGACGTTTCCCGAAAAATCCGGACAAAAAAACCGAATTTTTTCAAATCATCATGTTCATATCATGAAAATCATAAGACGCTTCATATTTGTCTTTTTTATCTTTTGGCTGGCCGCTATGTCGGCGCCCTGCCCGGCGTTAACCGCGGAAACCCTCAGAAAGCCCGTCTATGCCGGCAGTTTTTATCCCGATGATCCTAAACAACTGACCGCGCTGATCGAACGCCTGACCCGAGACGCCGCCGGGACAGAACTTTTACTCCCCGCGGACCGGCCGCTTAAGGCACTGGTCATGCCCCATGCGGGTTATCCCTATTCCGGTCTGACGGCGGCCCACGCGTCCCGGGTGCTTTCCTCCGGGCGGTTTAAAAAAGTAATTCTCATGGGCCCGGATCACCGGCTGGGGTTTCGGGGATGCGCCGTCAGCCATGTGGATGCATATGACACGCCCCTCGGAGCTGTTTCGCTTCATCCGGATGCGGCCCGGCTGCGGGAGCAATCCGAAATTTTCAGAGCTATATCTTCTTCTGATAAAAATGAACATTCTTTGGAAGTTATAGTTCCATTTCTAAAGTATTACATTAAAGATTTTTCTCTGGTGCCTATTGTCATGGGGCCCGGAGATATCGGACAATATGTTGATGCTGTTGACACCATCATCGGCCCGGATACGCTGGTGGTGACAAGCTCGGATCTGTCCCATTTCCTGACTTATAAAGACGCTGTTGAAAAAGACCGGGCCACCATCGACATGATCCTGCGATTAGATCACAAAACATTATCCAGCTCCCCGGACCGGGCCTGCGGCATGATCCCGCTGCAAGTCCTTATCCGCCTTGCCCGCCGGCACAACTGGCAGCCCGTTTTGCTTCACGCCTGCAACTCCGGCGACACCGCCGGGGACCGGCAGCGGGTTGTCGGTTATGCCGCCATTGCATTTTTTGGAAATGATGGAGAAACTAACATGCCCGATCAAAAAACCACCTCAGCTCAACTTATCGGAGAAAAAGAAGGCGAAGCTCTTCTTAACGTCGCCCGCGCCGCCATCGCGGAAAAACTCAACGCGCCAGACGATCATACAGGCGATGCCGCGGCATCCATTGCCGACGATATTCTTAACATGCGGCGCGGCACCTTCGTGACTTTAAAAATCGATCACCAACTGCGGGGCTGCATCGGCAATCTTTCACCTGACCGCAAACTCATCGACAGCATCAAAGAAAACGCCATCAGCGCGGCCTTCCGGGACCCGCGCTTCCGACCCTTGAGCCGTGAGGAGCTCGACCGGGTGGACATCGAAATCAGCCTGCTCACCGAACCCCGGCCCCTGGCCTATACTGACGGAAAAGACCTTATCGCCAGGCTCCGGCCCCATATCGACGGCGTGATCCTTCGAAAAGGCCCCTATTCCTCAACATTTCTGCCCCAGGTCTGGGAACAGCTCCCGGATCCGGAAATGTTTCTGGATCATCTCTGCCTGAAGGCCGGCCTGCCGGCAAAGGCCTGGCGCCAGCCCGGGCTTGAGGTCATGACCTACCAGGTGCAGTATTTTGAAGAAAAGCGCTGACCGGCATATCCGCTTTATCGTCATTGCCACGGGGATCGCGTCGGTTGTCACCCAGATCGTCGTCATCCGGGAATTTCTGACCCAGTTTAACGGCAATGAATTCGTCATTGCCCTGATCCTGTTCAACTGGCTGCTCCTTGGCGGCATGGGCACGTTTATGGCACGGGCCGCCGGCAAAAAAGCCTCCCTGCTCCGCCTGGCATTGATTTCCGTGGGCCTGATCGTCATGGCTCCCCTTGAACTGCTGATGATCCGCTATTTCCGCGACGTCTTTTTTATTTACGGCAGTTCCGCCGGATTCTACTCGACCTTTGCCTATGCCTTCCTGACCATTGTCCCGTACGGCCTGCTGCTGGGATTTGCGCTGCCCTACAGCCTGGTGACGGCCCGTAATATCCTGCCGTCCTTTTCCGGAACCCGGGTCTATATTGCCGACAATATCGGCGACACCCTCGGCGGGATACTGTTTTCCTTTGCCCTGGTGGCATGGGTCACGCCGTTCCAGGCGCTCTGCATCGCCCATCTCCCCCTGCTCTATCTGGCCATGGTTGTTTTAGCTCATGGGTCCCGGCCGAAAACAACCATGGCCATTGCCGGCGCTGTCTGCCTGTTCGCCCTGGCAGCGGGCATGGCCCTTGAAAAAGGCTCCCTGACCCCGCCCGGCATGACCCTTTCCTACTACCAGGAGTCCCGCTACGGCAGGATCGCCGTTTATTCGGATCGAAAACAGCACACCCTGTATCTTGACGGAAAACCGGTCATGGCCGGCGCCGACACGGCACTTGCCGAAGAATCGGTCCATTACCCCCTTTCCCAGTTGCCATCCGTCAATGGCGTGCTCCTGATTTCGGCCCAGGGGGGCATGATGGCCGAGGTCGCCAAACACCGGCCGGCCTTCGTGGATTACGTGGAAATCGATCCCGTGCTTTCTGATGCGGCGTTTGCCTTCGGTTTTTTAGAAAATCTTTCCGGACTTACCCGGATCCATGAGGACGGACGGGCCTGGCTTTACCTTACGGAAACAACCTATGACGCCTTGATCTTAAGCCTTCCCGAGCCCGACACCTTTCAGATCAACCGGTTTTTCACGGATGCATTTTTCAACATTGCCAAAACCCGGCTCGGTGACGGCGGCATTCTTTCCTTTTCGGTCACCGGATTCGACAATTACATCCGGGATGAACAGGCCGTTAAAATCGCCTCTCTCCGGAACACCGCCAAAAAACATTTCAAGCATGTGGCCCTGCTGCCCGGCGAAAAAATCCATTTTCTCTGCGCGGATTTTGCGCCGGATACTGACATCGTGGCCCTTCTGGATGTTAAAAACATCCAAACCGACTACATTCACGGATTATTTCACGGCAATGTCACCGCCGATCGCACGGCCTATCTCTATGAACACGTCAATATCGACGCGCCTTTGAACCGCGATTTTTCACCCCACCTGATGCGGCTGATGTATAAGGACTGGTTTGCCCGGTTTTCCACATCTCCCACTGGATTTCTGGTGACCCTGGCTTTGTTTTTCAGCATCTACCTGGCCCGGAGCTCCCGTGAGGAATTCGTCCTGTTTTCAACCGGCTGCGTGCTCATGGGAAGCCAGATTCTGATCATATTTGCATTCCAGATCCTTTTCGGCTATATTTACGAACAGATTGGATGGATCGTGACGGTATTTCTTGCCGGGTTGCTGCCCGGCGCCATGTTCGGGCACCGGATCCGCGCGCACGGCGCGAAAATTCTCATTATTGCCGACGGCGCGCTCATGGCCCTGCTGCTGGTGTTTTTGTTTTTGATCACTTATGCCGGTGACCGGCTGCCGCCCGCCGCCTTTCTGATTTTAGGATTATCCATGTCCGCGGCCTGCGGCATTCAAATGCCCGTGGCCCTGTATCTGCGCGGGGACAAAAAATCCGGTGTGATCCAGGCGTTTTCCGCCGATCTCATCGGCGCGGCCGCCGGGACCCTGATCACCAGCGTGATCCTGATTCCGTATATCGGCATCATATGGACCACGCTCTGCCTGGCGGGATTGAAACTGATCAGCGCCGGCCTGATGTATGCGAGACCATCATGAACCAACTGACCCGAAGACGATTTCTTGTTTCCGGTGCGGCTGCCGTGTGCACGGCAGCCCTTCCCGGCCCTGCACTGGCCGGCGTCAGGGGCCTGCTGCAAAAAGCCGGTCCCGATGACGTCACCGGCGTGATTTTTAAAGGCGATGCGCCGCGGCATCCCTGGAAATGGTCCAAAGAGGCGTTTGACTATCATCGGTTGCCCGATCAGAGCGTGGTCTGCGGCATCTGTCCGCACGGCTGCGTTCTGGAAAAACAGGACCGGGGCATCTGCCGGTCCAAAGTCAATATCAACGGCAAATTATATTCCCTTGCCTACGGCAATCCCTGCTCGGTGAACATCGACCCGGTGGAGAAAAAACCCCTTTTCCATTTTCACCCGCGATCCACCAATCTCTCCATTGCCGCGGCCGGCTGCAATTTCCGATGCCTTAACTGCCAGAACTGGGAAATTTCCCAGGTCTATCCCGAATCCCTTCGCACCTATGAGCTGTTCCCGGCCCAGGTGGTGGAAAAAGCCATAGAAGTCAAAGCCGAAGCCGTTGCCTATACCTATTCCGAGGCCATTTCCTATTTTGAATACATGATCGATACGGCCCGGGTCGCCCACGAAAAGGGGTTATACAACCTCTGGATTTCAAACGGCTACATCAATCCCGCACCCCTGGATGTCCTGTGCGACGTCCTGGACGCGGCCAACATCAACCTCAAATGTTTTTCAGATGATGTCTATCGGAAGCTGAACGGCGGCCGTCTGGGTCCGGTCTTAGAAACCTTTAAAGCCCTGCACAAACGAAACGTTCACTTTGAAATAACCACCCTGATGGTGCCGGGATATGTGGATGATCCGGAAATATTTTCCGCAATGTGCCGCTGGATCATCGAAAACCTCGGCCCGGATTATCCCCTTCATCTCCTGCGGTTTTTCCCCAGATACAAGCTCGACCGGCTCCCGCCCACACCCGTGGCCACGCTTACGGAATTCCGGCAATTCGCCATGAAGAAAGGGATTCGCTACGTCTATGTGGGCAATGTGCCCGGCCATGAGGGAAATCACACCTATTGCCACCACTGCGGCAAACTTCTCATTGAACGCCAGGGATATCTGATCAAAACCTATGATCTTGAAAAAAACATCTGCAAACACTGCAAGACCGTGATTCCGGGGAGATGGACGTGACAGTGATGATCAATGGTTTTGTTCTGATAAACGCGACAATTATTAGAAATACAACGGATTCAAATGTATCGATGCTCCCGCACGCGGGAATAATACCCCGCATTAAAATAGACCGGAATGCCGAAACAGACGGGCGACGGGAGTCAAAATGAACGGTATTTCACACATCACCCGAATCATAGCCTGCCTCCTGATTTTCGGATTTTCGCTGTCCGGCTGCGGCCCGTCAAAAACCACGCGCACCATGAAAGCCACGGGCTACTGCGACTGCGGCCAGTGCTGCGGCTGGGAGCGGGGATCCTGGAAATGCCTTAAGTTCGACTTCTGGAACCGTTATGTCAGCGTCGGACCAAGCAAAGGCAGACCTTATTCGGGCCTGACCGCATCCGGCACCAAAACCCGGGAACCCCAGCCCGGCCTGGTTTCATGGGATACCATCCGGCGGCCCTGGATGCTTCCCTTCCGTCTGGTCTTTCCCTGGCTCTGGTTCGCCCGTGACGGCACCATTGCCGCGGACACCAAATATCATCCCTTCGGCACCCGCATGTACGTCCACGGCTGGGGCTACGGCCGCGTCGAGGACCGCGGATCCGCCATCACCGGCCCGGACCGCCTCGACCTTTATTTCGACTCCCATTCGGACGCCCTGCACTGGGGCGTAAAACATGTCATGGTGGATATTTATCGGGAGTGAAGGATTTTTATGTCGGACACGTTTTGCAGGCTGATTGATTTTATATGGCACTCTTTTTATCGGTATTATTTTTTATTGATATTTTTACATCAATTTAATATCAAATATCGTAACTATAAACAATACTTTATAAACAAAGGAGAACCCCGTGGCCTACGCGTATCAAACGGAAGAGACCCAGTGCGGACTGTTTTTCACCCATGCGAAACGATTTGAAAACGACGTATTCATGCGGGCCAAACTGAAAAACGGCGCGCCCTGTTCGGAATGGATCGATATCACCTGGGGCCGGGCGGCTGATGAGGCCCGGGGTCTGGGAGCCGGGCTTATTAAAACGGGGATTGAAAAAAACGATCGCATCGGCCTGTTTGCCCATAACCGGCCCCGCTGGGTCATTTGCGACCAGGCCATCCAGGGGGCCGGCGGCATCGGCGTGCCCATTTATCCGACCAGCACCGACGCCCAGCTTGCCTTTATTCTCAATGACTGCGGCGCAAAGGCCATCATTGCCGGAGACATGGACCTCATGGACCAGGCCTTTCGCGTTAAAGCCCAAGTGCCTTCCCTGGAATTTATCGTCTGCATGTCGCCGGTGAACAACCCGCCCGATACCTGCGTTATCGATTACGACCACCTGATGCAAAAAGGCGCGGCTTCTTCATCCGCGATTGGAGAATTTGAGAAAAGACGCAAAGCCCTGAAAAGCAGCGACACCGGGGCCATTATTTATACGTCGGGCACCACCGGCAATCCAAAAGGGGTGGTGCTGAGCCATGCCAATTTTGCGGCCCAGACGGATGTGCTCATGAGCACGCCCCTGCTCCAGAAAATCATTGAACGCGGGATCCGGCTGGAGAGCCTGAGCTTTCTGCCGTTGTGTCATATCATGGGCCGAACCACCGATTATCACTTGCAGATGGCCATCGGCACCACCATAAATTTTGCACAGAGCATCAAAACCATCCAGCAGGATCTTTTGGATGTCCGGCCCAACATACTGCTGTCCATCCCCCGGTTGTATGAAAAAATCTATGAGGCGGTCCGGCTGCACGGCCAGAAATTGACCGGCGCTAAGAAAAAAGCGTTTGACTGGGCCATGGCCGTGGGCGATCAGGCTTCAGACCATCTGATTGCCGGCAAGCCCATGCCGCCGGCCCTGGGAATAAAATTCGCCATTGCCAATGCCAGGGTCTATGATAAAATCCGGAAGGTTATCGGCTTTGACCGGCTGGTGGTGGCCGGCTCCGGCGGCGCAGCCCTGCCCAAAGAAATCACCAAATTTTTTCGCTCCATGAACATCACCATCACCGAAGGATACGGTTTGACTGAAACCACCTCGGCCATCACCTCCAACTCCCCCGTGTTTGTCGATCCCCTACCGGACAAATGGATCTACAAAAAAGCCCTTGAATGGCTCGTGGATACCATGATCGTCTTGCAGGGAAGCGGCCAGTGCCCGTTTAAAACGTTTAAAGGAACGATGAAAATGATGGTGGTGTCCAAGCTGATATCGCCCCGGTTTATCATCAAACCCGGATGCGTGGGGCGGCCCTGCAAGGATACGGAAATCAAAATCGCCGAAGACGGTGAAGTACTGGTAAAGGGCCCCCAGGTCTTTTCCCTGGAAACCGGCTACTTCAACCAGAAGGAAAAAACCCGTGAAGAATTCACCGAAGACGGATTTTTTAAAACCGGCGATATCGGGGAATTGGATGAAGACGGCATGCTTCGGATCACAGACCGGAAAAAATCGCTTCTGGTCACCTCGGGCGGCAAAAACATCGCCCCCCAGCCCATTGAAATGGCCCTGATCATGGACATGTATATTGACCAGGCCTGCGTTATCGGCGACGGCCGTAATTATCTCACGGCCCTGATCGTACCCCAGTTCGACCTGCTAAAGGAACTGGCCCGACAGAAGGGGATTTCGCATAACGGCAATGCGGATCTGATCCGATCGCCCGAGATATTAAGCTTTTTCCAGGAGCGGGTGGATCACGTCAACGAAAACCTGGCCCGGTATGAACAGATCAAAAAATTCCGCCTGCTTCCCGGCGCCTTCAGCGAAGAAACCGGCGAACTGACGCCGACCCAGAAAATGAAGCGCAAGGTCATCTATGAAAAATACGACAATGAGATCAATGCGCTGTATCAATAACCCATCATCACCTATGAAAATCTGGAGGCCCGTCACGGCATCGAAAAATGGATTGCCTCCCGGTTATCTAAAATCTTTGACGCACTGGACTGGCTGGCCCAACTGACCACCCATATTCCGAACCGGGGAGAGCAGATGTGAAGGTAAGGCAAGATTGCACATAGGTTTCCAGGAGACTCCACTGCTTCGGGTCGGTATAAGTGCGTTCCAAAATCCCGATTTACCCGGCGATTGATGTTGAGTGTTTTACCTGCCTTGAAATAATCCTTAAAATCCTCGGTATAATTGAGGCCGGCCCCCACCGGGCCTGTTGCTCCGCCGCCAATAGCTGGGCGGCATTCTCCATTCGATTCGCCATATCCCGCAGGGTTTGCAAAACAAAGCCGGGCCGGATGGACACATTGTCAGCCATCCGGGTCCAATGGCGCGACTGAATCCACTCCGGCCGGTTCTCATTGCCGATTTTCATCGCCAGTCTTCTGTTGATGCCCTCATATACCCCGGTGCACATCAGATCATAAAACGGCGCGAGCCGGACTTCATCAGACGTCAGGAGCAACGAAAGGTTTTTGGCGTGGGCATCGGCATTGTGTATAAGATAATTGAAGACCACCCAATGGAGAAGGGCTTTTCGATCAAGGGCCGGGCTGGATGAAGCGCGGTCAATAAGGGTAAAACAATCCGCGAGTGAAGGCCCCCCTTCGGCTTCATACTTGGTTCCGGGCAGAAGGCCCAGGGCTTGGCAGACATCTTCCTGGTGAATGCGTCGGATATCGCCGTTTGCATCATTAAACCGATCATAACGGGCCACCACGTACACCTCATCCGGGGTCTTCATTACATTCACATCCGGGACATTTACGCCCATCCTTTTGGCCAGAGCCATGCAAAACGCCTCATTGCGGACGCTTCCATGGATGCCGTCAATATCGGGTTTGACAATATGAGAACTCGGAGACGCGCCCAGAGGGAGAAAAACATGGTCATCTCTCAGATAGACGGGCAGCTTGTTCTGAGCGCCGGCCAGTGAGAGCCGGATGCCGTCTTCACCGGCAAGAAACGGTTTTTTAGGAAGCTCCCGGATGATGGCATGGAACTCATCCGGCGAAAGTTTACGATACCCGGACCCTTTGTCCGGGTATGCGTCCACGGGAAGGAGGGTGACCGCGCCGGCGCACTCGCCGCCGAGGGCTTCGAGCAGAGCGAATTCATTTCCGGGGGAAATTCCCAGTTTCCGGGCCACCGCCTCCCGCACGCCGGATTCCGGAAGCAGGTTGACAAAAAAAGGACGGGCCTGATCATCCGCGTAGGGGGCATCCTGAACCGGCAACGAGAGAGACAGGGGCGCGGCATCTTTTCCGGCGATCCATTGCGGATTATATTGAAACGAAAACCGCTGCTGTCTGTCGCAGGACAATACGCCGACGTAATCGTCGCCCAGAAAAACCGAGAGCTGGGCCGCCATCAGCGCCTAACGCCCTTTGACGTGACGTGAAGTTCCAGGCCCAGACCCCGCAGAATCTGAAACACTTTTCCGATCTGAGCCGTGTCTTTGCCGCGTTCCAGTTCGCCGAGAAACCGCGTGCCGACGCCGCACAGGGCCGCCGCTTCCGCCTGGGTCAGGTTATCCGATTTGCGCTTGGTCCGTATCGCATTCCCCATATCCGCCGGAAATAAAATCAACCCGTCCGGTAATTTTTTGTTACGAATGATCACCCCATGATTAAAATCTTCCTTTTCGGGAATAATAGCATAAAATATGCGCTTGTAAAGCAATATATTCCCGAACGGGTTTAAAAACCAATTTGAGACTGAAACATCCGCAACGCCTCGGAATCAATAGATTTCATTTAATATCCTCCATTTTCGGCGTCTGATGTCAGGATATTTTAATGGCGCAGACCTTAATGCCATCCTTGACGACAGGATCAACCTCCACGAAATGCTCTACCGAAAAAGACGCCATGTCTCGCAAACAGGCAACATCTATCTGACGGTCGATAAAATATTTTCATGAGACTGCTACTTTTTACCTTAAATTCGATTTCTTAGCGCAGCCAGTGCCCAACGCCGTTTCTATCCGGGTCGTTTTCTTTTACAAGCGATTGGGATACCGATTAATATTGCGATAAAGAAAGCAAATACACTTTCAATAGCGAATCGCTATTCTGCTGGTCAAGTTTCTTCGGTTCAAAGCCAAGTTCGGATGGTCACTGTCGAACCTGGTGGCCTTTTTACGCTGGAATCTATTTACATACAGGAACTTATGGGACTGGATCAACAGTCCCTTTGATGTCGTGCCCATTGAACCAAAGTCTGTCCAATGCCTC